>JABFSN010000180.1 GCA_013140575.1 Phycisphaerales bacterium | reverse complement strand
TGCCATACCCTGGCTCCCGTCTTGACCCCGCCGACCACCCGCCTCTGCCCGTGGACGCATTCCCCGCAGGGTGGGCACCGCCCACCACGAACACCCAGAACGCCACATCCCAGACACAGACACGCTTCGCCTCCGGGCGCGGTGACCTACCAAACCAATTTGACCCCCGCCCATAGTTCGGTAGGGCGGGTTTCACCCGCCATCCGCCGCCGCCCGTGGACGCAATCCCCGTAGGGTGGGCACCGCCCACCACGAACACCTGCCGCCCCCACAAACGCCTCTTTTCGAGCCGCGACCGTCAGGGAGCGGTTTTTCCGTCGTCCCGACCACCGCCCCCGAAGCGTTCGGCCGTGAACACGCGTCTCAAACGCAGAATTACAGCTCGGCCATGTAAATCACCCCCCGCGGGCACTGCGTCGCGCAGATACCGCAGCCTTTGCAATAGTCATAATCAAACCGATAACCCGCACCGTCACGCATCAGGATGCCTTCCGGACAGTGCTCCAGACATCGGTCGCATTGATTGCAGACTCCGCAACTGAAACACCGACGCGCCTCGGCCACCGCCGCCGAAACGCCGTCGCCGTTGTTGAATCCCACGTGCACTTCCGCGAAGCTCCGCCGCCGTTGCGCCGCGGGCAGCACCTCGCCCCGCCGCCGCGGCGCGTGCGAAAAAACGTGCATCGTGATCGCCTCCGCCGTCGCGACTTCCGGTCCCGCAGGCGGAAACATATCTTCGCCCGTCAGCGTGCGATGGATGTGCAGCGCCGCGCGATGACCGCTGCCGATCGCGGCCGCCACCGTCCCGTCGTCGGTCGCGAAGTCGCCGCCGCAGAACACCGGCGCCCCCGTCAATCCCATCAACGCCCGCCCGTCATGCACCTCGCCCCCCTCCGGCAGAATGGACAAGTTGGCCGATTGACCCAGCGCCAGAATCACCCGATCCGCCGCAACGTCGAAATACGCATCCTCCGTCTCCTCGGGAATCGGCCGCCGCCGACCCGATTCATCGGCCTCCCCCAGCCGCATCCGCACGCACGTCAACAGCGCACCCGTCGGACCGCGCCGCAGTTGCAACGGCGATACCAGCTCATTCAGCGTGACCCCCTCTTCAATCGCCGCCTCAACTTCCCCGGCAATCGCCGGCATCTCGGCGCGGCTTCGGCGATACAGAATGGTCACGTGCGCCCCCGAGCGCCGCGCCGTCCGCGCCGCGTCGATGGCCGTGTTCCCGCCGCCAATCACCACCAACCGTTGACCGGTCATGTCCTCCGGTTCGCGCCGCACGCGATCCAGAAAATCCAGCCCCTGCTCGACCGCCCCCCGGGCGCCGCCCAACTCCAGACCCTGCGCGCTCTGCAATCCCGTGCCGACAAACACCGCCGCGTATTCGTGCGTCAGCCGTAGCAAGTCCTTTCTCGAAACCGGACTCCGCATCTTCGCCGTCACGCCATTTTCCAGGATGTACTCAATCTCGCGATCCAGCACCTCCCGCGGCAGCCGATACGCCGGAATCCCCGTCCGCATCACCCCGCCCAACTCCTCGCCCGACTCGTAAACCGTCACCGCGTAGCCCAGCCGCGCCAGGTGATACGCAGCGCTCAATCCCGCCGGCCCCGATCCGACCACCGCAACGCGCTCCGCACGCCACGGCGCCGATGGTTCAGGCCGACGCCACCGGTCCGACACGAATCGCTCAATCTCCGCAACGTTGATCGCCTCATCGAACGCCGTCCGATTGCACGCCTGCGTACAGGGCGCCGGGCACACCCGTCCGCAAACCCCCGGAAACGGTGACGTCTGCAGAATCACCCGCAACGCCTCCGCGTAATCCTCGCGTGACACCGCCCCCACGAACGCCTGAACGTCGTTACCCGCCGGACATCCGTTGTTGCACGGCGGCTTCAGCGAGCGCCGTTCCGGCCGGCGCGTCGCCCAATCGCCGGTGTGAATCGCCGGCATCGCCCCCACCGCGTCATCCAAAATCCCCGTCACGCGACCCGACTTCTTCCGCGGCGCGACTTCCGTCGCCACCCCGGCAAGATGCCTCATCCGCACGCATTCAAACGCCCGCGCCGCCGCCGATTCGTTGGCGCCGGTGAACCCCACCTCGGCCAACGCCGCCCGCACGTCCTCCTGCGTCAAGCCGATCACCCGCCCCACCGCCCCCAGCATCGTCGTGTTGACGATCGGAACCGTCCGCGTTCCCAAACCCTGCTCGACGGCGATCGACGTGGCGTCAATCGTCGCGACCCGTCTCCCCGGAAAGACGTCGGAAAACGACTCCGGCCCAGCCGGCGTGTTCAGCACGATCCACCCGTCCGCGTTGTGTCCGGCCGACACCCCCGGACCGATCAGCGTCCGATCCAAAACGACGACGTGGTCCGGCGACCGAATCTGGTTGTGATTCGTGATCTCCCGGTCGTCCACCCGCACGAACGCCTGCAACGGCGCCCCCGACCGCTCGGCCGCGTACACCCCGAACGCCTGAACGTGCTTGTCGCGCAGGAAATAGGCCGCCGCGATCAACTTGGCCAGCGTGACACCCCCTTGCCCCCCGCGCCCGCAGATGATCATCTCCGTCATCTGTTCACCACGCTTTCGCTCTTCACGATTCATGCACGTGACGGTTCTTCGACCGCCGTCACTCGCCTCCACGAATGGGCACAGCCCCGCAGGGGCGATAGTCAATAGCCGGGGGCGTCAGCCCCCGGAAGCGAACGTGACCACCCACAGCCCCGGTAGGGGCGACAGATTCAAGGCGTCGCAATCTCGCGACGTCGCCCAATCTCGAGCCGATCCAATCACCGTGCAGCGTCCTCGTCGTGCGGAAACGCCCGCCCGTCACGCCAACGAAATCGGCGCCACCACCGGCTCACACAGCTTCTCCCAGTCGTCGCGGCGAATCCGGACCGCTTCCGTATGGCTGCCTGCCTGCATGACCAGGAACTCATCCAGCCGCAACCCCGTGTCCATGATCGTCTTCATCCCGAACATCGCCCCCACCGGCGGCTCCGCTCCCAATTCACAATCCGGAAACAGACCGGCCATCTCCTTCTCCCCGGCCAGGCGCACGTGCGCATCCTTCAGCACCTTGCCCACCTGCTTCAGATCCACGTGATCCGGCGCCGCCACCACGCACATCGCGTAACCCGTATCCCCCTTCACGATGACCGGCTTGGCCACCATGTACCCGGTCACATGCTCGGCCTGCGCCATCGTCTGTGACGTGTACGTCGCACGATGCCCGGTTTTTTCGAACGCGACGCCGCGCTCCTTCAAGAACGGTTCCAGTTTCATGGCAATACACCTCCCGGCGGCCGACGGCATCGCGATCGCGATCGTCTTCACCGCGTTAGTGAATGTTCGCCTTGTCCCACCCGTCGACCGCTTGGATCGCGTACCAGATCAACCCGAACCCGCCGACGATCGACGCGATTCCCAGACTCAAAAGCCAGACGTCCTGGCTTCGGGGGTAGTCCCACGCCGTCCACGCGCCGAACATGTCGGCACAAACGATCGCCGACAGAATAAACACCAGATGAAACGTGCGCAGCGACACAACGCACCTCCTCGCTAGAAATGATCCGACTGCCATCGCACGGGCAATCGCGCTGAAAAGACTTCTGGCAAATCGCGTGCCAAATCAACCAAAAACGCAGCATCGCCCTTGCAATTTAGCGAAAAGCGGCAGGCGAAGCGTCCGCCTTTGTCGTTGCATGGCACGCCGATTGCCACGAAACCGGGGCATCTTCAACCACGCTCGTGGCCGGAGACAGCACGTTTCGATTCAATGGAGGCATCAAGAATGGTAGACAAGACGTTGGACTTGGCCGGTCCGGGTATCAGCACCTACAGGGAAGTCGAAAAGGTCCTGCCTAGGGACTATCACCCCCTGCTCGACCGCCGCGACACCCAGGAAGCCATCTTCGCCGTCAAAACCTACATCGAGGAGCACCTCTGCCGGGAGCTTAACCTGATGATGGTCACCTGCCCGCTCATCGTCACTACCGACGGCGGCATCAACGACATGCTCGACCGCGACGGCTCGCGCACCCCCGTCGAATTCCCCTGCGGTCTCGGTCTCAAAAAACGCATCACCGCCCAGGTCGTGCAGGCCGCCACCAAATGGAAACGAGCCGCCCTCCAGCAATTCGACTGTCAAACGGGCGAAGGCATCTGCACCGACATGCGCGCCGTCCGCAAGGACTATTTCCTCGACCACGACCACTCCGCCTACGTCGATCAGTGGGACTGGGAACGCGTCATCACCGCGGCCGATCGCAATCTCGACTTCCTCAGGATGATCGTCACCGGCATCTGGAAGGTGATCAAAGGCGCCGAAACCTTCGCCCACAAGGAATTCCCCGACCTGCGAACCCGGCGTTACAAGCCGCTCCCCGACGAACTGACATTCCTGCACGCCGAGGAAATCCTCGAACGCTACCCCGACCTGCCCCGCAAACAACGCGAGACGGCCATCCTTCAGGAATTCCCCGCCGTCTTCATCGTCGGCATCGGGTACCCCCTCGCGGACGGCCTGCCCCACGAGATGCGCGCCGCCGACTACGACGACTGGTTCACCGAAACCACGTCGCCCGAAGGCAAGATCGCTCACGGGCTGAACGGCGACATCCTCGTCTGGAACCCCGTCACCCGCCGTCGCCACGAGTTGTCTTCGATGGGCATTCGCGTCGACGCGGACACACTGCGGCACCAGTTGGAAATGTCCGAACTGACTCACTTGATGCGTCTGCCCTACCACCAGGGCATCCTCAACAACGAACTCCCCTTGAGCATCGGCGGCGGCATAGGCCAGTCCCGCACCTACATGCTCCTCCTGCGCAAAGCGCACATCGGCGAAGTCTCCGTCACCGTCTGGCCGAAGGAGCTCAAAGAAATCGGCGAAAAGCACAACATCCACGTGCTGGAGTAAGCGTGTCCCCGAAATGGAGTAGCGGTATCCACGCCCCTGGCGTGAAGGTTCCGCTGCTCTGAAAATACAGTCGCCTGTGACGCACTTTCCGCCCGGAGGGCGCACGATTTTAGCCAGGGACTTCGTATGTGATTAGCGACGAATACTGCGAATTAGAGCCGTGGGCGCAAGCCCACGGTTGCCTCAATCGCGCGGCAACTTGCCGATCGCATCACCGGGCTCGCGCCCGGTGCTCTGAAAGCAGGAGGGGACGCTAATCACGTACGGGACTTCAGTCCCTGGACGACGACTCCGACGACATCCCCGCCCCGAGGACGCACGGCGGGTAAAACCTGCCCTGCCATTGAGAGTAACGAGTGTCTTAATTGTCGCGGCATTGCACTTGGCTGAACCGTTACAATCGTTCATCGAACCCGCAACCGCCCGGTGCGCCGGTTCCGGGGTGGGGGCGAAAGCAACCGTTAAATGATCGCAGCTTCAACCGGCCGGTCTTCGTCGCAGTCGCAATCGAGCAGTCCGCATTTGGGAGTTACAGGAGATGTGTTCCGCCATTTCCGAGCCCGAACCGTAATAGCGAGGCACTCAATTCCTCAAACTCGCCAGGATTTCGAACGGGCGGGTCGTGCGAAATACCGGCTCAGGGAGCAATCCGATTCCAATGCTCGGCGGGTACGAAGCGACCGAGATGCGCGACGTTTGTCGTGGCGATGATGACGGAACCGGTGACGGCATCCAGGACGGCTGCCTGCGCGGCCAGAATGGCGTCCGCGTCGAGCGCGGGATCCGGCGCGGTGGGTTGCCCTCGACGACGGGCGTCCGCCCAGAATTCCGCGGCCTGACGCATCACGCCGGTCGTGATCGGCAGATATCGGGCGGGTTCGGCCGCGATGAAGGCATCGAGCCGGGTGATGCCGAGCGACTTTCCCGCGCGGAGAAGTTCCCGCCGGACTTCGTAGTCGGCGATTTCAGGAACATGATAGGTGAAACCACCATTCAACCCGTTGCGAAGCCATTCGCGGCAGGCGTCCGCCTCCGCGACGCCCTTGCGATGCGTCAACAGGCCGAGCGGGCCCGCGTCAAGCAGCACGACGCGGCTCACGGAAAGAGCGCCCGTTGCCCCTGGCGATTGGCGTTCATGGCTGTGGCGAAGCACCGGTAGTCGGCGCGGCGCCGCTCCAGTTCCGCCGGATCGTCCGTTTCATCTTCACGTTCCCACGCGTCGAGCAATGCGACCGTCGTCGCGGCCGATGCATTTGAACGTGCGGCCTGTTCAATCAGCGAATGCAGGTAGGAGTCGAGAGACATACCCGTGGCGGCCGCCTGCGCCTTCAGACGCGCTTCGACCTCGGGTGTTAGATTGAGTCGAATCGTCACGGCTGCGATTCCCTCGACATCTTCACGGTTTGTTCATGATACCCATCCCGACGTCACGGGTAAACTCCGGTCGCGAGGAATTTAGAGGTTTTGGGAGATGTACTCCGCCATTTCCGAGCCGGATCCGTGCCAGTGCGGCACTCAGTACCTCAAACTCGCCAGGATCTCGAACGGGCCGATGGTGAGGACGTCGCGATCGTTGAGGATGTGGCGGAGAATTTCGGCGCCGTTGACCTGGGTGGGGTTGACGCCGCCGAGGTCTTCGACTTCCCAGCGGTCGCCGACGCTCTGCACGGCGGCGTGGAGCCGGGAGACGCGGCGGTCGGGCAGTTGCCACAGTGCGGCCTCGCCACTGCCGATGACGATGCGCTGCGGCGGCAGTACGTTCATGGTGTGCGAGGGAATGCTCGGCCCGCTGCGGATCATCAGCGACAGCGGCGGCGCCTGCCCGCGGGAGGCGTGAACGCGGCCGGCCGGTCCGCGCGGCGATGGACCGCCCGAAGCCTGACCGGACGGCGCGGGGCTGCGCGGCGGGTGAACCCTTCGCTTCTTCCGCGAGGGTGCATTCGGCATGGTCGAGGTCCGTTCGATCGCCTCGTACGCGAACCGATAGCCGCCGAAATCGACGATGTCGCCGACGTTCAGATCGGCCGCCGTGCATTCCGTGCCGTTGAACCACAGTCCGTGTTCCTCGGCCAGGCGCTCCACACACCAGACCCCGTCGACGTGATGCACGCGAGCGTGAAGTTCCGCCGCCCGGCCCGGATCAACGGTCAACGCGCAGCGGGTCGACGCGCCGATCTCGTACGTCGTGCCCTCGAGCAATTCGATCCGCTCGTCAACCAGCGACGGACCCGCCACCACGCGCAGGGCGAATTCCGGCAATGGCGCGGCCAACCGCCCGGCCAGATGGGCGTCGCGGTCGATGTTCAATTCGACGGCCAGCACCCGGTCGTACGATTCCTTGCGGTCCGGGTCGGTCAATACGACGCGTGCGGTGGCGATCGCGTTCATGATGTCCTGAATTCCCTCGCGGGTGACGCGGACGGGGTGGTCCTGATAGGGCTTGACCAGTCGAAACTGCTTCCGCACGGCCTGTTGAATGCGTTCGGGCGAGCTGCAGAACAATTCGAGGCCCAGCAATTCGTAATGATTCGGCGGCCGGCGCCCCGGCGGCAGGTGCAGCAGTTCGACGTAGGGATCGGTGGGTTCGATGTGGGTCATGCGGCGGCGCCTTGGTTCGAGTGCTAGGTTATCGAATCATACACGGGCGAGACCGCAATTGAATCGACGAATCGGATGTATTGATCGGAACCCGCCACGCGAGTGGCGGGCGGCGCGGAAAGTGTGGTCAGTATCGCTACGGTTGGGAACCGGTTGGGGCTCGGCCCCGGACTGGCGTCCGGGGTTCTGAATCGGGGCCGAACCGTGGTCCCGCGTATTGCTGCGCGCCGCGCCGTGATCAGAACCCGCCACGCGAGTGGCGGGCCGAGCCTGAACCGGCGTGCATCTTCAAAACCAAGGCGAGTCGGTCGTCATTCGGTCCCGGACTGGCGTCCGGGGTTTTGATTGGAACTCGACTGCGGCCGTCACTCGACGGCCAATTCGGACACGGCGCGGGTCAGTTCGCCGATGGTGACCTGATCGAATCCCGAATCGCGAACAATGTCGGCCTCCGCCCGAACCCCGGACGACATCTCAACGGCCTGCACGTGAATCCGCCCGCTGCGGTCGTAGCGGAAGCTGACCTCGACCGGGGTGCCTTGCGGCAACCCCTTGGGCAGATCGCGGATGGTGACCTCGCCGATCTGCGTGCAACCCCGCGGGTCGCGCGTGTCCCCCTCGACCACGCGGCAACGCACCACCCGTTGATTCGGCGCTTCGGTCCCGAAAATTTTGGTACGCGACGTGGGCAATGGCGTGTTGGCCGGTATGACCACCGAATTGACAATGCGATTATTCTCCCGCGACGCGCGCACGATCACCCCCAGGCTGTGCGAATTCACGTCCGTCATCCGCACCTTGTTGGCGGCCTCGATCACCGGCGGGTCGAAAATGTCCAGCAGGCTGGGCCGATCCGGCTCGTCGTCGGTCAAGCCGTCCTGCGTCATCGACCGCGAACCGTCGGCGGCCGACGTCATCGGCGAGGCCGTCATCTGCGTGATGGCCGCGTGGATCGCCGCTCCGTGGGCGACGATCTGTTCGGGCGCGGTGGCCATGTTGGGATGCTTGCCCGACATGCGTTCGAGCATTTGGGCGATCATCGGCATGCGCGACGACCCGCCCACCAGCAGCACGTCGTCAATCCGGTCCCACGTCAACATGGCGTCGGCCAGCAACAATTCCACCGACATTTGCAGACGGGTCAGCAGATCGGCCGTCAGCTCCTCCAGCCGTTGCCGCGAAAACGGCACGGAACATTGCCGCCCCATGTAGTCCACGTCGATCGCCACCTGCGACGTGCTGCTCAAATGAATCTTCGCCCGTTCGCAAGCGGCCACCAGCCGGGCGATGGTCACCGGTTCGTCGCGCGGATCGACCCCGTGCGTTTGAACGAACTCGTCCGCGACCGCGTCGGCCAATCGCCGGTCAAAATCCACGCCGCCCAGCCGCACCTCGCCGCCGGTGGCCAATACGTTGAAATGCTCGCCGCTGATGCGAATGACGGTGACGTCGAACGTCCCGCCGCCGAGGTCGAACACCAGCGTGGTCGATGGCGCGGTGGCCGCGATCGCCGCCAGTTCGAATCGAATCGCCGACCCGCCCGACGCGAGGTAGCGCCGGAACGCGTTGGCCAGCGCGGCCGCCGTCGGCTCGTTGATCACGTCGACAACGCGCAACGACGCGATCCGTCCCGCGTCTTCAGTGGCCTTGCGCCGCGAATCGCCGAAATAGGCGGGCACGGTGATGACCGCGCCATCGATGGATCCGAACCGGGCCTCGAAATCCTCCTTCAGCCGCTTCAACACCAACGCCGACAATGCTTCCGGCGAAAAATCCTTGCCGCCCACCGCCCGGTGATAAAACCGTTCGCCCATGTCGCGCTTGAAATTCAACGCCACGCGGTCCGGACGTTCGATGGCCAGCGCCCGGGCCTGCTCGCCGACGACGACCTTGCGATCGGGCAGAATGGCCACCACGCTCGGCGTCACCAGTTGCCCGTCGCGGTTCGGCACCGTTTCCGGCGCCCCGTGCGCGTCGAGATAGGCAATGGCTGAATACGTCGTGCCCAAGTCGATCCCGACAAACCGCCCCAAATCAGGCCGCATGGTCGTTCCAGTTACAATTCAATAATGCCAATACGCCGTACATTGGAAGTGTAGGCGCGGCCAAATGACCGTTCAAGCCGCGGGAACCGGCTCTATCGAACGGGTGCTGCCGAGTAGGATGGGTTGCGCGGCGATTCGGAGTCATCGGTTCGATTATTGGTTGAATCGACGGCGGTCAGCCGCGGCTAAGGACTGCGGGAAGTACCGTGCAACCCGTGGTAATGGTGATTGCAAATGGCTGAAATCTCCAGATTCCTCGGAATCGTCATCTAAGATGTATTATAATGATCATGCACCGCCGCATTTCCACGCCAAGTACGGCGGATACGAAATAACCGTCCGGATCGCCGACGGTGTAGTCGAAGGACGATTTCCCCGGCGGGCGATGAATCTGGTGCTGGAGTGGTTCAGTCGCCATCAAACCGAGTTGCTTGACGACTGGAACCTGGCCCGGGCACGCAAGGCGTTGCGCCCCATCGAACCGCTGGAGTAGCCATGATTCCCAAGCTCGAGTGCGCGGCGTTCGTGCGGGGCTATACGATTCGCTTCAAGTTCGAGGACGGGGTCGAAGGCGACGTGGACCTTACCGACGAGCTATGGGGCGACGTTTTTGAACCGCTGAAAGACCCGGCCCTGTTCCGCGACTTCCGGCTGGACAAGGAACTCAACACGGTCATCTGGCCGACGGGCGCCGACCTGGCCCCGGAGTTTCTATACGAACGGGCCGCGAATGGCACAAACCGTGGGCAGGCAATGTCACGAACGGCTTGATTGAAGACTTGATGCAGGCTGGTAGGTCGGGTCATCGACCCGACGATTCGGATCATGGTCGATGCCATTCGGCGCAGCGGGCGCACAACGGCGTCGCGTTGAAATCGCCATCGCGGTGGCGCTCGCGGGCGCGGGTCATGGTCGGTCCGTGCCAGCAGTCAGCCAGCGACATGCGATGCAAATCGCCGGCCGGGTGCAGGCCGTTGAAATCCTGATCGCAGACCGGCATCGTTCCGTCGGCCAGTACCGTCGCCCGGTGGCGGATGCGGCGGCAGGCGAACCGCGTCGGCGGGGTCATGTCCATCACCGCGCGGTCGGGCATCTGACCGGCGTAATGGCTGTAACCCGAAATGCACGCCCAGCCCGTCTCCCGCACCCAGCCGTCGAAAAACGGCTCCATCTCGTCGGCCGTCTCGTTCGATTTGGTCAGTTCGGGAACCAGCAGCGGGGCCACCGATTGGGCCTCGTTCCGCATCGTCGTCAGCCGCTTGATGTTGGCGAGCACGGCGTCCAACCGGTCGGCGCCCTGCACGGCCGCGTAGGTTGCAGCGGTCCACCCGTCCAGTACGACGTTCAGCACGTCCACCTGATGCCGGATCAACGATTCGATGCGTTCTGCGTCGAGCGCGATCCCGTTCGTTCGAACCGCCACGCCATAAACGCCGGCCGATCGGATATTCCGCAGCACCTCGTCGAACCGCGGGTGCAGCAACGGCTCCCCGAAACCGCCCAGCACGATCAACGCGTCGTCGAACGCGGCCATTTCCGTCGCGATCCGCTCCACGATGCCCAATTCGATAGGCCCCCGCCGCCGCACGCGATCGCCACGCGGTCGCAGCAATGCGTTGGGCAGTTGATCGTCGGTGGTCAGCTCGATTTCGACCTCCCGCGGCAACGCCGGAACGGCCGATGCGTCGCGGTCCATCAGCCACTGCCCGATGCGTTCCGCGTCGATCGGCCCGCCCCCGGCCACGTACTCGGCGATGGATGCCCACGCCCGATCGGTGTCCGCGATCATTCGCCCGCTCGAATGCCGCACGGCCCGCGACGCCGGGTAGCAGCACGATTTCAACGCCAGGTCCATCTGCGGCGTGTCCGGCTTGTAGCTGGTCACGAACCCCGGCGGCACGTGTTTCTGACCCATCTCGATCAGCAATTCCGTCCGGAAAACGGTTCCGGCCAATCCCGGCGGCGACTGCACGAACGTCAGCCGCGACTCCTCCCGCGTCCGCTCCGCGTGCTCGATCATGGCGTCGGCCAACTTCGGATCGAACAACGGAGCCGCGGCCGGCGCGCACAGCACGGTGTCGGCCTTCTGTTCGTGGGCCAACAGCGCCAGTTCGTCGGTCCGCGTGTACTCGTCCATGCAGCACACGCCGCCCAGTCCCCCGCGCCACCCGTCCAGCGACCATTTCCGCGCCGTCCGCACCAGATGACGAAACGGCGTCTGTTTGATCCGCGTGCCACGCACCGTCACCCGTTCCCGCGCGTCCTGCGGCACCATCGACCGGCATCGATCCATTTCGTCGTCGCCGCACAGCACAAACACACGATCCACGCACCGGACGTGGCCCATCTGCCGAATGGTGCGCGTCAGCACCGGTTCGCCGCGCAGATCGTCCCCCAATCGGCTCCGCGTGCCGATCGGCGACTCCTTCAAGTCAGCCTCAATCACTCCGATGCACGTCACGACCCGTCCCGCTCCATTTCTACCGGCCACTCGATCCGTGGCATGGGCATCCTGCCCATGTGTTTGCACAGTGGCATGGACATCCTGTCCATGTACCCGCACGGGCGGAGTACGTGTTTAGCGTCCCTCGGGGACGCCTTGAATGTAGCCCAGCACTTCAGTGCTGGGATGACGGCGGCGCAAGTCATTTCATAGTCCCGGAGGGACGGCTGAATCGCAGCGCACGGATTCAGCCGTCCCTCCGGGACTCCGAATGCAGCCGACGCCCGCGAACCCCGCGTTGAAACGCGGGGCTACATTCAGGCCTGCCTGCGGCAGGCGATCCAGGATGACGCTAAATACGTACCAGGCGGAACGCCCGTGCCACGCCGCCGCCGACCCGATCACCCAGCCGCCATCTACGGCTCCAACCGTTCCACCGCCTGCCGCAGGATTTCCAGCATCCCCCGCGCCCCATCGCGCACCCCGCCGACGAACCCCTTGTCTCGCGCCAACTGCCGTTTCGCCCGCTCCACCCCGTCGTCACCGGCCGCCTCGATCTTCCGATCGGCCGCGTAGCGCTGCAGTTCCGCCATTTGCGTGGCCGAATTGACGATCTGAAACGCCCGATACGACCGCGTCACGATGGATCGCAATTCGTCCACCCGAACCAATCGCTGATTGAACCGCGGCGGATCGTCGGTCAGCGTCTCCAGTTCCTCCAGCAGACCCAGCATCTCCCCGCAGATGCCGTCGATCTTCTCAATCTCGGCGATCCGATCGCGCACCTCGTTGGCCGTCGCCGCCAGTTTCGACCCGTCGCGCCACGGACGCCCCTTGCGATAGTCAAACGCGTCGACCGGCAGCGGCCGCGTGCAATAACGGTCGATCGCCTCCCGCAACGTCATCGCCGTCGTGCCCCGCAACACGGCCCCGCCTTCCGTGGCGTTAATGATCGTCGCCCGGGTGACCGCGAAATCGCGCTCGAACTGCTCCAGATAGGTCATCAACAACTCGTCGGTGTAGACCGGCCGCCCCTCAACGTCTTTCGTTTTTCGAAGAATGGGCCGGTTCCGGGCGATCCGCTCCCATTCCCGCGTCTCCATCGGGTTGAACCGGTTGATCTCGCTTCGCCACGTGTCATGCACGTCCACGCCCGGGATATAAAAACAATGACCCGTGAATGCCAGGTCCTGTCCCACGAAAATAATTGGATCGCACCCCAGATACTCGGCCAGGTAAAACGCCAGGTGCGACACCGTCGCCCCCGGTTTCAACCCGTCCCGCGCCGCCAGCGAACCGCCGATCAACTGGTCCACGAACGAATTGTGCAGCAGCGACACCGGCCCCTCGTAGTGATCCAGCACATGCCAGCTCACCTTCGGCTCGGCGATCAGATGCACGTCGTGCCCGCTGGGCGCCCCGTCGAAAAAATGCCGCGACATGGGATGAAAATCGAGCGCGGTGACAAAATCCGGCACCATCCCCCGGGCCAGCAACGGCTTGAACAGCGACTGCACGCTGCACAGCACCGCCCGCCCCTTGGCCTCCGCCAGCAGTTCGATATTCTTCCGCAGCGACGGTCCGCCCGAAATCACAATCCCCGGGTACCCGCGGAACCGGTCCTTCAATGCGTCCACCGGCGGTGTAGCCGCGTAGTGTGCCAGATTATGCGCAATGTTCCGGCAGGTCACCTGCGAATTCCCCACCAGCGTCAGCAGCGTCATCCGCGAATAGGCGACGTAATCCGTCAGCACCCGCCTCGCTTCGTCGTGAAACGCCTCCGCCCCGCGGACCAGCGCCGGGGCGGCCGTGAACTGCGTCCCGATCATCATCAACGTGTTGTACGGCTGCAGCTTGTCGTGAAGATCGGACTTCTCCAGACGGTCCAGCAGCAACAGCCGACCCGACTGAATGCCCGCGGACACATCGACGCACGCCAGCGCCGTCGCCATCGTCGCCAACGACGGCTCGACGGCCAGCAGAACAGAATCGCCTTTCATCCGCGCCAGCAGCGCCTCGACGTGATAACCCAGCCCCATCCCGAACAGGACGAAAAAATACTTGTCGTCCACCGGAATCGTCTCGACAAACCGCTCCGCCTCCCCCCGCGGGTCATACCGGCTGTGCAACCATGCGCCGCCCGGGCACGACGTGCTTGCTCCCGAACGCGTCGGAATCAACTCCGGCCACTCCTCCTCCGGAACCTCGTCGATTCGTTGCGCCAGTCGCGGATCCCGCCTCCACAGCGCCGACATGTTCCGCAGAAACACCTCGTAACCAACGCTTCCGCACGTCGGGGTTGTGTTGGATTCCGCAATCGCCGTCAACACGCTCATGTGCGGCTGGTGCGAGAATCCCTTCTCGCACCCCCTCTTCGCGGGAATCCCTTCCCGCGCCCCGACCCAGTCACGTGAAATCGCTGACTGCGTGTCGTCCATCCCGCTGGACGCCCCACACACGCCCGCGCGAAACAGCCCCCGGCGCATGGCGCAACGACTCCGTCGACGCGCAATGCACCCGTCTAATCGGCGAAAACGCAACGCTGTCTCAAGGCCGATTGCAGCCGCGCCAGATAGGTCTCTCGCGGAATCTCAATCGTCCCGAACTGCCGCAGATGCGGCGTCATGAATTGCACGTCCAGCAGCGTGAACCCCCGCGCCCTCATCCGCTCCACCAGATGCACCAGCGCCACCTTGGACGCATCCGTCACCCGGTGAAACATCGACTCCCCGAAAAACGCACCCCCCAGCGCCACACCATACAGCCCGCCTGCCAGCTCCCCTTCGCGATAGACCTCGACGCTGTACCCGAACCCCAAACCGTGTATCCGCGTGTAGGCCTCGATGATGTCCCGCGAAATCCACGTTCCTTCCTCACGTTCCGCGCACGCACTCATCACCCCCGCGAAATCGCGATTGATGTGAACCTCGAACCGCCCCGATCGGCACGACCGCCCCAGATTGCTCGACACGCGAAACGCATCCAACGGAATGATCGCCCGCGGGTCCGGGCTGAACCACTCGATCTCGCCCGTCTCGTCGGCCATCGGAAATATGCCGTCCGCATACGCCCCCAGCAGAACATCCGGCTCCAGCTCCCGCCTCGATCCCATACCGCGCACGCTTCAATTCGTTCGCGCCCATCACCCCGCGCCAGCCGCCCTCTTCGTCCCTTCGTCCCTTCGTCCCTTCGTCCCTATCATAACCATCCCCTCATTCATGCTCCCGCTCCGAAACCCCCGCAGATCGACCGTTACATACGCATACCCCGCCTCACGAAAATGCCCATCCACGCCCGACCGCAACGCCGGCGCCATCAACCGTTCCACCTCGGCCGCCGCCACCTCGATCCGCGCCAGATCGCCGTGATGCCGCACCCGGCACTCGCGAAACCCCAGCCCGCGCAGATACGCCTCGCAAGCCTCAATGCGCCGCAGCTTCTCCGGTGTGATCGCCTCGCCGTATTGAACCCGGCTCGACAAACACGGCGACGCCGGCTTGTCGTGCGTCGGCAAACCCATCCGCGCCGACCAAACACGAATGTCCGACTTCGTCATTCCCGCCTCCGCCGCCGGCGCCCGCACCCCATGCTCCGCCGCCGCCAACAACCCCGGCCGATAGTCCGTCTCGTCGTCCGCGTTCGTGCCGTTCACGATGAAACGCATCCCCCGCTCAATCCGAATTCTCTCCAGGTGCGAATACAACGACGTCTTGCAGTGGTAACAACGGTTCGTCGGGTTGGCTAGATAGTCCGGATTCGTAAACTCGTCCGTCTCGATGAACTCATGCGCCGCCCCCATCTGTTCGGCCAAGCGCACCGCGTCTTCAACGTCCGCCGCGGCCACACTCGCGCTCCGCGAGGTGACCGCCAGCACGTTCTCCCGCCCCAACACTTCGACCGCCGCCTTCAACACCAACGTCGAATCCACCCCGCCCGAAAACGCCACCACCACCCGTTCCAGCGAGCGCAGCATCTCCCCC
>JABFSN010000133.1 GCA_013140575.1 Phycisphaerales bacterium | reverse complement strand
AATCGCCACCTTCTCCTGCCCTGTGAAATGCCGCCGTTGCTTCGCGTTGTTCATGTCGTTTTCCTCCGATCGGGACCACACTAACCCGCACGGCCGAAAACTCCATTTCCGACTGAAGCAACACAGACATGCCTTGTTGAAAACGATGCGTTCGCAGTGCTGAAGCACGCGCTGGAGTTGGAGGCGTTTCGATACGTTCAGCGGCGCGGGCATCACCGCCTACCTTACAAGGACTACGTGCGAGCCAAAGAGCTTGGGGTCGAGCTGCCGGAGGCAAGACCGATGTACACCGCCGGTTTGCTGAGCATTTCCGATTTCATGCTGGAACCCGTGCAAATCGCTGCTCCAAAGGAGCTTGAGTTGGAGCGTTGTTATCGCTTCCACGATGAGGACGCCGACGAGGTCGGGTGCGGCAACGCCCACCTGCTGGCGGCGCTGGGCACGTTCGCCGAACCGTTCGTGCCGGTGCACATTTCGACGATATACGATGGTTACACGTGGGCGAAGCTTCCCACCATCGACAGGGTCGAGTTGTCGGTGGGGGCGACCATCCACGAGGACGGCATTTGGCGGGGCAAAATCAGCGGCGTTGAATCAATCGCGCTTCGCGCCGAAACCAGCGACGGCAAGGTGTTTGAGTCTCCCGTCTGCATGGCCTTGCGACCGGACAACACCGAGTGGGGTACCAACGCGACCGTCCTTGTTACACGCGAGGCGGAGCACCGCCTCGTCCCGTCAGACTTGATGTACCATCTCGGCGGGTACGACGAGCTAAGCGACAGTTACGACACCCAGCTCGACCAGTTCACCCAAGAATTGAATCGCTTCTGGGCGGAGCTTGTCGGCCGCAACGAGTGGTTCCGGCGTCGCGTCATCGATGTGCTCCGGTCACAGCTCGACGATTGGAAGTCGGTGGTCGTGACCGCTGGCTGTGAGGTCATCATCGTACACGGGGATGGTCGCCGCGAAGAAATTGCGCCGCCGGCTCCGTCCGATGAGCCAAAGCAGTAATCTCGCAGGAATCCTTCCGGTCGGCGTTGTCTGAAGCCGACCGGAGGGTTTCCGTTCCTCCTGGATGCGTTGGTAACGCGACTCGAATCGTTGACCCGCGAGCAACCCGTGGCTTGTCCACCGATGTGGTGATTCCACCGGCGCGGTGCGGCAAGGGTCACGCCACGCCTGCGACGTGTCATGCCCCTTGCTGTCGCACCGCTCGTGCCGTTCTCAAACGTCTGCGGTTCTTCAATTCAAAGCGCATCGGGCAAAGCCCGATACTGGACAGCATTTTTGGCTTTTCCCGAAAGGGGGGCGGCTTGTTCGCGAAATGGGCGAGCGAACAAGCCGCCCCCCTTCCGGGAAAAAGCTGCTGCGAAGCAGCGGCGACCGGCGGCGAAACTTCCGACGTGCGAGGGGCAGCGTCGGTTTTTGGAGATTCGATATATGACAACAACGAAATTCGCACTCGGACGGACGGTGATTACGCCGAACGCACTTGCCAGCATAAACACCGACGACGCCTGTGCGGCACTGAAACGGCACGCATCCGGCGATTGGGGCGACGTGTGCCCCGACGATAGGGCGGAGAACGAGTTCGCGCTGGACAAGTACCTGCGGCTCTTTTCCGTCTACCACGACCGAACCGGCCTGAAGTTCTGGATTATCACCGAGGCCGACCGCTCGGTGACGACCATCCTTCTGCCTGAAGACTATTGACCAACGAGCCGGTTCGGCTGCCCCGTCGTGGGTAGCCGCCGGCGTTTTCGCACCCTACTGGCCGAACTGCACCGCCTACCGTACTATGCGGGCGTTCGGTTGCCCGTGCAGTTGTGCTGTTGCGTTCGTAAGTTGTTTTCCCGCAACGCACTATGTCTCGGCGGCTGCTGCACCTCCCCTCGTAACCAAGACACCGGAGATCACTGCCGGAACCTCTGCAAAGGTAGACTCATGGTCACGAGAATCGAGCTGACGCCGCGCGACACGGATATCGTCGGCATCCTTGCCCGCCGAGTCCGGCTGCTTTCCATCGATCAGCTTGCACGGACTTTTTGGAAGGAGGTTGCCCGCCCCGTGGACGCCGCCAACCGGCGCGTGGCGGCGTTGACCAAGGAGGGGTTGCTCGAACGGTTGACCGTTCTGGCCCATCCCGAAATCGACCTACCCGCGCCCGTCGCGGTTTGGAAACGGGGCGAGGCGGCGCCCGATTTTGACGCACTCGCCTACCGGCTTCGGAAACGCTGGAATCTGCCCCCGCGGTCGACACCGGTGGTCATCGCATCGGCTGGGGCGGGAGAATGGCTTGGTGGGCGGGGAGGGAGGCGACCCCGTCGCTCCGAGGCGACCCACGACCTACATCTGACGGCGGTGTACCTGAAGATGAGGGCGGAACAACCCAAACGCGCCGCTCGCTGGATCTCCGAGGCCATCATCCAGGCCGAGGGCGGCGGGCGGGACGAGAAGCTGCCCGACGCAATCATCCGCAACCGTGCCGGTGCCACGGCCATCGAGATGGGCGGCCTCTACACGGCCAAGAAGCTGGCGGCGTTCCACGACGACTGCGCCCGGCGGGGCATGGCCTACGAGATTTGGTGATGGAAGAACGTGACCTGCGCATCTTGAAGCACGTCGGCCTGTATCGCATCAGCATCCGACCGGCGTTGGAGCACGCCCTGTTCGAAGGGCGAAGCTGCGGCAACGTGATGCACCGGCTCATCCGCGAAGGTTTTGTCCAATACCGCAAAGGGCTGGCGGGCAATTACAGCTACTACCAACTTTCCGCGAAGGGCGCGGCGTGCGTGGGATTGCCGCGCAGTCGTTCGGCCGAATTCGGCGCCCAGGCTCTGCACGCCCATCTTGCGATACTCTGGTACTGCTTCATGGACGGCACCCGGCGATTCCGCATGGAATCGCCGCAGGTAGAACACCTCCTTGGGCCGGATGCCCCTCCTGGCGACCATTGCCTGGAAGAAGCGGCCGCCCCGCGAATGTTCCTGATTTACGTGCCCGGACCGGACACCGAAGTTCGCACGGTCCGCGACCAGGTGGTGGCTAAAGTCCATCGTGCCCGGCAATATGATAAGGTTCGTGCGTGGATGGAGGCGCGACGCTATGCGATCGTGGTGTTCTCCGAGACGCAGGAACGGACACGGTCGCTGAAATCGCTTCTCGGCGACCACAAAGACCTGGACGGCAGGCTGGCTGACCAAGCCTACGTGCGCGTGGCCACCATCCCCGGACCGCGCACGCTGAAGGAGGCTCTCCGTGGCGCCGCACCGCGATAAACGCACAACGCAACCCCGCCCCGTCAAGGGTCGGCCGGTGCGACAACGTGGGCCGGGCATCGCGGGATGGAACGCACTCCGCGAGGCCCAGCGCATGTACCTGTTGCTGGCGCTGGGAGTTCCGTCATTTGTTCTGTTCTGCATCGTGGCGCGGTCCGTTTCCCTGTCATTTGCCGTCACCGTCACCTGCGGAATATCGGTATTTACCGCCCTGAGGGCCGTGCGGCTGGGGCACGAGCCGGCAAGTGCGCTCGTGAAATACCCGCTCGCGTGGTTGGCGATTCTCCTCGCAGCCTATGGTCTGGGAATCCTGCTACGCAGTCGCCTCTACTCCACGATCCCTCTTGCGGTCGTCACCTTGATCGCCTTTCTGTTTTGCGGGCGTTGGATCAGCGAGGCGGTGGCGGATCTCAGGACGCCCGCCCTACCGATAGGGGGGAGTGTGACCCGCGTCCCTCCCCGTCGGCCCCGACTTGTATCGCTGATCATTGTACTGCTCATCGTGTCGATCGTGCCCACGGCGCACTCGACGACGCTTGCGATCCTCGCGGTGATCGCGACGTGCGTGGGCGCAATTCTCTTGGAAGCGGCGTGGGCCAATCGCACGCCCTGGCGTTCAGTGTGGTACGCCCGGAAATGGTTGAACGCGGCGCGAGCGGCCTACCTGGACGACGCCGATCCTTGGGTGGAGCGTGGAGCCACGCGCACTGCCAATGCAAGACGCATGACGTACCTGGCTTGCATGGTCCCGTTGACCCTAACTTTGGCCGTTTCCTTGAGCTTCTGCTGCCCCTGGGAAATCTTCGCGCAATTCTGGTCGAGTGACTTTCAATGGAAGATCACGCCGGACATGAATTATCACGCGTACCAGTGGTTAACGGCGCCGATATGGCCCCGAGCGCACGTGACTTTTCTCTATTGGGGAAACGTTATCGTCGGGTTGGGACTTCTTTTCCTGCTTCCTGAGTTGATTCTGATGGCTGTTTATGCACCCGTGTTGTGTCAAAGCAACGAACAATCACAAGGGCCACAGGACGCCAAAGCCAGCCAACATCGTGGTCAGCGCGATGCAGAGCGACCCGATCAAAGTGCCGCGCCCTCAAGTCAGGAGCCGCCCCCCGGAGCGGCCAAGGCCACGACCGACGCTCCAACCGAAAAAGGGGCATCGCCGTCACCGGTAGTGGATACTCCAACCTGGGAGCGAGAATCCGAAAGCGTGGCCAGGTCGCACGTTGTACTTGAGTCCGACTCGACCGGTCGACCGTGCAAGATCAAGGCGGAGCATCTCTTTGTGGGATTCAACTCCGAGGATGACACCCCCGTACTCCTAGACCGCGACATTCTCCACGAACACGCCTACATCGTCGGCCAGACCGGAAGCGGCAAGACGGCGCTGGGGATCATTCCCCTACTCGTACAGTTGATTCGCGGTCACGACGTGCCGAAACTCGACGCAGACCGCATGTGGACCGGAGATTGGGAACCATCCAAGCACGCGCCCATCGTCATATTGGACCTCAAAGGCGACCCCGTCCTCTACAACACCGCCCGGATCGAGGCGGAGTGCGCCGGTCGAACGTTTCTGGCGTTCAGCGCGGACGGACGTAAGGCCACGCACTGTTTCGATCCGTTTTCAAACCTCAATGCCGAGCCGCGCAGTTGCATCGAAATCAGCGAGCTTCTGGTTCAGGCGCTGGGCCTTTTCCACGGGGAGTTCTACGGCGCCAGTTACTACTCGCGCCAGCACCGAGACCTGCTGCTGACCCTCACCAGCGAGGCGCAGCGGGCGGGCAAGCAGATCACGTCGTGGAATCAACTCTACGAATTCGCCAAGCAGCGCGACGGAGGACGGAAATACCGCGATGCTCTGGAGCTGATCACGGTGATCCATGCCCTCACTTTTTACGATCAGCTCGCCCTGGGCAGCCCACGATGCAGACAACCGGCCATTCACATGCCGACCGTGATTCGAGAGCGGCAGATCGTATATTTCTGGCTGCCTTCCGCGCTGGTGAACATGAGCGTGCGCGAGATCGCCAAGCTGGCGCTGTACACTTTGATGACGGCATCGGCCGATTACCACGGTCAACTCGATCCCAACGACGAACCCATTCAAACCTACGTCATCATCGATGAGTTCCAGCGGATTGCGGCGGAAAACCTGTCCGTCGTTCTGCAGCAAGTTCGCATGTCCTACATCGCCCTGATTATGGCCAACCAGGACCCTAACGACCTTCGACTGCCGAACGTCGATTTGCGCTCGACGGTGATGACCAATTCTCGGATGCGTCAGTACTTCACGGTCACGGACAGTGACATAATGGAGCAGCTCTCGACTCTTTCCGGCGAACAGATCGAGTATCTTTACAGCGACTCGGTGTCCTTCACCAAACAGAAACAAGTAAACTACACATCGATGGGTACGGGCTTCGGCGTCTCCGAAGGTCAGAAAAGCGATACTGGCCGCAGCGAGACCATCACCAACCGGCTGCGGGCCGACGACTTCATCGCCATCAACAACGACCGGCAGGGTTCACTCCTGCACATCATCCGCGACGGCGGGCTGACCGCGCTGGGGGGATACCCGACGCGCATCTACACGCCGTGGTTCATGGATCGCGCCGAATACGAGCGTCGGCGCCGCACGCCTTGGCCGCTTTCACCGCAAGAGGGACCATCCGGTCAGATCACACCCGAGCAAGCGCCGGAAAGCATCGAACAACGACGCCGCGAGCTTCAAGCGGCAATCGACCCCAGCCTCCTCGACGCCATCGCCGAGATCAAGCGGGACGAATCTGGAGGAGCCACCGCGCCGGACGCGACGCCGCCGAAAAAGAAAAAAGGCAGACAACGGCCGACCAAGAGCATGCGCGAAAAGCGACGGGCCAAGCCTCCTGAAGAAACGGGGGATGCGGAAGATCGATCTGCGGAGCGGCCGGAAGGGACAGGAGAAAACTCAGAAGGAACCGAGGAAAGGAGCGATGACGCGACCTCCTAAAAAGACACAAGACCCCGCGGGGTCTTGTGTCAGAAGACAACCGGCTGCGAATCGCCTTTTCATTCGTGGTCCCTCCAGGGAAATTCCCCGTCCGTATTGTCACGGTCGGGTACGGTTAATAAGCGCTCAGGGCCGTGCGGGTCCTCAGCGATTCCAAACCGTGCCATGAAGCGACATCGCCATTCGCGGTCGGTCCCGCCGTTGTTTTGTCTCGGGGCGGAAGCGAGATAAATTACCAGCGACGGATTGTAGCCGGCAGGCCGCCCCGATTCAATGGCCTTGCCGAAATGTCGGACTGACCGTTGCGAAAGCGTTCGCTTGCGGAGAGAAACTCGATGAACCATTCACGAGCCGTGACTTTGTTGTTCAGTGCCTTTCTCACCCTGGATGGGGGCGGTTGTTCACGCAAGAACGAGGTACCCGCGAAATCGGCGGATGCAAGCCCGCCGACGACCGCGGCCGCGGAGTTCACCGGGCAGACCGCAACCTCGCCATCCGCCACGACTCCGGCATCAGGCACCACTCAGTCCGGCACGAGTGCGCCGGTGGGGACGCTCGCACCATCATCGGATGCTGTCGGCGCCTCTTTCCTGGACCAAGCCAAGCGAGAAGCCGCGGACCTGAACATGGCGATCGCCCAGGAGCCCAAGCCGGCACGGCGCGTGTCGCTCGCCGATGCAAAAGTTCACGCTACGCTTGCCGCCCAGGCGCGTGCCGTGCTCCTCGAACTCCAACAATTGGAACAAGATTTTCGGCGAAACCGCGACCGCATTCGGCCCAAGGCCGAGCGATTGTTCAACGAGGGCAAGCGGCTTGCCAATGACCCCCTGGCTCGTGACTGGCGGGCCATCGACGCGTATGCCGGACTCGATCGAGAAAAGATGGGCGTCCTGAAGGATGGCCTGGAACGCTTGGAGGGATTGGCTTTGTCCGGCGAGGATTACGACCCGGAAGAAGCTAAGGTGGCGATCGACGTTCGGGCTTGGGCTGAGGAAGCCGGCGACAAACTGGATGAGTTGCTCGACGGAACGGAGGACATGTTCCTCCAATTTCGATGCCTGCCGGTGTTCTACGCCCGATCGGACGACGAGGTCGATGCGTTGCAGCGCGAGGGGTGGTTCCATCGCATCAGTTCCGATTACCTGGAGGTGGAGAACGCCTGGCCGGACGCTAGCAACGAATGGCGCACTCAGGACCAATGGGCCGCCCTTCGCGAACGCGTCGGACGCCACACGTACGCCATGACGTATCGCCTGGTGCCGCATTGGCGACTGCAAATTCCCCAGTCATCCCGCCCGGAATACCAGGCGTTTCGATACATGTTGCTGGATCCGTTGCAACGAACCGGTGATCAGGCGGGTTTCCGGTCGCGCGATCCTTCCTTCATGCAGGCGATTCGGCCGATGGAACCCCTCGTGCCCGTACCAACCCGATGGACTTGGTGCGTCACCGATGTTTTCGCGGCGTGCGCGTCATTCGAATACTGGTACGCTTGGGCGACGGACGAGCGATGGTACAAAGGCAGTTCTCTCCGACTGGACCCGGAGCGATACCCCCATGACGCCCCCGAGTCGCGGGCGCTTTGGAAGGACTTCAAAGAGATCGTCCTTCAAGGGCTCTACTGCCCACTCGGAAATCCGCGACCGGAATTCGATCCGAAGATGAACCCTTTCAGCAACTATGAGAAGGAACATCGTTGGACGCTGTTTTCACTCCGGCGCCTGTCGCGAAATCCAGATGAATACGCGGAGGCTTTCCAGCGGGAGCGACGTGTAAAGGAAGGCAACTATCCGAGCTACGACAGCTTGGCCACCTATTTTGTGACGCCGACGGAGGCCCGCGCCCTGAAGGCCGAGCCGGCGCCGCTTCCGTCAAACGAAGCTCTTGTGGAGATCAGGGCCGCGGAACAGGACTTGGCTCGAAAATGATTGACCGTGCGATGCGTGTTCTCACCGCCGCGATGAACAAGATGCGGATCGTATTTCTGACCAAGCCCGTCGCGATTCCAAGGTACGCTGCGGGCCTTCTTGGGGGTGCGCTGCTCGTCGGCACGATGAGCTTTCTGGTGTTCGAGGTAGTGATTTCGCCGGGATTTGTCCTCGTAAAATGCGCCGGGCTGAAAACGGAGCCTCCAATTTCTTCGGATCGGTCACAATCTCATAATGTCGGCAGCCCGCGCGACAGGCTGCGAGCCGAGGCATTGAAACTTGAGGTCAACGATCGTTCTTTGACGGAGGATTCGGCTGCCAACGGAAATTCGAACGCGCAGTCCGGCATCATGGACAACGCGTACCTCCACCTACATTCCCGCGAATGGCGCGAGGATCGCGAGGTCGCCAGTAAGGGGATTGATCAACTCCGCAAGACGGACGAGCTGCTCAATCGGCGATTGCGAGAAATCATGCCCGGGCTCGTCGAGTTCGGATCACGCCTTTCCGAATCCGATCCGGATCGCGTTCATTGGGTGGCGGTGCGCGCGTACGACGGCGTCGACCGAACGCAACTGGAAGCCTACCAAGATATCTCGCGAATTGATCGTCCGCTCGGCGACGCCGCCGCCGCTCAGTACAAGGAAGCCCGCAATTGGGTTGACGCCCAACTCAAGCGGTTGCACGTCATCGATCGGGCTATCGACCGCCTTGAGACGCGCATCGCCTCCGAAGCGAAACCCCGGCCTTAGGCTGCTGTTGCCCGCGACAAACCCGGAGATCAGCGGTCGAGCATTTCGGCGAGGATGCGGAGAATCTTCGTCCTCGTTTTGTCGTCGGCCCCCCTCCACAACTCCATGAGGCGTTTGTCGGGCAAGTTGAGCGGACGGTCCTTGGCCGGTCGAAACATGAACAGCTCCAACGGGTCGCAGCCAAGCCCCTTGCAGAGCAGCTCAACAGTTTCCAGCGTGCTATTGGCCTCGCCGCGCTCGATCTCGCCGATTCGCTGCATGGCCAGCCCCCGCCCGCAGCGCTCCCCAAGCTCCTGTTGGGAGATTCCCAATCGCCGCCGTAGCTCTCGAACCCGCTTGCCCAATTCACGGTGGAGATCCATTTCCGAGGCTCCTGCTTCGGCTGCATGGTAAAGCGTGTGCAAAATCTACGACACACGCCTTGACGGGCGTGTCCGATTGCATACAATCTAGGGCGTGTACCTTAACGGGTTTGCACGGCGGATAGGCCGTAGAACTCACCAAGGCAGCCCGTGAGACCGAAACAGGGCGTTCCGATGGTTCGTCGATTTTTGGTAGCGATACACTCGAAATCGCCACACCGCCGCAATCAAGACCGTGGCGACGAATCCGACGTAGCCCGAATACACGGCGGAGGCGTCAACCATCGTCGTTTGCTCTCGAAACAGGTAATCGCAGCCGAGCAACATGAGGAGGCAGTACGTCAAGATCACCATGTTCGTGCCCATCGCCGTGCGGCCGCCGACGGCATCCGTTCGGCTCCTATGTTGCGATTGAAAGACCAGGAGATCCTCGCCGGCAAGCCGGTTGATCAACCGTTCGATTTCGTCGACGCGCCGCAAGACGTCCTCCTTGGATCGCCCGTGATTCAACGTCGTCAACAGCAGCCAGACCAGGGCGAAAGGGATGGCCACCAAGGCCGCCGTGCGCACCTCAATGGGGAGCAGCGGCAATCCGCCCAGCAGCGTGGCGAGTGTACTGCTCGCGAAGGGGATTCGCTGTTCCATCGCGTTGAGACGAAACAGAAGCAACGAGTACAGCGATCGATACTCCTCCAGGAGGAGATCGATTCGATCACGGTCGGTGAGCGGTTGTGGACGAATTACGTCATTCATGGCACAGGATGCGAGTTTCAGTTCAATAGGCGATGGGCGCGGCCAGGCCGCACCGCATCGTGAGTTCACAAGGAGGATGACACAATGTCGCTATCAGAAGCAATCGGTGTAGTGGGCTTAGAGGTTTTGACCGGCATCGACGGGGAGCGGCGCCCTTGGCACGGGGCGTTGGCCAAGCTATTCGACATCGGCGAGCAAACCATCACCGAGGTCAACGCCGAGATTCGGGCGGGCCGCTTGGGTCCGCGATCATGCCTGTTTGGACGGGTAAGCGGCCCGTTCACCCGCAACATGATCGCCGACCTGGCATCGCTCATTGACGAGGAATACCCCATTGTGCTTCAAGCCCCGTTCGAGGACACGGCTTCCGTGGCCGGCGCCGTGTGGCCCGGGTGCGAGCTGTTTGGGACGCAGCGTAACGACGGCGTTCTGAAACTGCGCTTCGAGCGCGGCACGCTGGACCTGCCGCTGCACGTCCATGAGCAATCGGACCGGTACATCGTCGTGCTTCGCGGCGACGGCGTGTTTCATTACACCGACGAGACGTTGCGGGCGTTCACCGCGACGAACATTCATGGGCGACCGGTGCGTGCCGGCGACGTGCTCGTCTTCACCCGCGGCCTGTTGCACACCTTCAGCGCGCCGACCGAGGACCTGCTTCTGCTTTCGTACCACAATCCGCTCATTCCCCTGAACGATGCCGCTCAGTACACGCTGCCGATTCTGCGTTGGACGCCCGCGATGGACGGCGGCTTGGTCCATTGACGATTGGGCCGCGTGTCACCGCGGCACATCGCCGTGCGGCCCGGCCATAACAACTGTGGGAACCTGGCCGGTTACGGCGACATCAGCAATTATCCAGACGACGGGGGACGATGAAGTGCGTTCAACAAGAATTCAATTGGTTTGACGAGACCGCGTCCGCGAAGCCGGATACCACCACGTCCGTCGATGACACCATCGATGCCTGTCTACCGAGTCAGCTGCAATCGGCAGATATTGCGGTGAAGGCCGAACCCACGGGCGACCCTCCGCTAGGCTCCGAAGAATCGGGCCCGTCTGAAACCATTCCTGCGTGGGAACAACTGCCCGTGCCGAAACCGCTGCGAGAGGCGGTCGCGCATGGAGTCTTCGGCCTGACGGAGGAAGGCCCGATCGACCCGGACGAGGAGGACGTCCGCGCCTTGACCGAGGAACATGCGCGGCAGCTCATCGCCACCCTTGCCGATGCCCAGGCGGTCGAAGACGCACTGCGAACCGGCGAGGATCCCCGCACCGGTCGCGTACCGAAAACCCAGGAGGCGCGGAAGCACCTCGCCGAATTTCTTGCACGCGAGAACACCCGATTGAAAAACGCATACAGCAGCGCGCTCGCGGCCTACGCCGGAGGATTCGGTGGCGACGCCACCCACCAACTCGACCATTGGGTGAGAAAAAACGTCGCGGGAGGCATGCCGGGAGTTGGCCGATACGACCCCGGACACCCGTGGCATTACTACCACGAGGGCGACAACGCACCGCCGATCCCCGTTGATGAGATCGAACCCAACCTCGGCGTCGGTCGATTCATCGAGCGCGAGTTGCCCAAGAACCGCGCCAAACGCGCTGTGCGACTACGAGAATTGCTACAACTTGAGCGGGAGCGCGTCGAAAACGATAAACGCAGATATCAAGAGATCGTCGAACGCGGCGCCGAAGCCCTCAGCCGCTACGACCGCGAGATTGCTCACACCAGCGACGAATTGGCTCGCGCGACCGCGCTGTCGCTCAAGTTTAGCCACATCGGCTATGGACTCGGTCGTGTTGCATGGTTGGAAAGCCAGATTGGTAGTAGCGTCGCGATGCCGCTCCTTGGCACCAAGACCGCGTGCATTCGTCGGTCCGACTCCTGATCGGTGAGGCTTCGCTTCCCAAACGATGTTTGAATTCACTGACCCCGTTGCGTTTCGACCACAATCCGTCGTATGACTTAAAGGACGTTATGTCCGACGAATCCGAGAAACCCGACGCGCAATTCCAACTTCGTTTGATCGCCGACCCGTGGCCGCAATCAAACGCCGTTTGCACCGGCGTGACCGTTCGGAACGTGCCTGCGTTTTTCGCTTCGGCTGGTCCTCGGGCCGACTTTCGCTTCATCGAATTCTTCGCCGCCCACATCCGAAACCCCAACACCCGCGCGGCCTACTACCGAGCCGTATGTCGGTTCGCCGATTGGTGCGCGGCGCGCCGAGTGCGGATGGTGGATCTGAACCCGGTCGTGATCGCGGCGTACGTCGAAGAGATGCAGCGGCACCGTCCGGAACCGAGTGTCAAGCAAGCGCTAGCGGCGATACGGATGCTGTTCGACTGGTTCGTGACCGGCCACGTCATGCCGTTCAATCCGGCCTCATCCGTCCGCGGTCCGCGTTACTCGCTCCGCCGGGGCAAGACGCCGGTGTTGGACGCCGATCAAGCACGGCGATTGCTTGATTCGATCGACGTGGGCAGCATCGTCGGCGTTCGCGACCGGGCGTTGATCGCCACAATGGTGTTCACCTTCGCCCGCGTCGGCGCCGTCGTGGCGCTGAAGGTCGAGGATTACTTCCAACACGGCAAACGATGGGCCGTACGGCTGCATGAAAAAAATGGAAAGCTGATCGAAATGGGCGTGCATCACAACTTGGAAGCGTATCTGGACGAGTATATCGATCGGGCGGTAATTCGCGGCGACCGCAAGCAGGCGCTGTTCCGCCGCGTCGCCAAGCATCGACACACTGAACTTACAGCCATTCCGATGACCCGCCAGCTTGTTTGGTCGATCGTGAAACGCCGGGCACGTGCGGCCGGGCTGCCGCCGGAAATCTGTTCTCACTCCTTTCGAGCCACCGGCATCACAACGTACCTCAGAAACGGCGGCACGTTGGAGAAGGCTCAGTACATGGCCGGTCATGAATCGTCCCGTACGACTTCTCTGTACGATCGGCGTCAGGACGAAATCACACTGGACGATGTGGAGCGAATTGCGATTTGACGATTCTTGGCGGTCGTTTCGGTAACGCTCGCCGGCAAATAGCTTCGCCCCGCGCACCTGGTCAACGCCGCTTCCGATAGTGACTTGAAGAAGGATGCGTTCACGACCGCGTGGGTCCACGGACGAAGCCATTTGCTCGCGTGCGGAGTTGCAGCTACGCGCCTCTGTAGTGGATGGTGGTGACCGGGTCGTCTTCACCATTCGACCGTAGCACGGTTCGGGATCTCTAATCAAACCCCGTTTGAAACATTCCCCGCAAGGGCAAAATATGGTGAGAGGCCCGGTGGTGCATGAGCCTCAAAACCTATTGACGACAACCGTTGCCGTCCTAAACATTTCAACTACACCGCCAGTGCGAGCAGCGCGGAGGCTTTTGCGTCCGCGTCAGTCCGTTCGCCGGCAAACTTCATGCGGCCCGAGATTCGGGTCAACGCATCGACCAGCGAAAACACCGTGAACCGCCCGCTTTCCTTGGCGATTTCAAGTGCCTCCTTGGCCACGGTGCGCGTGATCCCTTTGCCACAAAGCAGCTTGAGAACCTGATCGGCGTCATCACCAATCTTCGATTCCATCGCCTTGCGGATCACGCGGGCGAAGCCGTCACGGCGCTCATCGCGCGTGGCGACCAATCGCTCCACGATTCGCCGGATCTCGCTGAACGCCTCGTGGACGTTCGCCGTGTGCTTACGGCTGAACTCCACAACTTCGACGGCATCCCAAACGATATGATTTTTACAAATCGCCTGAAACCAAAACGTCTGAATGCCGACCGACCGCTTGCCGACTTCCGAATTCCACAGGAAAAATCCAGGAGCGAAAGCCTGCCCGTCGATCTCCGTCCAACCCATCGGGTCGATCAGGAACACGAACATGTCCTGCTCGCCCCGGTACAGGCCCGTGCCGCGCGGCGCCGTCGGTTCGGCGTCCGGCTCGAACGGAACGTCGTCGTCCGACGCGGTCGAGTCGGCCCGTCCCGCGTTGCCCTGCTGCGGCGGCTGAAAGTCCGTCGCGAACTCGCGAACCATCGAAAGCAGGTCCGCGTCGTACAGCCGCGTGTAGCTGGCCCCGTGAATCGACCGGATCATTTCACCCGGTTCGCCCGCCGTGGTCAGCACTTGCAGCGGCTTGTCGCCGCCGCGCGGCAGCGTCTCCGTGAACACCTGGTTGGCGGTCATGGCCGACAGCTTGTTCACCGTCGCCTTGTTGACGCCGGCCAACCCGCAGAGCTGGGAAAAGCTCCACTCGTTCAGACGAAACTTTCCGTCGTCACCGAGCGATAGCCCCAGCCGGCCGCCGCCGGCGTCCAACTGAATGGCGCTCGGCGAATGCCACCGATCAGCCGATTTCGCTTTGACCTGCTGGCAATGCCGCCACAGGTCGTCAAACGTCGCGAAGCACTCATCCGGCCCGCGCCGGAAGAGTTCCTCACTCGCCTGCGTCAGATTCTGCATGGTAATAAACCTCCTTCGGTCCAAAGGACCGCTTGGAACCATCAATTGCACCACCGGTCTCTCGGCGCTACCGCGACGCGCGCGGCATCACCCGGAGCCCGCCCAAATCGGTCAGACATTGGCGAATCTTCTCAAAGACGTGTTATGGGCTGTAAGCGCCGTTGTGTAGCCTAACGGGAATTGGGCGAGCATGGCGCAGGTCAGGTTGAGGCTTGCCCATTGCGGAATGTTCGCGCCTACGGGCCTTCAGACAACGGTTGACAACCCGCCCCTTAACGCGCGCCTGGTGACCGCGGTTACCGGGTTTTGAAGCCATTGATGAAGGCGTCAGGTGATTCGCTTATGTGTTACTGACGACCGAGAAATGGCGTCTCGAATGCCCATCTTAGCGCAGAATGGCAACCGTCTCTGATGGATGAGCGAATTGAAACGAAAGCCGCTACCCGTCAAATATACGCTGTCCCATCCTTTGAAATTGAAGAATGAGACCAGGGCGGAATATCGAATCGGCGGTCGCTCTTCATACTGTCAATTACCTTCTTCAAGTCACTGTACTCATACCAACCAGATGCTTCCCTGTGTGCTTCGTCGATTATCCTCTCGGCTTGAACCAAAAGGTCCCGTCCTTCATTTGAGAAGTCGTCTTTCGCAGATGCGATAGCTTTGTTAATTAACGATTCCGCTCTTGATATCGCGCTGTTGACAACACTCTCGCTTTCTCGAAAACGCTGCCGCCAGTTCTTGGCCTCTTCATAAGAGATGTCCGAGAAATTTCTGCCGTGTCCGTCAGTTTGACCATCTCGTCGGTATCGGTACTTTGAAAGATCCATCGTTATTCCATTCTCGAATACGCCTCATTCATTCCATGTAATTACGAAGGTTCCTTTGTTTGGTCAGTCTGGCATCCTGCGCGGTAGGCAAGACTACGTGCGACCGGCAATTCGGTCACGCGCTGTCGTCGGCGATGACACGCCGATCGAAGTCCCGAATAAACCTGACTGATCCCTCGGGGTTTAGAACGCTGTGTTGATGATCGTCTGAACGATTAGTTGTTTCTCCCCTCCACACGAAAAGATCGCGCGTACCGTCAGCACGCTCAGAGTGCTTAAGGGTTTCACCAGAAACAGGATTGTAGAATGTTTCGCCGCTCATTGCTAACTCCTCATTCTTGACGCTCGTTGGTGGCAGGAAACCCGGCTTCCCGATCCTGCGTTATTCTCGGCGGAGATAATATGACCCTCTCTCTCAAATCGCTAGCAGTCCGTGGTGAAAGTCAGAACCGCAAGGCGATGACTGTGTTTTCAATGGTGCCAGGGCAGACGTTTCAAGTGCCCACTGAGTTTCACCACGGACTGCTAGGGATGACCACTGTACGCATAAAGTCCACGAAAAGGCTTACTCAGTCCTGGTTGCCGAAAGCTTCACCGTGTCGCCCAAGCGTCTCGCTTCGGCTTCCCGTGTGAAGCCCTTCATCTTCGCCCCTGTACGCGGAAATCCGGCTGTAATCTTCACCATTCCGGTAACCTGCGATTAGGTCCCCCGCGCTCTGGGTGATTTCAAACTCTCCCCCTTGGTCCGCTGGATCTATGTTGAATGATCCCATCGGATGAATCTCCTAGCTTCGAACAACCGGTTGAATCGGGTAACGCATAATACGATCGGACCGCCCGACCGCGCGCGCCCGGCGACTCTACTAATCCGATTATAGGCGTCAGCGGGCGAATAGGCAAATAAAACTGCGATGCTTCCTGCGTGCCTTCAATTTGCACAGAAGATCATTTGTTGCAAATACTTGCGCGTCATCGACACCCACGGGATCTTGTGCCGTTCGCGATGTCGGTTCTTAACTTCGAAAGAACCCGTGAGAGGCAAATTCTGGGTACAGGCTTAAAGGTCTCCGTCTTTGGCCTCGCGGATCGCTTTCCGATGCGTCAGCAGCCGATTTAGTGGTGCGTCGGCTTCGTCCAGCACGGCGAACCATCGGCGTTTGTAGCTGATGATCTCCTCGGACAATCCGTAGCGATGAAGTTCATCGCGGTTGGCGGGGGTGCCGTTGAGGACGAGCTCGACCACGTCGTCGCCCGCGATACGGGCAGCGGTCAGATGCCAGCCGTTGTCCAGTTCGATGACCGCGCCGCCGTTGACCAAGTCGAGGATTTCGGTCGGCGACGATTCGGCGAGCGGCGTTCCGATGCCGAGGCGTTGCTTCACGCTCGGAACGTCGGACGGACTCAGGTTGAGGCCGACGAGGGCGCGGCCATCAACCAGCATCGCGCGGGCGATTTTGACGCTTTGGATGCCCGACGAACCCATGATCTTATCGTAGACGGGAAAGATGGCGCCTCCGAGAATGTGAAACCGCCGCGACTCCGTGGCCGGGGTGTTTGCGTACTCGGCCTCCCACCAACTTCGCGCCGTTTCGCGGCTGACCTCGTCGTACTTCTGACCGAGTTCGTGTCGCTCCATCCCGTGTCTCGGCGCCTTCACGCCGGCCAGCAATACCTCGTTCGGCCGGGTCTCGACATGTGGCGACACGGCGAAAATGCGGCCGCTTCGGCGGTTACGATAGAAGCCCTCGCCGGCATAGCTCGCCAGCGCTTCCATGAATGTGTGGCGATCAACCTCCACCTCGCCCTCCAACTCGTGCAGCGTCGTCCGTGCACCGGATGTTGGGTCCACGAACAGTGTCTGCGGCTCCGCGACGCTTCGCAGGTTGCGGGCTCGAATTTCCTCCACGCCGAAGTCAAATGCCCCGGCCCCCTTGGCTGCTTCGACTGCCTGCACGTACCGCTCATAGAACAACTCGAAGATTCGGTTCTGTTTCTCGACGTGAAGCACCATAATGCGGTTCAAAAACTGCTCGACGTTGCGGGCGTCTTTGTCTCGCACGGCGGTTTTTTCCTTGTTCAACACCCCCATGCGTTCCAGGTCGCGCATGCCCATTGCGACCCCCGCGTGCTCGCCACGCTCGATTTGCCGATAGAACCGCGTGAGCGCGGCCTTTCCGTATTCGTCGGTCACGTCCTCCGGCCTGAACAAGTCGCTCGACAGCGAATGCCTCTCACCCTTGGTCAGCGCCCCCAGCGCAGCCAGCCGTTTCGATATCGCGTTCACGAGCCGTTTCTGACCGGCAAGGTCCAGCAGCACCAAGCGAATGATGGGTGATGAAGTCTGGTTCGAGCGATGCACGCGGCCAAAGGCTTGCATCTGTTGATCAGCGGACCACGAGAGTTGGAAAGCGTAGAAAACGCGGCGTTGCTGATTCGTCGCCGTCATGTCGGCATGGACGCTGATGCCCGTCGCCCCGGCGCCGGACAGGACCGCAAGGCGTTTTCGCCCGTTCTGAAACAGCCGCGTCTCGTATTCGTTCAACTGCCGCCGATTGACGCCGTGGAGCTTCCGCCGCACGTACCGCCTATTCTCCCAGCGGTGCGTGCGCCCGCTGATCTCGGCCACGTTGCTAACGCCGAAGTGTGAAACCAGGGCGTCCATCGGGTTGTGCGGGAAATCCAGGTCCGCCACCTTGTCGAGAAGTTCCTGTTGCTTGCGTTGGTTCTCGCGGTTGATCTCCGGGTTGCCGAACTCGTCCTCGACGCGAACGCAGATGACGTTCCCCGTCACCGGATCCGTTTGTTCGCGGTATTGATAAATGGGAAACTGCTTCTCGATGAGTTGGACGATCATTTCCCGCGGCGTCGCGTCGAACTCGGACAACTCGATGCCTTGGGCGCGGGCGTCCCGCACCTTGCGGTCCGCTTGGGCTTCACCGGTGTTGAAGAGACTCACGACCACGGACCGGCCCACGGCGAGGTCCTTCTCGATTTCGGGAATCACGTCCGGCAGGGTGTAGGCCATCATGAGTTGCAGAAAAAATCGTTGCTGCGCCGAGTAGAATTGTGCGTAGCGCCCGCCGTTTCGGCGCTGACACGCATTCGCCTCACCAGACTCGAACGCAACGAGAAGCTCTGCCCACAAGTCGGCGATTTCGTCGTACTGGCGTCGCTCAGCCCCGCTCACCCGATGCAGAACTGGTTCGTACTCGACGGCGCTTTCCGGAACCATGCCTCCATCGGCCGCCCGCGTCGGGCCGTAGCTGATGGTGCGGGCCAGGTAAGTTCCCACGCTCTTGAGATCGCGGCAGAGCATCTCCATCGCCGCCACACCGCCGCGTTCCATAGCTATCAAGAATGCAGCGAAATCCGAAAACGGAGCGCCTTCCCCCCACAATCCAAGCCGTTCGTAAGGGGCCATGTGTCGGGCTTCCGTAGCACCCGTCGCGCTGAAATAGCGGACCCGTGCCATCGGAAACATCCGCTGCAAGGCGATGCCCATGTTGCCGCGTAGCGTTCCCTCGTCCACCGTGGCCTTCCCCCCGTGCGGTGTGACGGCCGCGTTCTTCATGAGATGGGCTTCGTCGAAGGCGATCACACCATCGAAATCGGGGCCGAGCCAATCGGTCAACTGCTTGAATCGCGGATGGTCGCGATCGAAATCCTTACTCAGCATCGTGTAGGTTGTGAACAGCACGCCCGATTCAGCCGGAATCACGGCGATTGGCTTGAACTGTGCCTGATGGACGATTCGCAGCGGAAGGCAGACGGCGTCGCGGTCGCGCTCGGCGTCGGCGTGCAGTTGATGCGAAGCCGAAATGTGGACGTGCTTGAGTCGTCCCAGTTGGAGCTGATCGTAGATAAATGCGTAAATTTCGCGGCCCTTGCCGATACCCGTGCCGTCGCCGTTCCAATGACCTTTGCGGGATCCGTTGGGCAGGATTACTTCCGTCGCCTGCCCCGCGTAGACCACGTCTTCGAGTTGCAAATCCGAGATGCGCCCTTCAACGATCACGTCGGCCGGCAGGTGGTGTTGATATGTAACGTCGGGCGGTTCGACCGAAGCCATTGCCGTGGATTCCACGACGTTCGCCGGATGCGATTGCGTCCCGCGTACAATGGCCTTCTGCACGCGATAATCGGCAAAGACCGTCCCCTCTTCGATGCGAATCGCCTGTGGCCTCGTCGCCGCTTCGAGTTGTCCTACGCCATCCCCAAGCGATCCAGCGTGCTGAGCAACATCGTCGCGGCCCAGGAGGGTAGCGCTTCCGTTTCCGCCGGCAGCGGGATTCGCTCGCGCTCCAACTCCCGCGTCAGCATCCGCGTCAACACCCGAGGTTGCTCCATCACCAGCCTGTTCCAGGTGAACCACTGCTCCGTCGTCACCGTTGTGTTTGGTATCGGTATGATTCCCCCCGCTCCGTCCTCCAGAACGCACGCGATCAATTCGATTACCGGGTCCGCTTCGCGATCGACGGTCCGGTGATACACCATCCGCATCGTCTCCGCCGCCTGATTTCTGACCGAATTCGCGAATTCGCCCACGGATGTCCTCCTGCGAAAGCTTTTTGAGTAACTCATACGCATCCTGAATCGAAAGCCCGCCGCCGGTGATGATGTCCGACTCGTTGGCCGTGACGCCGTCTCGGTCAATCACGATGATCTGGTTGTCAAACGTCGTGCCGAACTTGCCGTACACCTTGCCGTCGAGGCCGACGTTGGCCCTTACACGATAGCGCGACTCGATGCCCTTCCACCATCCCCGAAACGCAGGCCGATCGAGTGCCATTCCGCGCCCCACGATTGCCACGAGCCGCCCGCCCGGTTTGAGGCGCAACAACGCTTGTTCGACGTGCCTTGCTCCAAATTCCGTGCTGTGCCCCCGCACGCGACCACCCGTCGCCGAAAACGGCGGGTTCATCACGACGGCATCGTAGAACTTCTCCGCCGGCAGCAGGTTGTCGAGCCGTTCCGCGTCCAACGCCGTGGGCGTGAACCCCTGAAGCTCCAGCAACTCCCGGCGCCGCTCGTCGATCTCGTTCGTATCGACCTCCGCCCCTGCGTGCCTTGCGAGTACCGCGATGTTCCCCGTCCCCGCGCTGGGTTCGAGGACGCGCATCCCCGCCCCTATTGCCGCAGCTTTCACTACAAGAAGCGCCTCCGCCGGCGGTGTGCTGAACTGTTGCAACTCCACCTGCCGATCATCGCGGCGAGTTTGTCGCGGCATCCGTTCCTGAATCGCAAGGAGTCTTTCGATTGAACTCATTGCGTCGTCGTAATCGAGTCCGCGCCGATGCAGGTGGATGTTCATCCCCGCCTCAGCCGCATCGTACGCATCGCGACCAAAGCCCGCCGACGCTCCGAACACCTCGCGAGCCAACGCCTCGATCGCCGAATTGTCGAACCGCGTTCCCGGCTCCGCCTCCAACAACCCCGAAAACCGCAACGCAAAACGAACGACCGCGGGCGGTTGCCCAATTCCGCCGGACGACACCACCAGCGGGTCGCTCACCGTTGCCCCGTTGGGTGAAACCAAGCTCGCCGCACTACGCGACGCCCCGTCCGGGACAGGCAACAACGGGGTCTGCGCCGGACATGCGTCGTCCGTTCCCGTTCGCGGCGCGCCGGACCAGTCGAATCGGAGTTGCTCGTATTTGTTCATGAAACTCGCCCGAAAAATGGAAAATAGCCTCAAGGGCGTTATGGTGGGATTGGATGCCCTCGTGCCTTTAGGTCGAAATGTCCGTGACGATCGGATGGGAGGTGGGTAACGTTCTATTCAGCCGGCCGCCGGCTAGAATGCTCGGCGTTACCTAGGCCGCTGGACGCGGCCATAGCGACGGACGTGCCGACGCAGCAATTGGGGGCTAAAACCTGCCGAAAACGTCGTGCGGACCGGTTGACGGAACCCGGAGCGCAATCGGGTAGGCGCTTACCCTCGCTCCGAGTAAGCTGCCTGGATGAACGCGGCCTCAACCATCCAGGCGCAGACTTTTTCGGGCCATGAGAGCTTTCCGCTTCGTTTCACTTGGCTCACCAAGGCCGTCAGGGGATGCGAGGCACCGAAGCATCGAGACTTGTTCGCTCGCGACGATGCCATGGTTCGACTCGGTGTTGGCAAGAACATGGTGCGATCAATCCGATTCTGGGCTTTGAGTACCGCAGTCCTTGCGGATGATGAATCGGCCGGAAGAACGACCCGTCACTGTCCGACACAACTTGGCGCATTCCTGTTCGGAGATCGCGGCAAAGATCCCTTCATCGAGGATCCGGCCACAGTTTGGCTACTCCATTGGCAACTCGCCAGTAACCGGCGACTCGGGACGTGGCATTGGCTGTTCAATGACCTTCGCGCAACTGAGTTTCACAAGCCTGACATCGTCCGTGAACTTCATACACGAGCCAACCGAGTCGGGTCGAAGCCCGTCGCGGTTGACACCATCGAAAGAGATCTCGACTGTCTACTGCGCACTTACGTCCCGTCTGACCCGGACAAACGACTATCGAGAGAAGAACTGCTGGACTGTCCGCTTACGGAGCTTGGCCTCATTCGCCGCGCTGGGAACCGTGACACTTTCGCCTTTGTGCGCGCTTCCCACAATTCCTTGCCATCATCGCTGTTCCTTTACGCCTTGTTGTCATTCTGGGACGCCGTAGCGCCAAAATCGGATTCTCTCCGATTCGATCAGATTGCCTTTAGCGCGGGAAGTCCCGGGACGGTCTTCAAACTCACGGAGAACGCCGTCATAGACCGGCTCCATCGCATCGCAACGGATTCCGAGGGTGCCCTCCGCTTCGACGAGACCTCTGGACTCAAACAGGTATTCCGCTCCAAACGAACGGATCCGTTGCCCAGTTTGCGTCGGCACTACGTTGCCCGTCGGGAGGTGCGTAATGCCAGCCATCACTAGAAGCAAGGGCCACGTCGCGTCGAATACGACGAGTTTTCGCCGAGCTTTGAATGTTGAACGAGATAGGAACGACCACGAAGCACTTGATTCGTTCATACTGACAGCGTGTGCTCGGAGAACTCTCCGCCGGTTGCTGGAGGGAATAAGGGACTACTCACAACAAAGAGCTTGGACTCTGACTGGTCCCTATGGAACTGGCAAATCTTCGTTCTGCCTCTTTGCGGCCGCCCTATTAAGCTCAGGCGGTACACCCGCGGGTCGCCGCGCGCGACAATTGGTCGCACAAATCGACGACGAATTGGCCAAATCTCTCAAAGGAGAGTTCAAAGCAGGCCAGGGACTCCTTACCGTGCCCGTCACCGGCAGCCGGGAGCCCCTCCAAAGCGCAATTGCCCGAGGCTTTGCCAGCGCTTTGCGGACGATTCGGATGGCGGGGGCAACACGGATTGCTACCGAGCTTGAGTCGCTCTCCGGCACTACCCCTACTAAGTTCCTGATTCTGATCGACAAGGCCGTCAAGTACCTCGTTCAAGGGACACCGGGAGCCCAAGGTTGCCTACTTATCCTCGACGAGATGGGAAAGTTTCTGGAGTTTGCGGCTGCAGACCCTGAGCAATCGGACGTGTTTCTCCTGCAACAGATGGCGGAAATGGCGTCCCGGCCTCATTCTGATCTTTCCATCGTTGGCGTGCTTCACCAGGACTTCTCGGGCTACGCAAGTACGCTTGTGCCTTCCCAGCAACACGAGTGGGAAAAGATTCGAGGTAGATTCGAGGACATTGTATTTGAGCAATCAGCGGACGATATGGTCAGGCTGATCGCCGAAGCAGTCGGGGGCGGCCGCGAAGCCCTTATCAACTCCGCGCCTGCAACGCAGACGGCGTACCAACAAGTGTGCCGAGACGTGCTGAGTTTGCGTGTGCTTCCGTCAAAGAATGGACAACAACAGAATCGGACCATTCTGGGCAAGTGCTATCCCCTCCACCCAACCGTTGTTCTGCTGCTTGGGCCAGTTTTCCGACGATTCGGACAGAACGAGCGTTCCGCCTTTTCTTTTTTGAGATCGGCTGAGCCCTTTGGTCTGCCGGACTTTATTTCGCGTCAGAAGAGGCCAAGTCTGTATCGGCTTGTGGACCTTTATCAGTATCTGACCGGGGTCTTTGGCGATGCGCTCCTCGCAAGCCGGGATGGCCGACGATGGGCTGACGCATTCAACGTCGAAGCGCAGCACCCGGGGTTGACCTCTGCTGAGTGCGACGTACTGCGAACGATTGCGCTGCTCACCATCGTCGGCCGATGGCATGGGATTCCCGCAACGGTCGATGCAGTGGTTCTTTCTGTGATGCCTCACTTTGGCCGTGCCGAGGCTGAGAAGGCACTGGAATCACTGCAGCAAAAGTCTGCGATCGTCTTTCGCAAATTCGATAAGTCCTTTGGCCTCTGGGAAGGCAGCGACATTGACGTGGAGGCCAAGATTGCGGAAATTCGTGCAGGCCAGGCACGTGATATACCCGTCACCCACCTCCTACGCGGGATTTACGCTCCTCGCCCCCTTGTTGCACGCCGCCATTCTTTTGAGCGTGGTACACTCCGGTACTTTGATATCGTCCCTGTCTCGCCATCCCTACCGGGTGAGGCCACCGACGCAGTCTCGCGAAGCACGGCAGACGGTCATCTTCTAGTCCTCTTGCATAACCTTAGCGACCCGAAGAAGCTGTCGGATGAGACCGTGAGAGTTTTGGCAGTTTCCACCAATATCGTGCTCTGCGTACCCGCGGCTGCACGCGAGGTGGATTCCTTGGCCCGCGAGCTAGCTGCTATCGATGGGGTCGAACGCTCAGTACGAGAGCTTCACAATGACCAGACAGCCCTTCGGGAGCTAGCCGCTCGCAAGGACGAAGTACGTCGCAAACTAGATCAATCGCTCTCTGACCTACTGACGCCGGCCCAACCAGGCACCTGTACGACTCGGTGGATCAGGAGTAGTTCGGACCTTCGAATAAGGTCACACCGAGAATTGAACGAACGGCTTTCGGCAATCTGTGATGAACTGTTTCCTGATTGTCCAACAATCCAAAATGAGATCATCAATCGTCGCGAGCTTTCATCGTCGGCAGCGGCAGCACAAGGTAACCTTTTGAAGGCGATGGTTGGGAACGGTGAAGTCGACGGGTTGGGTCTCGAAGGAAATCCACCAGAGAAGAGTATTTATCTCTCCGTGCTAAGTCGGCTCGGCCTTCATCAACGGCATGGAGATCGATACCAGTTCTCCACCGGGCCAGCCGGACTCGAACCTTCGGCTCGCCCTATGATGAAAGCCGTTCGACGCTTCCTTGACGAGTCTGCGGCAGAAGCTAGGCCCTTGGATCAACTCTTCAGCCTTCTCCGTGCTCGTCCGTATGGGGTCCGTGAAGGTGTGATCCCGATCATTGTGTGCACGGCTTTACTCGCTCGCGAAGCGGATGTGGCCATATACGAGAAAGGTGCTTTTCTCCCCCAACTCACCGATCCTGTACTCGAAAAGCTTGTCAAATCCCCGTCTAACTATGCCGTTCGACGTTGGCACGTTGATGGTGTTCGGGCGGTTGTCTTCGAGCAACTCGCTGAGATGCTCGGACATAGCGCCGTTGCCGGCAAAGTTGGGCGACGAGACCTGTTGGACGTGGTGAAGCCAATCCTACGGTTTGTTGGGCGACTCAACGAATTCTGCCGAACCACGAAAACCTTTTCACCTACCGCCGTAGCTGTTCGTCACGCCCTTTTGGACGCAACAGAACCAGATCAGCTTCTCTTCTCTGAACTGCCAAAGGCGTGCAGCATGGAGCCGTTCGCTGCGCGGAAACCAGCGACGCCGGGCGACGTGCAGCGGTTCCGCCGTACGCTGCAAAACGCGCTTGCTGAGCTTCAGAAAGGCTATGACGCTCTTCTCCATTCCCTATTAGAGGAGCTTGCCGACGGCCTAGAGAATCCCCCTCATCCTCGCGGGATTCGAGCCTCCTTGAGACATCGATCGGCCCAAGTCACCGCATTCGCCCTCAACCCCGAGCTTCGCGTGTTCAGCGCTAGGCTCGCGGATGCATCAGCGGATGACCGATCATGGATTGAGTCGATCGCTTCGTTCTTGTCGAATAAGCACCCCTCTCAGTGGATTGACGACGACCGCGCGCGCCTCCGCGTGCGGCTTGCACAGGTCGCATCGGCGTTCCGATCGTTGGAGGCGCTTGCACTTGCGAGACAGCAAGGCTCGTACCTGTCGACGGACGAGTCCATTCACCTTTCCGTTGTTGGCACCGCATTCCCCGAGTCTAGGCTTATCGTCCACATCGGTCCTGATGAAGCTGGTACAGTAACCACAATCGAGGATCAACTCCGATCGGTGCTCGATGCACACCGTAAGGGAAACGATCGTCGGTTCTTGGTTGCAGCTTTGGCCCGTGTTGTCCGCTCAACCCTTTCGGATGAGACCTCAACACCAAAATCCGCGGAGATTCACGCATGAGCCGTCCCATTCGTCACGTTGTATCGCTCTCTGGGGGAAAAGATAGCGCCGCAATGGCGATCTACTTGCGGGACCGATTGCCCGAGCTGGACTACGTGTTCAGCGACACGGACAAGGAGCTGCCAGAGACATATGATTACCTCGCCAGAATCGAGGCATTTCTGGGCAAGCAGATCATTCGCCTCCGAGCGGACCGCGGATTTGATCACTGGCTTCAGATCTACGGCGGATACCTGCCCTCCCCGAGGATGCGCTGGTGTACGAAAATGCTAAAGATCCGTCCCTTCGAGGCGTGGGTCGAGGAGCTGGGCGATGTAGACGTGCAGATGTACGTCGGAATCCGTGCCGACGAGAACCGTGGCGGGTACAAGCCGACCAAGCCCAATATCACCCCCGTCTACCCGTTCATTGAAGCCGGAATCACACTGGACGGCGTCCATCGCATCCTTGAAGAAAGCGGTGTGGGCGTCCCTCCGTACTACTCGTGGCGGACGAGGTCCGGCTGCTTTTTCTGTTTCTACCAGCGCAAGCACGAATGGGTCGGGTTGAAGGAGAACCACCCTGATTTGTTCGAGCTCGCCAAACAGTACGAGAAGACCGATCAAGATACTGGACAACGCTACACCTGGAGCGAGCGAGAATCGCTCGCTGAGCTTGAGCAGCCGGCCCGTGTCGAGGAGATCAATACGAAGTTTGCTCGGCAGACCATCTCAGTCGGTGCCAAGAGCAAAGCCCTTGTCGACATCCTGGATGACTCCGATGACGATGACGAGAACCTGCCGTGTTCGTTCTGCCACGTGTAGGTCATATTGGTGTTACGCTTCCAGCCTTGGTGTGAACCCATGAGCCTCGAATCTCCCACTGCCGCCCGATCACTCGACATGGCCCCAAAACGGCGTGAAGCGATCAATTGGACCGCGCGGCCGCAGCCGCTCAATTTGCGTTACGCGATCCGGGGGGGGAGTCCAGCCAGCGCGTTGAGAGATGCCGTGTCGGCAATCCATGGCGCAGTCGCTCGCCCGGATGGAGACTCAGAGAGGACGGGCCGAATACGTGCCTAATCCCTCCTTTGCAAACAGTGGTCACGCCTGGTTGAAGTTCCTTCGCCACTACGGGCCGGTGCCCAGGGCAGACAACATGTTTGACGAGACGCTACAACGTCTCGCTCGCCGCCAACAAATTGCACCGATTGATTTTCAGCACCCAAAACAAGCGGAAATCGCTGACTGCTTCAACCGAGCGACCGCCGATCCGGTATCCGTCATCCTCACTGGCACCGCAGGCGACGGGAAAACGCATCTCTGTAGGCAGGTATGGAAAGCACTGCGGGGAAGCGACGATGATTGGGCATCGGACAACCCCTACCTGACCATCGGGTTTGAGTATCCGAAAGACCGGACAACCTGGCCACAATCAGCAGAGCCGCGCCTCTACCGTTCAGTGAAGATTCACTTCATCCGCGACCTGAGCGGCTGGGCACCACAGCAGGGCGCTGAGTGGGACGTAGCCAAGGAGGCATTGCTTCAAAAGTTCTGTCACTCGCTATTCAGCTCGGACTCGGACGAGATATTCCTCATTGCGGCCAACGACGGTCAACTCATCGAGTCCTTTCGGCGCTTGAACGGCACGCCCGACGTGAAACGGGCGCGGCAGGTGTTCGAGGATCTGCTTGTCGAAGACCGGCAGGAGCAGACTGGGGTGCGGTTGAAGTTCTTCAACCTGAGTCGTGCCAGTTCCGCCGTCTTGTTTGACCGGGCCATCGAACAGTTCCTTGCACATCCGGGTTGGGACGAACTCAAACAGGGCGTGCCCGCTGAAAACGATGTGTTTGGTCCCAAGTGTCCGATCCGGCAAAACTACGAACTGCTCGGCACGCCATTGGTCAGAGCGCGGCTGCGGTCACTGCTCGAATTGTGCGACTACAACGGCCTTCACGTTCCGGTGCGCCAGATTCTCCTGCTGCTCACAAACGCTGTGCTCGGCCATCCTGATGTCGGTCAGCACTTGATGCTGCCCGGCGACGTACCGAAAGTCATCGCAGCGGGCACCGTGTCCAAAGCCAGTATTTACAACAACATTTTCGGCGCGAACCTTTCCGACATCCGGCGGCAGTCCATCACCATTTTTGATTTCTTGGAGCGGTTTCAAATCGGCTCCGAGACATCGAACCGCGTAGACAACTTGCTCATCTTCGGTGACGGCGACGAAAACCTCGGTGACTATTTCGCCAATTTCATCGAGAAGGACAAGTTTTACGGCGCAGACGACCGTTTCTACGCGGCCAAGCACGAGTACATCGAAGGTACGAGCGAAGATGAAGAGAACGATAATGCGTTTCTGCAAATGCTGGTCGCCCAGCGGCGCGGACTGTTCTTCAAAATTCCAAAGGACGCTGAAGTCGAATTGAACCTGTGGGAACTGACGGTATTCAGGTTTGCCGGGGAATACCTTGACGAGGTTGTAGCCGTGCTGAAGCGGGGTGGGGTTGTGAAGCGTCCCCTCGTGTCTCATTTGGTGAAGGGGTTGAACCGTGTGTTCACCGGTATGCTCATCAACAGTGACCGGGAGCTCTTTCTGGCCACGAGCGGCAACTACTCCCAAGCCAAGGTGAGCCGCATCCTCGTAGAGCGCGTGTCGGTCGAACCGAGCAAGGGCGAAAAAGTAATTCTGCGTGTTGATCCTGCGAGTGGGCGGGTGCTGCTTTCGGTCTTCTTCGCTCCAGACAACTATGTAGACTTCAACCTCACGCTTATCCGCTACGAGTTCCTGTTGCGCATCGCGATTGAGGGTGCGTTGCCCGCTAGCTTTTCCAGGGAGTGCTACGAGGACTTGCTGGCGTTCAAGAGCCAACTCATTGCCGCATACTCCAAGCGGCAGGCGAAAGAGGAATCGCCATCAGGATCGACGATTTCACTCATGCTCCTCTCCTTGACCGAGCTGGGAACGCCCGACCCAAGAGCTGTTGAAATAATGCCATGAATGCGCTGCCTCAACCACTGCCGCCGCCGGAGAGCTTCGAACAGTCGTCCTCCATGTGGGTGGACGAGGCGATTTGGGGGCACCGCCTTTACGACGAGCAGTTGCCGTGGTTCGTTTTTCTTGAGTTCCTGAACGTGTTCACGCACGAGGACGACAAGGGCCGCGCTTTCGATGAACAGGACAAACCGAACGAATTGAAATATCGGGCCGCTCACCGGCTCTACCTCCGCAACATCCTGTTCAACAATCCGCATCTGCCGAACATCCGTCTGTCTTATCCAAACGACAGCAACCGCTGGGAAGAATGGTTGCGGCGTATGAAGTCGGCGGCAACCGGACTCAATCACCCCGAGTTCGGGTTTCTCAAAGATCACTTTCATTCCTTTGAGGACTTCTGTGAGATCGTGTCGCTCGTGCGCTCCACCAGCCTTGAAGTCAACAGCAACAAGCGTTGGACATCGAAATTCGTGTTCCCCTACGGCCGGGGTTGCCTCTACGAGGACTTGGACAACAACGCCTCGACCAACGACCGGCGCTTCTTCGGCAGGACAGGCGAAATGCTCTACCTGATGCTCTGCCGCACGCCGCGCAAACAGGAACTCCTGGCCGCGTTCAAAGGGCGGTTGGCCAAGGCAGAAAAGACTTGGGCCTCGATCATCAACTGTCTACAGCCAACAAGTGCCGAGGACATGAGCGGCGAACGCGCCAATGCGTTCCTGCCTTACGCCAGCCACCCCTGCTTTGACGACCTTGCTGACGATTGGCTGGCCGTCTTGCGGCTCAACATCCCGAGCTACGATGTGTTCCCACATCTCGTCAACTTGGCAGGGTTGCATATTCTGAAATACCAGCTGAGCGTGTCACGCCAACTTCTCGGCTCGTCCACACCGCTCAAACTGATCTGCGAAGTCGTTGCGCCGAAGAAGACGCTTGTTCGCGAGCTATCCTGCGACCTTTACCAATCGAACAACCTGCTGCCGGCCCAGGCCGTCGAGACATTCATTGCGAATATCGACCGGTCGGACGATTGGCAGCGGGCAATCACGGAGAACGGTGCGTTCGAGAAGTGTAGACGCATTCTCAAAGAGAAAGTGCGCTGGGGTGAAGACTACGACGGCCCACCCGACGCTGGTGAACTTATTTCCCGGCTTCGCCAAGACGCGATGAAGCGCCATCGCCAACACGTAGCGAACATCCACCGCAACTACGGGCGCGAAATCGGCCTGGTGTCGAAGCGTGGCACTGTGAAGCTCCGTTACGCACCCACGGATGCGCTGTTCAAAACTCTACTGTTCGCCAATGTGGAGAAGCGCATCGAGCTTCATCAGTTCCTTGATCGTCTGCATCTCCGATATGGCTTCGTCTTCGGAGATAAGGAAGCCGAACAGGTACTCTCGAAGGACGAGTTCGACAAGAAAGCGTTTCAGGGCAACTCCCGCCGTCTTGAACAGCGGCTCGGCAGCTTGGGTCTGTTGCGGCGATTGTCAGACGGCTGCGCCTACGTCGTCAATCCGTTTCACACGGAGGCCCGATGACCAGCGACCAACTCATCGGCAAAGTGGTCGCAAGCTACCTGCGCGACCGACTCACAGACGACGATTCGACTGGCGTTGCCCGTTATTTGCTCGACTGTCTGAGCGCCGACCAGACCGCTGCGGTCGCGAAAACCATCCTCGATGACGCCACGTTGTCTACGCTCGTCGAAATCAACCTGCCGGTTCATTTCGTCGGCGGTCACGGCTTGCCAGCGCACATACTCACGAACGAGCGCACGACGTATTTCCGAAATGCCGCGTGCTCCAAGTCGGCGCTGCTCGTGGCAAACACCGGCGACGACGAAGAGCAGTCGCTCAAGGATCTGGTGCCCATAGGCGCGCCGCAGCTTTACGCGCATCCCGCACTCTGGGTAAAGTGGGCTGCTGAAGGTTTGCCCATCCTCGACGAGCATCAGCGCTGGTGGGTGAAAGCCTTGGAGGGATTGCTCGAAGTCCGTTCCTTCGCACTTGACCGGTTCGCGGAATACATTCTCCAAATTCGCATTGCCATCGAGGACGGCCAGCCGGTGCTGGCTGCATTGGGAGTCGCGCTCCCCGCGCTGCGTGTTCCGAAAGACACTGCGTTCGCGTCCGCACTCAATGAAAAGACCGCTGGGCACACATCAAGGTGGAAGGCGCTGTATTCGCAGACTATCAGGAAACGCGCCTGCTATCTGCTGAAGCAGACAGCAGCGCAGGCAATGCTGCTTGAAGACGAGTTGGCGGGGGCGTTCGCCAAAGTGAAGGATTCTATCCCGGACGAAATCCACCCGACCATCCAAGCGTTCATCGCAGCCGAGAGCGGGTGGAACAGACACGCTGCTGACCTGGCTCGTTGCGAGTGGGAGATGGTCAGGCCGCTGTTTGATGGGTTGAAGAAGGAGAGGTTCAACCTCGGTAAAGCCACAATCGCATTCTACGAAGAGCGGGATGAGGCGATGCTAACCGCTGACGAGCGCGAGTACCTTGTAAACCTGCGCGACGGCAACCGCACCGAGGCACAGGACGAAGACGAAGAGTTTTATCGACGCCACCGGAACGAACTCAAGGAGCAGCCAGCACTCAAGTCCAGGTGGGACAGATTCATTTTTGGGACTCCCATTGAGACAGAGGATTTTCTGCTCGGCATCGCGCTGTGTCTGGAATGGCTGTTTGATCAAGACATGCCATCGTCCAAGCGGCGTCTGAAGATCACCTGCGATCGCCGCACAAAGAAAGACCTTAAGGAGCTGAATGAGGACGCGGGCTTGTTTTTCACCCGGCGCTTTCGCGGATTGAAGTCACTCTTCGGAACTCGTGTCTCGTGGGATGTGGGTGACCTAATGAACTTCGATGCTCTGGCCGACCAGTGGCGCAAAGCGACGAAGCCCTACGTCAACAAGTCCGCCGCGAAAGCGGCATTGCAATTGAAGTTCTTGTTGGAGTTGGAGGTCGAACTGTTTTCCGGCACGACCGAGACAACCTTCAAGCAAATGGTCTGGATTTACGACCCAAACTCCATCGCCGGTGAGTTCCCAGGCGATTGGCAGCGCCTCGCGGAGCATCCCTTAATGCTCTGCCGCGTGAACCGCGAGCCCGTGAGTGGCAAGGGCCGCTACCAGTCGCTCGACCTCCGCAACGTCCGCACGCTATATCCGGCGTATGGCCAAGACCGCGGCTCGTTCGTCTCCACCCACAAGAAGGAAAACGACATCGCCCTGCTATGGCCTGCGAATCTTGCCAAGGCACAGCAGGAGGGACTCATCTCCGAGGCGGCCGCCTCGAAGCTGCTCACGTTGTTTCAAGCGTTTCAGCAGAGCTACCGGACAGCGATCAAAGGCTTCGCCGCCGAAGGGCTGGCTTGCGAGGGGATGGTCAAGCAGGCGGAGGACTACGGCGTGCTGCTCGATGCCATTTGCCGCGAAGCGAAAGGCGACCGCAATCGAGAGGGTCTGTTGCGTCCGCTGCTGCAAATTGGCTCTGTGATTGTAGAGGGCGGACGCGTTACCGCCATCGTCGCGCCGTGGCATCCGCTCCGGCTTTCGGCGATGGCAAACAAGGCGCTGCAAATTGCGTCGCTGCTCAAACACCTGCTTACGGCGGAAAATGTGTTTTTTGGCGACCCCCCGCTGTTCTTCAAGGAACTCGAAGCGGAACTAGCGCACCCCTACTACCCGGAAATCGTCTTGGGCTGGCACGACAAGAAGCCAGAAGTGCTTTCGCTGACCGACCATCATCTCGACTACAGCCTTCACGAGTCGCCGGTCATCAGCAACGATGGCTTCGACGACACGAACGAAAGTCCGGTGGAGACATCCACACTCATCGTCGATTTGACCAAGCGGTTCCTGTCCCTCTATCCGCACGAGCGGGCCAACCTTTCCGTGGTGCTCTACAACTGCGACTCGGCGCGGCTGCCCAACGCGCTCGTAGGCAAAATGAACGAGCTTCACGAGGACCAGGATGACATGCGTTGTCAAATCATCCTGCGTCACCGAGACGGGGCGAAGCTCCGCGAGCTCTACGAGAAGCTCATTGAGTCGCCGGACGCTGACGCGGACTCCTTCGTGTCCAGCGAGGCTGCGAAGGATTTTATGGCCCGGCTCCGCATCGGGATCATGGCCGACCAAGCGCCGGTTCCCGACCCGAAGGACGGCCCTCCCGCAGACATGGTGTTCTTGCAGGATGTCATCGCCCGGCACGCCGGCATGGAGTGGTACTTGGAAGCGTGTGTGCCGGTAGAGTCCGAGACTCTCATCCCGGCACGTTGGTCACGGCGGCGTCCGTCGCCAAGCGACGACATGAAATCCGTCGTCTATCTCTGCTGTCCGGTACAGACGAAGGAAGGGTGGTCGTTCATCACCGCGCTGACCACGTTCATCCGAGGCGACTGGGATTGCGTCGAGAGCAAGCGATTGCTTCCGGCCCGCAAGCTTGACTTCAACGACCCGCAGACCGCCAGCATCTTCAAAGAAATTCACAACCTCGGAACCTGGGTGGTGAACTACGACGAGCTTCTTGACCGTCGCCAACTGCTCAACCAAAGCGTCAAGGTCATCCGCTACAAGCAGGGTGCAACGCAGGGGCGCAATGTCTTGATTTCATCGACTGCGTCGTTGAGCCTGCTGCGCTCGATGGTGCTGGGCCGTGTGAAGGACTTGAATCTTGAGTTGACCGATGCCGAGTACCGCGAACTGACGGAGAAGTTCATCAATGACGCGAACGAGATTTCCGGTGACATCGTGCTGCGCGCCGCCAAACGCGGTCGCAACGCCAGCGAACTCATGGGCGTCGTCCTCAGTCGTTACATGATTCGGTACGAGCTTGGCGCGACGCGGCACTTCGGTTGGTATTTCCTCGACGACTACGCCGAGTGGCTCGGTCAGCGCGAAGAGCAGATTGCCGACATTCTCGCGCTAACGCCCGAGCAGACGCCGGATGGGAAACTCCAACTGGCGGTCATCGTGTCGGAGTCCAAGTACATCGACCACGCCAGTCTCTCAGCGAAACGGAAGGAATCACAAAAACAACTGCGCGATACGGTGCGTCGCATCAATGACGCCATCTTCGGCGACCCGAAGCGGCTCGACCGCGACCTGTGGCTTTCCCGCTTTTCCGACCTGATGCTGAACGGCATCCAGTTCCCGGCAAATTCACCGATTGATCTGGCCGCGTGGCGCAGGGCCGTGCGTTACGGCAAGTGCGGCATCCACATGCGCGGCTATTCGCATGTCTTTGTGTCTGGGCCGTCCGACGCGCCGGAGTGCTCGGACTTCGTGACGGTGGCTAAGTCCGAGGAGTCGTGGCAGGAAGTCTTCTCGCGAGCGCGGCTGCGTGAGTTGGTGTTGAGCTACGCGAAGGACGTGAACCCGACGCCTATCCGGAGGGCAAATGCGGGCGAAGACATCTGGAAAGAGCAGACCTATCGGAAGCCGTCTGACCGCATCCAGATTGTTCACCGGCGCAAAGCGGAACACGAACCTGACGCATGCGGCAACGCACCCGGCGTGGGCGGCGGTAAGGGCCCGGAGCCGACAACTCCAACTCCACCAGGAATGTCAACAACAATGCCGTCCCCCGCTCCTGCGCCAGCAGCAATGCCCGCACCACGTGTCATGCCCGCAGACGCGTGGCCGTGCTCGCGGGTGGGTCAACTCATCGCCGGATATAAGGGCGGCTCTCAAGACGGCGCGGCCGACGAAGAATGGCTGCGGCAAGTCGAGAACAAGTGCAAAGGCGCGTTGCAGCAGTTCCAGCTTCAATCGAAACTGTTGGCGAGGGCGCTCACCCCGAACGCCGCGTTGCTGAAATTCCAAGGCAGTGCGAACCTCACGGTGGAGCAAGTGCTCAAACGGCGTTCAGAGTTTCTGACCACTCACGGACTGAATGTGGTGTCTGTCCGTGCTGAACCCGGAGTTGTGGCGATTGCCATCGCACGTCCGAATCGTCGCGTGCTGCACCTGCCCGACGTTTGGAAGAAATGGAACCCGAACTGGACTCACGGCAATCATGACCTGCTCATCGCCGTGCGAGAGGAAGACAGCAGTCCGTTAGTTTTGTCTCCAAAGTCCAACGCGCCGCACACCCTTATCGCTGGGTCCACTGGCAGCGGCAAGTCAGTGCTGATGCAGAACATTATCCTCGGAATCGCCTGTACCAACACGATCTCGCAAGCGAGGATTGTGCTCATCGATCCGAAGCTCGGAGTGGACTATTTCGCGTTTGAGGGCTTGCCCCATCTTCGGGGCGGCCTCATCGATGCGCAGGACAAGGCAGTCCACACGCTGAATGAACTCGTCGATGAGATGAATAGGCGATACTCCGTGCTTAAGGCGAACAAGGTCTCGAACATCTTCGACCTGAATCGGAAGCCGACCGCGACCGAGCGATTGCCGTTCTTGTGGGTAATCCATGACGAGTTCGCCGAATGGATGATGACCCCGGAATACGCGGACGCCGTGTCGAACATTGTGGGCCGATTGGGCATGAAGGCGCGAGCCGCGGGTATCTCGCTAGTGTTCGCTGCGCAACGTCCAGATGCGAACGTAATGCCGATGCAGCTGCGAGCAAACCTCGGCAATCGACTTGTACTTCGCGTGGACGGCGAGGGGACCTCGGAAATTGCTCTTGGCGAAAAGGGGGCGGAGCGGCTGCTTGGCAAGGGGCACCTCGCAGCGAAGCTTGAAGGCGCACCTGAGATCATTTTCGCGCAGGTACCTTTTGTGGATGGGGAATTCCTTGCTCAGACTGTCGAAGCGTTGAAACAGAACGGCCAATCAACCCCGTCGTGAATGCCTTGAATCTAGGTGGATGGTGGATGGCTGTGCTAACCAATCGCGGTGTGGATGCTCCCCGAGTGGTGGCTGGCGCATCCCCTTTAGCAAGCTGAAAAGGCCTGACCACGTCGCCGCAAACTGGCGATCGCCTTAGAATGCGACGAAAACCTACGGCGCACCAGCGATGCCATCAGTGGTTGCCAAAGTGTCCAATCGCCCGGCGAAGGGTCGAAATGGCTGTAGAAGGCGACGCTGTGACGGCACGCACTCGACGGGGAATCCCTCCAACCCCGCTGTCCGTCGCGCGCGATTCAGAGTGCGCCAGACGCTGAGCAATTGACCGCGAACCGGCGCGTACGGTTGGAGGCGTGTTCGTACGAAGTGGTTTGTCAGATTCTCGACGCTAGACCCGATTCCGGCCTCCACAATGAACGCCTTGAGGTCAGCGTATGTACCAGGGTCGATTCGCACAGACGCATGCCACTGTCCGTCGCGGCCTGTCCGGCAGCCGATGCTGTACCCCGCAAACTTGATCGGCACGCGGCGGACATCCCGGAACGACGCTCGCTCCCGTTCGAAGAACGCGTGCCGTCCCTTTGTCGCAAGGAGTACGAAAAACCGTCCATGCCGCAGGTACTGCATGTTCGCCAACCCCTGTTTCTTGCGCCGACAGCGCGCCCATTTTGAGATCGCAATCCCGTACCGCTTGATAAGCTTCGCATCGACCACGGCTAGATCCTTCCCTTCCGGGATTTCCCCGGCCACGTAGAACCAATACCCGTGCGTGATGTAGGCCACGGCGAGCTGCTGGACGAACCCTTCGACCGACGTTGCGACGCATCGATACTCCATGTGCTTCTCTCCTCCACTGAAAAGTACGGGTTGTTTTGGCACAACCCGCGAAGCCTTCTTCAACCTTCCTTCCTCCGAGCTTCAATCCGTATCTGGGCCCGGCCCGCAGAACTCCAGCAAATCGCTGAGTTCCTGCACGGTCGGTTCCCGGTCGAAATCCTCCCGGTAGCACGCTACGATGCGCACCCGCACGTCAATCGGGATGCTCGACGGTTCGGGCCAGAACCGATCATCGAACTCGTCGATGATGTTGGCCGGCCCGTCGCCGATGACCCCGCCGCTACCCGTGCGCCACCAACCCATGCGAATCACCTCCTTTCGCTCGAAACCAAATATCCCCCTGCACGCCGGCCACGCGGTCGCCCGCGTCACGGCTCGACATGCCAAACCTCCTCCTTCCACAAGAACCCGGCCGCGTACCGCCACGTCCTGAACAAACTGCCCCTTCTGAATCCGTCACCGCATCGCTGCGAACCAAACGCCATCGCATCTCGCCTCCGCGAACCAATCCGCGCCGGCTCCATCGGCGCGCCATCGGCCCGCATCATGCGATCGGCATTCGTCCGCCCCATGCAGCTAGATTCATCTATTGCAGTTGCCCAATACATAGCGGTTGCGGCCACGCAACCTCGATACACCCGCGGGTACACCCCGCCTGTGCATCGTCATTCCGCTGCCAAACGACGGCCGTCTTCCGACGGTCCTCGTTTGACCGCTTGGCTGTCTTCCGACTCGCCGACGCGGGCCGGGGCAGGACTTCCCTGCCCCGGCGCCGCACCGACACGTCTGCAAACATGGGAAATGCTCGTCAGCCCTTTCGTCGTCGTTATGCACCCGGCACCACCCGTAATGCACGAACGGCCTCGCGACTGCCTTGCCGCTTTGCCGCCGCGCTTCCGCGCGCTCCTACTCAGGCCCCGCTCCCAGACTCCGGCATTTGAAACACCCGCGCGACTGTCGCGGGCACCGGGCATCACCCCGGCCGCCAGAGTCCTTCCCCGGTTAGAACCAGTCTCCATCTGATCGGTCACGTCGCTGGACCTGGAAACGCCGCGTGCGTCTCTCCCGCACGTTGCGTTCACAGCGCTGATCGCCCGCCGGCTTCCGCCGACTGACATGTTTCCGCCCGCCCGTTGGCGAACGATTTCGGGGTACGAATCTAGAAGATCCCCTTACCCTCAGCGCAGGTCGTTCTATCGCGGTTTGGCACCGTCTCCGATCAAACTTACCCAGAAGCGGTCATCCCGCCTTTCGCAGTTGAGCTTTTCACCGTCCACGATTTGCGTGGAACGCCGAGGCTTGTCGTCGCCCCGATCGTCGGCATTGCTGCCGACGAGCTCCCTGCCTGGGCTTGCGTTGAGCGGGCCGTTTTCGAGCATGCGCTCGAAGCTTGGCCCGAACCCCGCAGGGGGATTAGCCATTGACGCAACGAATCGAACTCCATTCGACGATCGCTGTGCGATCAGTGCCGCCACACGGCACTCGCTGCATCAACAACATCACCCACTTTGACTGACCCGGCCCTTGACACGCTGCGTGCCGCATTGCGGCACTGGTCGCGAAGCGACCATCGGGCTTTGCCCGAAGCCGCGAGTCAAGGGTATGTCCCGGTCGCCCATTTTCGATATGCAAAGAACAACGGCGAATTTCAGAGCCGCGACCCATCGACGCGCAGCGTCGATGCCCACGGAGTGCCAACCGGCAGGAGCCGAAAGGGAGCGGTCTTCATTTCCCGCGCACGTGAGTAAGCGGTCCCCACTCCCCTCCTTGTGAAGGAGGCAGCGACGCATGCGTCGCTGGGGGAGGTTCCCTCGGTCAGCGATTCGCCAAATTCGCTATGGGATCGAACGGCAGGATTACTCCAAAAACTTGGGATTACTCTGCCGAGCCTCCCTCGCACTGAGCGAACGCCTCTCGACGTACTCAGCGCTACGAGCCTCGAACATGGCGGGTGATGAACTCCGCCTCCTTAGCCTGTTTGGTGGACAGGTTTACCGGTTGTCCGATCCCACGATCCAGACGCCAGGCCACGCGTTTCACGTGATTCTGACGATCGTGAAACACTGTTTCACCGATCCAAGATAGCCCAACTAAATGCATTAGTCACTACGAACACAGCAGTTCTTTGCCCAGGTTCTATAACCCAACAGATCGTCGCAATCCGGCAGGCTGTTCGCAATCGAATGCGGACTAAGCGCCTGCCAGTAGACACCCAAAGCCCAAGTTTTTGATGAGGCGAGCTTGTTTTCGTAGGTTAACTTGTGAAAAGAATGGAATATCCGCGCCCGGGGCCTTACTATCCGCACCCAGAATCAAGAACACAACGTTCCAGCCGGTGGGGTCGAAAATCTTGGCCGTGAGCTTCGTCTTTGCTAGGTTGTGGCTCGCCGGAAGTTTCTCCGCGAGCTTTTTTCCGAACGTTCGTTCATTCCTAAGTAAGGTCGCGCATACAAGCCCTTGGGCAAAGACATGACTGAGGCCGCTGCTATCTCGGTCCCGGCGCTTGACATGGACCAAGTGTCCATCCAAAGTAATCCAATCCGCTGGCTCGACTTGACTGCCAACACCTGCGGAACAAATGAATTTCTTGTCCAGAGGTGCGAAATCCGTCCGGCTTGAGCAGATATTTCTATTGTAACCGGTCTCACCGTCACCTGGATATCCGGCTGCATCCCACTTCAGCAATGCCGTCGTTGGCTTCCACACCTTCATGTCTTTCACGGCGGACCGGACTCTCTTCGCATAATCTTGATTAACCTCAAACCACTCACCCTCGATAAGCATGTAAGTCTTGTTCGCGACACTGACCTCTGCAACTAAGCATCGGTAGACCGTGTGATGGCCTAACGGGATATCGTCTCCCTCGCGAACCAAATACACTCGATCACCGCGTGCCCTCGCCAAGAGAGAGGCACAACGCCGATTCTTGAGTATCAAATAATCCGAAGGGTCGGGCGAGAATCGCGGTCCGGTCGCGGCGAGGAACCTCGCAACAATGCTTACGTCGTCCTCACGAGTGTCTGGCAGGGCGAGTCGGATGTTTGTATGTTGTCCATTCTTCAGGCGGACTTCCAATTCGGCATCAAGCCGTGTTCGTTCCGCTGCGTCGACGATTCTCACTACCCGACCGACCCATTCCAGATCCTCATCTACAGGCAATTTTCGAGCAGCACGAAGCCTCTTGGCGGTCGCCGGAAGATCGCCGATCTGAATGCGCGCCGCCAACGAGATTGCTCCGCCTGACGCTTCGGCCCGCTCGCACAGGGCCTTGTTCTTGCACGTTCCGCCAATCCCACGAAGTAGATCGGTGTCAGTGTCCAATCCAAAGGCACCGACACGAGCTTTGTCGCTGACTTTTACTCGAGTGAATCGGCTACGCGTCTCTATTGTTCGAACTTCCATGATCTTGAGGTCATCAGCGTCGCAAATCCTGATGGCGGTCTGAAAGCCGAAATCCGGGTCAATTGCGGCATCAGCCAGCAGTGTACGACCGTGGCCGAAAATGGCGGCAAACCAATCTGTCCCCGCCTTGAACACAATCACCGCATCGGGGTGCTGCCCTCTGAGCGGTGCGACACCTGTGGGAACGGCGGGCGATAAGAATTTCCACCAAGCTGCGGGCTGGAGTTTTCCGGCCCTGTAGAACATAGTCCCTTCGGGAAGTATGGCAGGAACCATGCCGATCTGCTTGGGCTTGAAAGTTGAGTCAATTGCATCAGCCGCATTCTTGATTCCACGAAGCAGCGCAATTGAGACGGTACTGAGGGGTACGGACTTTTTGTTCTTTTTCGGCATAGCTGGAAACTCCAGCGCAGATGGTCTTATTGGAGCAGAGATTCTAGCTCCGCAACATCGGACTTAGTCTGCTCTAGCACGTCGCCGAAGCACCCGCGGCAGAATCGACGGGTTGTTGAATGCGGCTTCTGGGGTTGCGGGACGTCATAGCAATCGTCATCCTTAGCGATGCCGGCGCCACACCGACTACACTCACATTTCCTTCCGGCAACGGCCTTCGCCGGTCTACCAAGGGATGAGCCAATCAAGGACGGTGTCTTACCCTTCGGCATTTTGTGCCCTCTTAACCTCACGGACCAGTCCATTCAGCACTTCTGGTAGGGATCGCATCGCAATCGTAAACTCCTCCGTGGACCATTCAGGCCGCTTGCGTCCCCCGCCCACTTTCTTCGCTATCGCTTCGTTCACCATTTGAAACGCCGCGATGAAGTTGTTCCTTGCTCCGATTCCCGGCTTAAGTTTGTACGGCAGTTCGACTCCCTCCGGCTTTAGGTGTGTTCGGTTCAGAACCAGTTTGGCAGTTCGCTTCGCCTCTTCGTTGAGCCGCTTCTTTGCCTCCTGCCACTGCTTCGCAGGAATCACGCTGAATGGTTCCGCCGCTCGCGCACTGGTCCTGTTGCGTGAGCCTTGGCGGCTTTCCTCGACTATGTGTCGAGCAAGTGTGGAATCAAGTCCCAGGGCCTCTAGTTTCTTTTCGAGATCCTGCTGGATATCGCTATCCTCCGCAGTCGAGAAATCCTCCTCAAACACGCGTTCAACAATCTCGCTTTGGACCACCATGTCCTCACCTAGTTTCATCCGCGCTTCACCCGATACGACTGCACGCGGCGGGTCTGGCTCTTTACCGCCCGTCACTTCCTCCCAAAACTTCTGGTCGTCATTCTCAAACTCCTTGAAGCGCTTCAACTGTTCGTCGAGATTCATTCCAACGTGGGTTACGATATGGCCATAGTTGTCGGGATGCGTGGGGTCGTTCTGAACAACGACGCGGAGTATCCGTCCGACGAACTGGATGTATGGAGCTAGCGTTCGAAATGGCCGGAAGATCGCGGCGACGCTGAGCTTGGGGTGATCGAATCCCTCGCCCAGCATTTGCACTTGGACGATGCAGTCGAGCGTCCCGTTGAAGAGGTCCCGCATCACAGCGTCCTGTTCATCCCCCTCCAGCTGGCTATGGATGATGGCCGCCTCGTATCCCCGTTCCTTGTACAGCGACCGAATTTGCTGAGCGTGATTGATCGAGCAGGCGACGGCAATAAGCTGATGTTTCGTGCCGGTTTGTCTTAGCTGTTCCAGCTTCTGGAGGCTGTTGTCGACGATCGAGACATTGCAAGGAGCGGACAGGGCTACGCCGCGGCTGAACCACTCCTCTTCCTTCATTTTTAGAACTTCCTCAAGGGTATACGTGCGCTCTTTTCCCTTGAGGGTGAAAGTGAGCTCCGTCGGAGCGACGTAGCTAGCCTTCAGCTTCTTGATATAGCCCTTAATGCTGGCACTCTTGAACGGGTAGCGAAAGATCAACTCTCCATCAAGTTCCTGCCGATCGCTGCGAAACGGCGTTGCGGTCAGATTGGCGACCTTCGCGCTAGGAAACTTCTCGAATACCCTTTTCCAACTTGCCGCAGCGCCGTGATGGGCCTCATCGACAATGATCAGGTCGAAGAATTCGTCAGGAAACCGCGTCAGCCACTTGTCGATGTTCGTGCCAAGCTGCTGAATGTTGGTGATCACGATGTGCGACTTTTCGCACACTGAGAGATTGCCGCTATCGAGCGTACAGACGTATGGGCCACCCTTCATGTCTTTGTCTGCGAGGACGGCCATCCGACGCCAAAAGCACTTCTGCCTGTTGGTGATGTCAAGCGCTTTATACAACTCGTCTTTGATTGTCAGGTTGGGCGCGATGATGAGCACGCGACCATTCGCGATCCCAAACGGAAGTATCGCCGCCAAGCCCGTTTTGCCGCAGCCTACAGGAAGCTGCATCAGCGCTTTTTTACCCCCGCCCTCGAAGAAGGTCACAGCTTGGATGTACGCGTCTCGCTGCGGGTCACGAAGATTGCTGTTGGTCTCGATGTTGGCGGCCGTGCCTTGGAAATAGTCCTCCAGGGGTCGGCTGCTCCGCATCCATTCCGCGAGCTCTTCACGCTCATACATCCACTTCTTGCCAACCTGCTTCGCCGGAATCCGGCCCTCCCGCGTCAGTTCGTAGAGCTTCGTCTTCCCCAAGCCGAGGTATTCCGCAGCTTCATCCGTGCCGATCCATGAATGGCTCATGACGTAATATGATAGCAAATGGCATCAAAGAGTGTCAAGCGGTACCGTTTCGGTTGGTGGCTCCGTGGCCAAGCTGGCGTCAAAATCGGCCGACGGCCCACCTTGACTTCGTTCGAACCCCGTGTTAGCATGTAGGCGGACAAGCACAGATGAGGAGTCAGCCGTGCCTAAGAAACGACCGTCCGGGGTTCCCATCGGGGACGTGCTTCGGCAACGCCGGGCCGAGGTGCTCAAAAAGGGCCTGCGCGAAATGGCCAGGGAGCTCAACATCGCCCCGGCCCACCTTACGGACTTGGAGCTTGGCCGTCGCAGCCCGTCCGAAGACCTGCTCCTACGCATTACCCGTTGCTACGGCATCCCCGAAGCCGACCTCCGCGCCGGGTGGAGCAAACCCGAATCGATCGTCAAGGAGGTGGCCACGCAGGACGCCATGACGGCCGCGAAGCTGCCGGAGTTTCTGCGTACCGCTCGAAATCTCACGCCCGATCAGTGGAACAAAATCATCAAGCAGGCCCGCCGCATGACCGGACAGGAAGGCGAGGCCGGATCATGAGCCACCCTCCTCTGCTACTTCAGGTCGAGCCTCGTGCGCGAAAGATCGAGCAGCGCGCCTCCGATTGCTTGGAGCGATGTTGTGAATCGCTCGGCCTGAAACGAGCCCCGTTGCCCATCCCGGTTGACCGTTGGATCGAGTGTCCGCTCGGCATCCGATTCGGAATCACGGACCTTTCCTACATCAGCCCGGATGTCCTGGGCGCGGCATCACCGAGCGACAACGAGATTCTGATCAGCGAATCCGTCCTGTCGAACGAAGCCCGATTTCGCTTCACCTGCGCGCACGAGCTTGGGCACATGCTGTTGCACAAGGGCAAGCGGCGCTTGTTTCGAGACACGCAGGAGCGCCCCTTGCCCGACGTAAACCTACTGGAGCGTCAAGCCGACCGCTTCGCGGCGGCCTTCCTGATGCCCGTCTCGTTGCTCGTGCGTGAGCTGGTCAACACTTGCGACGAACAAGGCGTCACGCACAAGGAAGGCATCGCCGAGTTGATGCTGGACACGCCGGAATCCGATTGGCTTTGGAAGAAGGTTTTTCTGCCAACGCTCACGCGAAGATTTGGGATGTCGCTTCAGGCGACGATCTTTCGCTTTCGTGAGCTTCGCCGGTTCGATGGCAGGTCGTTTCTGTTCGAGCGATCGTTGGATCGGCTACTCCAAAGCGCGAAGGCCGACGGCCGGAAGGAGTCGTTTCGATTGATTGATGGTTTTCCCCGCCGCCCGTTGCGGGGTCTGCTTTTTGAGTGAAAGGCATTTTTTCGCTTATGTGTACGCATGTCCGCCGACATGCGTAGGAGAATGAACATGGCGTCTAGGACAAACGATCGACCGATCTTCGAGGCCCGCGCCGGCGGAATCGTCGGCGCCGTCTGGAGCGAAAGCTCCACGCTGAACGGCCGGCCCATTACGAATCACAGCATCCGCATCGAGAAACGCTACCGCGACGAGCGCACCGGCGAATGGAAGACAACCGGATACCTTCGCCCCGACGACTTGCCCAAGCTCGCGCTCGTCGCCACGAATCTCTATGAGCACCTGATGCTTCGCGTCGGAGAGGTGCAGGACGCCCAGCCGACTCAAACAGTGCGGCAGGGTTCGGGCACCTCGCCTACGCCCGTTGAACGGTGAGGCAGGCAAGGGAACACCCGCAGCATCGAGCATGTTGAACGACGAGCCTTCCGCGAGACGGAGTTGATCATGGACCGACTCAAAGTTCATTTTTCCTCACGGGTTGAGGACTGGTCGACTCCCGACGACTTGTTCGCCGAACTCAATTCGATCTTTCATTTCGATCTCGATGCGTGCGCATCACCAAGCAACGCCAAGTGCCCACGGTTCTTCACGCAGGACGACGACGCATTGCGGCAGCGTTGGACGGGAAGGGTGTGGATGAATCCGCCGTACGGTCGAAAGATCGCCGCGTTCATGGAGAAGGCGTACGGAGAATCCCTTCACGGCGCGACCGTCGTGTGTCTCGTCCCCAGCCGCACCGACACCGCCTGGTGGCACCGCTTCGCCAAGCGTGGCCAAATCATTTTCCTCCGTGGTCGCCTGAAGTTCGGCGGCGCCGAAACATCGGCCCCGTTCCCATCAGCCATCGTCATCTTCTGGGGCGGCCGTCTTGGTGACGCCATTCGCCCCACCGGACACGGCAAGGACACGGGCTTGAGTTTCCTGGATTCAGAGGATTGAGGAGGCGAACATGACCCCTGAGCATACTTGCGAACCCCTACCCATCGACACCGCCGAGCCCGCCGATTTGCCCCCCACTTCGGCCGCGTCGATCACGCCGGCAACATCGTTTCCCGAACTTCTCACCGAGGCGGAGGCCGTTCGCTACCTGCGGTTGGACACGATTCGCGGCCTTCGCAACCCCGGCGAAACGCTGGCTCGCTACCGAGCGATGGGTCTCCTGCGAGGCACTCAGGTATCAAAAAGCGTCTTTTATCGCCGCATCGAACTCGATCGTTTCCTGGATCGCTTGACTAACGAGAATCCCCGTTAATGATCGATCGGAACCATGACCCCGGTTGTCACGCTAACCACGCAAAACGTCCGAGCCGTCAACGGCAAGCGCTATCGCTACTTCCAACTTCGATGGTACGGTTCGGACGGCAAGCGCTACAGCCAGAGCATCGGTCGGGCGGACCGGCTCTCACGCCGCCAGGCTGAAAAGCTTCGTCAGGCGAAAGAGCTTGAGCTTCGGCAGAAGCCCGGCTTGTGCAGCCCCGGACGGATTCCAACGCTCGGCGGTTTCCTTGTGACGTACCTTGAATCACGCCGCTCGGAGTTAGCGCCGGGATCGATTGAGCTTCATGAACGAACGGCCAAGTATTTGAAGGGTCTTCTCGGCGAGGATCGTCGTCTGGACCAAATCACTCGCTTTGACGCTCGTGAATTCAAGACGGCACTCTCGAAGGCCGAACACGCCAAGCTCAACGAGCGGGTGTTCGACAAAATCAGCCCTCGGACCGTTGACCAGCACATCCGCATCGCCCGCACCATGTTCAACCGGGCGGTTGATGACGACCTGATTACGTACAACCCGTTCGACCGACTGGCGGGCGGGCTCCCGCCGATTGAGAAGGACTGGCACTACGTCGGGCTCGACGAATTCGGCAAGCTGGTTGCGGCATCGCCGAACCAGGGCTGGAAGACGTTGCTCGGCCTCTGTCGCCTGTCCGGGTTGCGGCAGGGCGAAGCGCTGTCGCTCCGCTGGTGCGACGTGGACTGGCAGAAGAACCGGCTCATGGTCTGGGCGCAAAAGACCAAGCGCCGGCGCGTCGTCCCGATCGTGCCCGAGCTGCTGCCCATCCTCCGAGACGCCTTCGAACACGCCCCGGAAGGCGAGTCGCTGATGGTCTACGGAGTCACGGCTCGCAACGTTTGGCGGGACTTCGGGGTCATCCGAAAACGGGCGGGCTTGGCCAAGTATGCGAAATGGTGTCACACACTACGCAAGAATCGCGAAAGCGATTGGATGACCTCTGGGTTCCCGTTCCACGTGGTCGTCGAGTGGATGGGCCATTCCGACGAGGTGGCTCGGCAGCACTACCTCCGGGTCAACGAGGCCGATCTCGATGCGGCAACGCGCACCCCAATCGCCGCCAAAGTGACGCAAAAAGTGACGCAAATCGAGAAATCAACGGCCGCTGACGCTCAAGATGCTGCGCCGCAAGTGCTTAATCTGAAAGACTTTATGAAGAAAGCGGGCGATCGGATTCGAACCGACGACGTCCAGCTTGGGAAGCTGGCATTCTACCACTGAATTACGCCCGCAAATTCACATGCCCAATTCTAACCGCGAACCGAGCACCAAGCCTCGCAAGGCCAATCGACGCCAACTCGGGGCGGATTGTAAGCTGACGTCCCCGATGTGGAAAGACTGATCGGGGCAATTCTGCGACTCGGAACGCCCGGTGCGGATGTGCTGCGGACGATGATTTCGGCCAGGTCGTAGACCCGCGCGATGCGCTTGCGGTCCAGCTGAGATGTCGTGGAGATGGTCAACACCGAACCCGTGCCCTCGTACGTCAGCGGGTCGTCGTCCGAGAGCATCTCGAACACCACGCGAAGCACTTCGGCCACGGTCGTTCCCTGTAACTCGGCATTCACTTTGGTGTCATGGTGGACGCCCGCGTCGGCGAGCGCGTTCCAATGGACGACGATGCTGACGCTTCCGTCGGCCTCGGTCCGCAGCCACTCGATCACGTCCTCCAGCGGTGCATCGTCCCATCGGACGGCTTCCACGGGCTTCCGCAGAAAGGCGCGAATGGGGTGAATCGCCTCGCGGCCGGCATGCGCCGGCACCTGAAAAAAACGACCCGCAAGAGCGGGTCGTTCGGTCACGTCAATTGAAATTGCGGCCGCTGCGGGTGCGGACAGCGCCGGCCTATTCGTCGAAGTGGAACGGGCCGCCCAAGATTTCGTGAACGGTCAGCGTGTTGCGGACCACGAGCTGGCGGTTGAACACGTTCATGGTGCCCAGACCGTTGTTCTCCTGCCAGGTGTCCGGCTCGACGGTCATGCGGATGAACTCCATAATCTCCGTCGACCGTTCCTCGTCTTCACCCTCATCGTCCTCGTCCTCATCGCCGCCGCCGCCGCCCTGGCCGCTGAAAATGGACTGAACCCGGGCCTGGCCGTTCGAACCGCCGCCGCCGCCGGAGCCTTGCTGTTGCTGTTGAAGGTCGATTTGCGGCGATCCGCGGTTGTTCTTGATCTTCACCAGCACGTCGGAAATGTCGTAGGTTCGCGTAAACAGCTTCTTGTCGAAGTCCGACTTGGTCGAGATTTTCAGTTTTGTGCCCGACCCCACGTAGGTCAGCGGATCAATGTCGGAAATGCTGTCAAGCACCTCGTTGAGAACCTCGGCCACCGTGGTGTTGTGCATCTCCAGGGTCACCTCGGTGTCCATGTCGATGCTCTCAACGGCCAAGGCCTTTTCCTGCACGACGATGTTGACTTTGCCCTCGGACTCGGTCTTGAGCCACTCGACGATATCGCCAAGAGCATTGCCATCCCATGCCACCGATTCGACCGGCTTCAGCAGCAGCGCGCGGATGGGGTTCATTCCGCCGCGGGCGTCCAAACGGTCGGCGCTCGACGAGTCGGACCCAAGTCGATCATCCGAATTCCAAGACTGTCCAACCGCGGGAACCGCGATAACCACCGCGGCGAGCAATCCAAGCGAGGTCGTGCATCTCATGGGCGGGCCTCCTTTCGAGGTCGTCGATGGTAGGAACTCAGCGAGAGGCTGTCACGCGCGAATCTCCCACGCCTGCGCATCGACAACCCGCTGCGATCACCGCAATTCATTCTATAACCGCTCGACCGAAACGCAAAGCGAGAATTATCAATTGCACACGTTCACACCGACACCGCGGTATGCCCCGACCGGGCGGTCATCGACGATCCACGAGGCGTGCGGCGCGCAAATTATCAGCCCGCGGGGTGACGATCCGTGGATCGTCCGATAATGGTTCTGGGAATCGTGGGAACAAGGGCGAAGTGGGATACGCGATCATAACTGTTCGCTTCTAAAATCGCGTCGTTGCTGTAATTTCCGATGAGATGACGTGCGATTTATTTATTCCCGGCTTACCATTCAGGAATTGGCTTGACACCGCACGATAATCGGACCAAAATGATTCTGGTTCAGGGGTTTGGCTTCACCGTTTGCAAACTAAAGGTCAGCGCGGTCGCGGTCATGGCGAACAATCTACTTACCAACCCATCCCCCATGGGTTGGTTCCCCCAAGGCCCGGTCCACCCCACCGGGCCTCTTTTTTTGGGCTTTTTTTGCGTCCGACCGTCGCGAGCGAGCGCATCGGCGTCTCGCGATCGCTGCCGGGACTTGGGATAGGTCGAATCGGATGATGCCGCAGGCCTGAAGCCACGGGATTCGCGGTTGGGCGCGCCCGGTCAATGCGTGGCCGTGGCCGCGGAAACCATCGAACCGCTGGTGCAGCGACCTTGCGCGGAGACCGTGACGGGCGCCTCGTCGGGGACGGCGCTCCTGACGTAACCCATGGCCAGCGCTCCGCCGTGCAATTGGGACACGCACGCGCTGGTGGTCTTTCCGACGATGGCGCCGTCGGAAAGTAGTTCCGAACCGGCGGGCGGCGGTTCGCCTTCCGGGAGGTGGATAAGAACCAACCGCCGCGCGACCGCGCCGCGCGATCGCATGCGTTCGACGATTTCCTGTCCCAGATAGCACCCCTTGTTGGTGCTGACGGCGCGTTGGAATTGGCCGGTTTCGGCCGGCAGGGTTTCCGGCGTGATTTCAGTCATGGGCCAGGGTATGCCGTGTTCGATCCGCAGCGTATCGACCGCGCCGAAACCGATGGGGGTCACGTCGGGGGTTGCGGTCCAGCGTTGCCACAGGTTTATGGCCGACGCCATCGGGACGAGGATTTGCAGACCGAAGGGGCCGCAGAAGTCGTCGCGGAAGATCGCGAGCTGGGCGCCGTCGATGGACAAGTGTTCCACCTGATGCAGCGGCATGGCGCAGGATTGGGCCAGCCCGGCGCGGGCGATGAACTGCGCCACGCGAGCGCCGGTGAGCGCGAAGCGCGCGAAGTCGGCCGTTCGATCGGCGAGCTTCACGTCTTCCATGATGATGTACTTGTTGAAATGGGCGATGGCCGCGTCGATCCATCGGCGGTCGATGTCCAGCCAGACGGAGTCGCGCAGTACGAGCAGGTTCATGTCGAACAGGATTCGGCCCTGAATGTTGACGGCGAAAGTGTAGTTGCCCTGTCCCGGTTGCAACGATTTGACCTGGTTGGTGGTCAGGTTGTGCAGCCAGGCGAGGCGGTCCTTGCCGGTGATTTCGAGCAGGCCGCGGTAGGCGCGGTCGTGCAGGCCGATGCCGCGGGAAGCGGCTTCGTATTCGACGGCGAGGTCGGCGTAGGAGTCCGCGCCGGTCCACGGGCCGATCGTGACGGTTTTCGTGATGGGCGTCACGCCGAAAGCGGAAGCCTGGGTTGCGTTGGGGGGCGGCATTCGGGCATGATAGTGGAGGAACGTGGGATTGAAAGGATGCAGGCGGCGATCGCCGTGACCGTGATAGGTCCACCGGCTCGTTGACGAGAATTACGGATGAGGCATGGCCGCGCGAAACTGCCGGGCATACCATGCCGGCGAGCGTGGCAATGTTACCCGATCAACGCTGCAATTGAAGACCGCTCCCTGACGGTCGCGGCTCGGAAAGCAAGGCGCCGGTTCGACGACGTTTGAAGGACGCAATCGCATGGGTCAGCCGGTGATTCAGGAAATCACGTTGCGGAACTTTCTATCGTTCGGCCCGGAGACGCCGCCGTTCGAGATGAAGCCGCTGAACGTCCTGATCGGGCCGAACGCGTCCGGGAAGTCGAATTTCTTGAATGCGCTGGCCATTTGTACGGTGTTACCCACGGATGGACTCGAACGTGTCATCAGCGACGGCGGCGGCGCGGAGGAGTGGATTTGGAAGGGCGCCGGCACGTCCGGGTCTGCCACTCTTGAGTTGGTCGTAGACTGGAATGGTCCGGAAGACGGCATTTTCCGCCCGCCTTTGCGACACCGTTTCGAATTCAGGAGTAAGGAGAATCGTGTTGAGTTAGTGGCGGAATCAATATCCGACACGATCGTCATCGATCCCCGTGGAATTCCTTGGCAACACTATGTTTACAAGAACGGCATTGCGCGTGTAGCAATGACAAGTCCGGCAGCGACGAAGGAAGTTGAGGTCCACCTAAACAAATCCATCTTGGCGCAATTGAAGTATCCTGACAGGAGTCTGGCACCCAACCGTTTGGATGCTACGTACCGTGGGATTCGCATGTACCGCGACTGGTCAATAGGTGCGACCTCGACGGTTCGGTATTTCCAACGATCGGATTTGCCTACTAACCCGCTAGAAGAAGATCTGTCGAATCTCGCCTTGTTTGTGAATCATTTGTCTGACAACCCGTCAGTGAAGCGCAACCTGCTGAACTATCTGCGGGATTTGTATCCCGAGTTTGAAGACATTCGAACTCCCGTAAAGGGCGGACGCATTCAAATCAGCTTTCAGGAGAGGGGCGTCACGATCCCGGCGACGCGGTTGTCGGACGGGACGCTACGATATCTGTGTCTGTTGACGATTCTGCTGAATCCCGAGCCGCCGCCGGTGGTTTGTATTGAGGAGCCGGAGTTGGGATTGCATCCTGATTTGTTGCCGAAGATTGCGGACTTAATGGTGGAGGCTTCGGAGCGGATGCAGTTGGTGGTGACGACGCACTCGGACATCATCATTGACGCGTTGACGGAGCATCCCGAATGCGTGGTGGTGTGCGAGAAGGGCGAGGGCGGGACGGAGATGAAGCGGCTCGACGGGGAGAAGTTGAAGGGCTGGCTGGAGGATTACCGCCTTGGGGCGTTGTGGATGAAGGGGCAGATCGGAGGCACGCGCTGGTGAAAGTCCACATTTACGTCGAGGGCGGCGGCCGGGGAGCGCCGGACAAGGAGTGCCGCGCGGGGTTTCGGGCGCTGCTGGAGAACGCGAAGTTGAACGGGCGCATGTTGCAAATCGTTCCCGGCGGATCGCGGGCGGAGACGTTCAAGGACTTTCAGAATGCGATGGCGGAGGCCGGGCGGAGTTACTACCCGGTCCTTCTCGTGGACAGCGAGACCGCGGTGACGACGGATCCGTGGACGCACTTGAAGAATCGGAAGGACGACCAATGGAAGCGGCCGAGGGGAACCGCGGAGGATCAGGCGCAGTTGATGGTGCAGTGCATGGAGACATGGATCGTGGCGGATCGGGGGACGCTGCGGAGGGTTTTCGGTCAGGGGTTTCGGGAGAATGCGCTGCCGGCGATGAACGATTTGGAGAACAAGAGCAAGGACGACGTTCAAAACGGACTGGAGAGGGCGACGGAGGGTTGCAAAGGGCCATACAAGAAGGGGAAGAGGTCGTTTCGGGTGGTGGCGGAGTTGGATGCCGGCGTATTGAAGGATCAACTGCCTCATTTCGAGCGGTTGCACGAAATGTTGAACAGGCGGTTGGCGGAATAGGTTTGAAAAAGGCAAGGCCGCCCATGGCTGCGGCCATGCCAGGGGCTGCGATCGAAACGCGGGGGTGTCGCTCGGCATCAGAAGCCACCGCGGGAGTGGCGGGCCGTATCGAGGTGGCGAGCGTTGTGGTTTCGTCGCGGCGCTGAGCCGGTCGGCCCCGGACTGGCGTCCGGGGTTCTGAAATCTACGCCGGGCTCTTGGCTGCCAGCGTCCGTCGCCCCGTTGGGGCTTGTTTGTGTTGATGACGCCACCGGGGGCTGACGCCCCCGGCTATTGACTGTCGCCCCTTCGGGGCTAATTGAATAGTGGTGGGTCGCGGGCGAGGAAGAGCGACGAGCTTTGTAGGGTGGGCACTGCCCACCAGTCCTCGCGTCGCGACCATGCGAAGAGGTGGGCAGTGCCCACCCTACGAGATTGATCTATGGAATCGAAAATGAAACGGGACGCAATGAAACTTGAGACGTTGTTGATTCATGCGGGGCAGGAGGCCGAGAGTGTGACGGGGGCGACGATACCGCCGATACACGTCACTACCACCTACACGCAGGAGTCGCCCGGGGTTCACAAAGGGTACGAGTATTCGCGGTCGGCCAATCCGACGCGGGCCAATTTCGAGGCGGTGCTGGCGGCGGCCGAGGGAGGTGAGGCGGCCGCGGCGTTTGCGTCGGGGTTGGCGGCGACGAATGCGATTTTTCACACCATGCGGCCGGGGGACAACGTGGTGGCGTTCGCGGACGCATACGGGGGGACGTACCGGTTGCTCGAACGGGTGTTCAAGCATTGGGGGTTGCAGGCGCGGTATTCGGAGGATACGTCGCCGGCGGCGTTCAAGGCGTTGATGGACGGCAAGACGAAGCTGGTGTGGATCGAGTCGCCGACGAATCCGATGCTGCGCGTGCTCGACATCAGGGCGTTGGCCGACGTGACGCACGGTGTGGGGGCGAAGCTGGCGGTGGACAATACCTTCGCGACGCCGGTGTTGCAGCGGCCGATCGAGTTGGGGGCGGACTACGTCATTCACAGCACGACGAAGTACATCGGGGGGCATTCGGACGTGATCGGCGGGGCGGTGATCGTCAAGAAAAAGGCGGACATGGAGCCGGTTTCGTTCTATCAGAACGCGGCCGGCGGGGTGCCGGGGCCGTTCGATTGCTATCTGGCGCATCGGGGGATCAAGACGTTGTCGTTGCGAATGAAGCAGCATTGCCACAATGCGCGGCGCGTGGCGGAGCATTTTGACGGGCATCGGGAATTGGAGCGGGTGATTTATCCGAGCCTGTCGTCACACCCCGACCGGGCGTTGGCCGAGCGGCAGATGCGCGGGTTCGGCGGGATCGTGACGTTCGTGATCAAGGGTGACCGCGAGCGGTGCTTCCGGTTTTGCAAACGGGTGAAGTTGTTTTCGCTGGCGGAATCACTGGGGGGCGTGGAGTCGTTGTTGAACCACCCGGCGATCATGACGCATGCGTCGATTCCGAAGGAGATACGCGAGAAGCGGGGGATCACGGACAGCCTAGTGCGGTTGAGCGTGGGAATTGAGGACGCGGACGATCTGATCGCGGATTTGGAGCAGGCGTTGGGGTAGGGGATCGGAGCGCGAAGGGACTACCGCGAGCGTGGGTTCGAAAAGGGATTCTCGCACCAGGAAACACGATCGCGATAATCGCCATTGGACATGAATAAGAAGTGCGGAATCCGGGCCGGCGACGAACACGGTCCGTCCGCCCTCCGGGCGGAGGTCATAAAGAGGTCGTCATCCAGGGACTGAAGTCCCTGGCTAAGGTCGTGCGCCCTCCGGGCGGAAAGTGCGTCACAGTTGACTGTGTTTTCAGAGCAGCGGACGTACCAGAAGGGATTCTCGCACCGACGGACCCGCGGCGGCGCGCGGAAGGATAACCCCTCGCGAGTCGATCATCGGGCCCCGACACATCGCTGCCCGATGGATGGGGCACCCGCGCCCGGGCAACACGGGCAGGATGCCCGTGCCACAAGATGGCGGGTAAAACCCGCCCTACAAATGACGGGTCAGATTAAGAACGCGAATCGGGATCGAACCTTCACGGCGATGATCGCCGTGGTGTCGTGTTGGCCACCCAATGGATTGGCGAATGCGCAAACCGATCAGGCGCCCGGCGGCGCGGTCGATTCCGTCGAGGCGCTCACGGCGATTGCCGATCCGTTGGCCGACGATTGGGAAACGGAGAAGGCGTACGTCGCCGCATCAGCCCGGTTGAAACAATTCGGGGAGGCGCTACGGAAAGCGGCCGGCGGTGATTCCGACGGAATCGGGGAGACGCTGCGCGGTTTTTTCACGGACGCGGCGATCGTGGAATTCCTGCGCCCGGACGGCGGGGAGCGGTATTCGATCGATGGGTACGATATACGACGCTGGCAGCGGGCTGGGGAACCGATTCCGGCGGCCGGTAACCGTGCAGCGGCCGTGCGCTCGCTGCTGGCGGCGGTTCCGCATCCCGCGGAATGGCGGTTCGCATTCAAGACGGTCGGCGTTGAACGGATCGACGATCGGCGATTCGTGACGCACGTCTTGTTTCAGGCGTTCGCGCGGCCGACGGACAAAAACGGCGGGCGGGCGTTTCAATACGATGGGCATTGGCGCGTGGCCTGGTCATCCACCGATGGCGTCGAGCATCCGTTGATTGGGTCCATTCAAGTCGATTCGTTCAGCGAGGTGGACACGCGGAACAGCGCTTGGGTGGATTGTACTGGGGCGGTCCTGCGCGACGCGGCCGCGTGGCGACAACTTGCCCGCGGCGGCGAATACTGGTTCGGCCGCACCGACGCGCTGGGCGAACTGAATTTCATGGGTCACAACGGGATCGCGGTCGGCGACGTAAACGGCGACGGGCGGGACGACATCTACGTGGCCATGGGAACCGGGTTGCCGAACAAACTGCTTGTGCAGCAGGGCGACGGCACGGTCAAGGACACGGCCGACGAGGCCGGCGTGGCGTGGCTGGACGACACCAAGGGGGTCATCCTGGCGGACATGGACAACGACGGCGATCAGGACCTGTTGTGCGCCATCGGCCCGACGATCGTCTATCAGAAAAACGACGGGCGGGGGCATTTCACGCCGTTTCGCGGAATGCGGGCGTCGTCGCCGGCGTCGTTCTATTCGCTGGCGGTGGCCGACTATGACCTCGACGGCGATCTCGACGTTTATGGATGCCGGTACGTGAACCTGCGTTACGGGGTCAGCGTGCCGATGCCCCTTCACGACGCGAACAACGGGCCGCCGAATCACATGTTGCGGAACGACGGCGAGGCCGGTTTCGTCGACGTGACGACCGAGGTGGGGCTGAACGTGAACAACACGCGGTTCAGCCTGGCGGCGACGTGGATCGATTACGACGGCGACGGCGATTCCGATCTGCACGTGGTCAACGATTTCGGGCGGAACAACCTGTATCGCAATGACGGCGCGAAGTTCGTGGACGTGGCCGGCGAGGCGGGAGTCGAGGATCAGGCCGCGGGGATGGGGGCGACATGGTCGGATTTCGATCGGGACGGCGATTTCGACTTGTACGTCAGCAATATGTTTTCGTCGGCGGGTCAGCGGATCGCGTATCAACCGCGGTTCAAATCCGATGCCGCGCCGTCGATGCGGGAACAAATCCAACGGCACAGCCTGGGCAATTCGTTGTTCGTGAACCGCGGAGACGGTCGATTCGACGACATCAGCGACGCGGCCGGCGTGCGGATGGGGCGGTGGGCGTGGGGTGCGAAGTTCGTGGATTTCAACAACGACGGGTGGGACGACCTGTTCGTGCCGAACGGATTTTTGACCAACGATCGCAAGGACGATTTGTGAAGTTTTTTCTGGCGGCGCGTGGCGTCGCGTTCACCGACGGAGAGCGGCCCGACCGACGGCTACGTGCGCGGCTGGGTGGCGATGACGCAGTTGATGGATACGGGGTGGTCGTGGAGCGGGCATGAGCGCGACGTTTCGTTTTTGAATCTGAAGGACGGGACGTTCGCCGACGTGTCGGCCGTTACCGGTCTGGATTTCGAAGACGACGGCCGGTCGGTCGCGTCGACCGACTGGGACGGGGACGGCGATCTGGACATGTGGCTGCGGAACCGCAGCGGACCGCAGTTGCGGTTCCTGCAAAACAACGCCGGCGGAGAGCGGCATTCCATTGCGTTCGAACTGTCGGGGACGACGTGCCACCGGGACGCGATCGGGGCCGTGGTGGAGGTGTCCGTCGGCGACAGACGCTGGATACGCACGCTGATGGCCGGTGATGGCTATTTGTCGCAATCGACCAAACGGCTGTATTTTGGGTTGGGTGATGCAAGCCGGGTTGATCGCGTAGTGGTCCGTTGGCCCGGCGGCGATCCGCAGACGTGGATCGATCTGGACGCGGGAAGTTGCTACCGATTGATGCAGGGATCGACCGCGCCGACATCGACGGCGTTTCAGCCGTTTCAAATGGACGCCGGTCCGCCCCCGCCGGCGGTTTCGGACGCGGCGCGGGTGGTGTTGCGGACGCCGTTGCCGTTGCCCGACACGTTATTGAGCGGATTGTTTGGCAAGTCGAACCGTCCGACCGCACGATTGGTCAACCTGTGGGCGCAATGGTGCGGGCCGTGCATCGGCGAGCTGAAGGGTCTTGCCGCGGCCCACGAGCGGATTGACGCCGCCAAACTGGAAATTGTCGCGCTTTCGGTCGACAAGCCGGAAAAACATGCGGCCGCGCTGGCGACGTTCAATGAAGTCGTCGCCGGGCTGGGCGAAGACCGGCGTCTGAAATTCCGGACGGCGGATGAAGCCACGATGGAGACAATCGACGCCGTGCTGCGCCATTTGCTATACAAGCCGGGCGAAACGCCGTTGCCGACCAGCTTGCTGATCGACAGCGACGGCGCGGTGCAGGTGGTGTACGTCGGCCCGGTCGAAATGGGCACGCTGTTGGCGGACGTGGAAGAATACGGGTTCAAACCCGTTCCGGCCGCGACGCGCGGGGCCTATCCCGGGCGGTGGTATTTCGGGATTCGTCGCGATTTCGGGTCGCTGGCCGACGAACTGCGGCAACGAGGGCGCGTGGACGAGGCGCGGTTTTACGACGCGCTGGTCCAGCCCGGTCGCGATGGCGACGCGTCGAAATGACACGTCACGGATTCATGGTCACGTACGCGAAGACCGTTTTTGTCAGTGCGCCGGGCGCACGCCCGGTGACCAACGCCCGCGGGCCATGCGCGGGCTTGCGCCCACGGTTCTAACAGAAGCGGGATCACCTTGCCGGTTCCATCGCGCACCCCCGGTCCGCGGGGCAGGCGCATTTTGCTTGTGCCGGGACCGCCCATGCGGTACGATTCGGATTCGTAGGGCTCGTGGGTGCCACTCGGGTCGGAGTTGGCGCACGGTTGGATCGCAATTCAACGGGCCGCAACGAGGATCGAAAATTGAAAACGCGTCGTTGGTTGGCGACTGCGGTGCCGGTGTGTTTTGCGTATTCGGCGTCCCTGCTGCGCGCGACGCCGCCCATTCAATTTGTGGATGTGTCGGCCGCTCGCGGCATTCTTCCCTATTCAATCACGACGGGTCACGGCGGTGGTGCGGCCGCGGCGGACTACGACAACGACGGCGACGTCGATCTGTTCATCCCCAACGACGCGGGCGTCGCGGACCAGTTGTATCGCAACCTGGGCAACGGGCAATTCGAGGAGATCGCCGCGGCGGCCGGGGTGGCGTCGATGAACGCGAATCGAACCGGATTGTGGATTGACTACGACGGCGACCGTGATCTCGACCTTTTGGTCGGCAACGATGTCATCGGGCATCCGACGGTGTTTCGGCTGTACCGACAGGAATCACCGACGCAATTCACGGACGTCACCGTCGCCGCCGGACTGATGCTGCCGATGCCGGCGGATGCGCAGGCGCTGCAACCGCAACATTTCAGCGGACCGTGCGCGGGCGATTTCAATCGTGATGGCTACGTGGACTTGTTCGTCCCGTTCTGGAATTCCCGTTCCCGCGTGCTGTTGAATAATGGAAATGGCGCGTTCGTCGAAGTGTCGGGAACGTGCGGCGTGGGCCTCGCGGCAATGTGGGGGCACCAGGCCGTCTTCGTCGATTTCGACGAGGACGGGTGGGGTGATTTCTACGAGTCCATCGACTACGGGCCCAACCGCTATTGGCGGAATCAGACGGACGGTACGTTCGTCGATGTCGCGCCGGCGACGGGGATGGCCAACGCCATGCACGACATGGGCGTGTCGCTGGGCGATTACGACAACGACGGCGATTTCGATATCTACGTCACCAACATCGACTACAACGTCAACTTCCACAACGTGCTTCTGCGCAACGATTCGTCCGGTGGCACGCTCGAGTTTCGCGAAGTTTCCGCGGCGAGCGGGGTGGACCACGGCGGCTGGGGATGGGGCGCGACGTTTTTTGATGCGGACGCCGACGGGTGGCTGGATATCGCCGCGACCAACGGCTGGAAGGCCGGGGAGGAGTTCATCAACGACCAATCCAAGTTCTTCCAAAACCCCGGCGCGCCGCCGTTCGTCTTTTCCGACGAGTCGGTCGCGGTGGGGTTCAACGACACATTCTGGGGGGCGGCGCTGATCGCGTTCGATTACGACCGCGACGGCGATCTCGATTTGGTACAGGCCTGCCGCGGCGGACCGTTGCGCCTGCTCGAGAATCAGTCCACGTTGCCGCCCGGACAGCAGCAACACTACCTCGTCGTTCAGCCGCGGACGGGTGGACTGAATCATTTCGCAATCGGCGCGGTCGTCCGTATTCAGGCGGGCGGTTTGAACCAGATGCGGCTGATTGCGGCCGGGACCAGTTATCTGGGGCAGGAGCCGGCGGAGGCGTATTTCGGTCTCGGCGCCGCGAATGTCGTGGACGTAGTCGAGGTCACGTTCCCGGATGGGTTGGTGACGGTTCTGAACAACGTGGCTGCTGATCAGGTATCGGGCGTCTCGCCGCCCGGGGTCTGTCTCGACGGGGACGGCGACGGATACGGCAATCCGGGTTCGCCGGACTGCCCGAACGGACCGGCCATTGATTGCAACGATTCCAACATCTTGATTCATGCGGCCGCGCCGGAATTGTGTGACGATGATACGGACAACAATTGCAATGGGTTGACCGATTGCGACGAGCCGATTTGCGAATCGGACGCGGCGTGTGCGGTTAGTGTTCCGGCGGCGTCCGCGTGGGCGATGGGCGGGGTGGTCACGCTGATCGTGGCCGGCGCAGTCGGCGCAATTCGCAAATGGCGCCCCATCGCGGCCAACTGAACCCCGTCATGCCGCCGGCTGCCGCATGTCAGCGCTGCGGCGGTCGCGTCAATTCCCAACGGGTTGAATCCGGTTGCGCCGTGAACCGCGACTGCCGATACCTGCGTTTCCAGAATGGGGAATGCGGTTTTTTTGATCGAGCCGGACCGGCCGACAGAATCCGCCCGTGACGCCGTACATACAGTGTGCACCGACGTGCACGCGGAAACGACGAAGAAACAAATCAGACGACGCCGTTTCCGGATCCAACGCGGTCCCCAAATCAGTGAAAGGGTGGAATCATGTTTACGAGGAAAGTACGCGCACTGCGGACGGTCGGGGTGGTCGGGGTTTTGGCGGCGACGAGCGCATTCGCCCGAAACATCGATGTCGCGGGTTCGTCCGCGGCGCGGTTGCTGGCACAAATCGCGGCGGTCGGCCGCGCGATCCAACAGGCCGAGTCGACGCTCGGCTCGCTGAACAACGAACTCGATCAGGTGAATCAGGAGATCAGCGAACTGATGACCGGCGGCGCGGGAGACGTGTCCGAGGAGCAGCACGTGATCAACCTGCAAACCCTCGCGGCGCTGCACGCCGAGGCCGCGGAGATTGAAGGCGACATCGCCGACGTCGAGACCGAGATCGCGCAGCTGCGGCAGACGTACCAAAGCCTGCGGAATCTGTGCGCTCAACTGTTCGGGGGGATGTCGGGATCCGGCCCGACGCCCGATCGGATCTGACCTATGGTGACTTCCCTACGACCGGCAACGCCGGTATGGAGCAGACGGAGCTGTCCAAACACGACAGCTCCGTCGGACGTTGCGCCCCGGCCGACGCCGGATTCCAACCATCGAGCATCTCCAATTCAACGATAGGCGCGAACTTCGCACGCAACCACCCCCCGATTCTGACACCCACCCGCCGACCCGCCGAGCGGGTTTCA
>JABFSN010000211.1 GCA_013140575.1 Phycisphaerales bacterium | reverse complement strand
GTCATGGCCCGCAACGTGTTTGAACGCCGCGGCGCCGGAAAGCAGTCCGACGACGAGCACGGCCAGCACGATCAGGCCGGTGGACGCCCACGGGAACGTTCCGGGCCGGTCGCGGAGATGGGGTGCGACCGCCACCAGCGCCGACACGACGCCGAGGAACAACCCCGCGATCACGAGCGTCGCGTTTTCGGCGAACACCATGAAGGCGATGGTCCGCGTGCGGAAGCCGACGGCGCGCATTAGCGCCAATTCGCCGCGGCGTTCAAACACGTTGCGGGCCATGACGGCGCCCAGGCCAACCGTTCCCAGCACCAGTCCCAATCCGCCCAGCGATTGAAACGTCGACAGGTACGTGTTCTGAACGGCCGCGTATGCGGTGAGGCGGTCACGGATCGTGCCGACGTCGAAACTGAACGGCGCGAGTTCGCGCTCCAGCCCGACGGCCAGTTGTTGAACGTCGCGGTCGGCCGGCGTTTCCATCAGAAAGAAGCGGAATCCATTCGTGGATGGGAACAATTGCAGGAATTGCGATTCAGAAACGATCAACTCGTCCTGCAGGGCGCTACCCTTGAACAGGGCGACGAATCGCAGCGTCCGCGTCGTTCCGGCGTCGTCGGTGGTGGTGAAATCGTCGCCGAGTCCAGAATGAAGCTGCCATTTGACGGCGGCCTCGTCGCCGATGGCGGGAATGGCGCCGTCGGGAAATGTCCGGTCGAGCAGGGTCCAGGGATTTCGGCGTTCGGCGTCGGAATCGGCCAGCGTGGCGGAAAAATCGAACCCGCCGCGGGCGATCATCGGCGGGGTCGCACCGATGAACCGCGGGTGCGTGCGTACGTACAGGTTCAGGCAACTGGCCTCGTCGCCGGGCCGCAGTCGAAAGGGAACGACCGTAGCGCCGGCCAGGGCGTCGCGGACGGAGTCGTCGACGATGTTCAGTTTTTCGCGGCCGGCCGCGGAGTTCAGATCGTACAGAAGCGGGGCGGCCGATTCGGCGAACAATGTGAATCCGCCGGAGGGCGAAGAAATGTCCGTCGCGGTTTCGTCGGTTTGCAGTCGGAACGCCTGCAACGCGGAGACGACGAACGACGCAGACGCGATGAGCCCGATGGTCATCATGCTGCGGCCGGGGGCGCGGCGGGCGTTGCGGATGCCCAAACGGGCAATTGACGAGGGACCGCTGCGCGAGATGGAGCGGCGCGGTGTGGCCGAAATCGCGGCGCGCACGAATGCCAGGCCGGCAACGAGAATGGCCGCGCCGACGCCGAAAAAAGTCGGCGCCTCCGTGGTCCATGCAGCGCGGGATGCGAGGAATAGCCCGCCCGCCACGATGAGCGCGGCGACGGCGACAGCAACTGATTTGCGGGACTGTTTGATTGTCGGCGATGCATGGTCCGTGTCTCCTGCGGAGAGCGCGCGGGGTGACCGCCGCGCCAAGCCGCGAACCGACCAGGCGATCGAGACGACGGCGATAACGACCGCGACGATGAAACCGGCGGCGATGCTGGTTGCCGAAGCATGCAATTGAAGGGACGTGGTGCGGACGGCGTCGTTCCACCAGGTCCGCAGACCGACGAGCATCAGCCCGCCGTACGCGACAGCGGCGGCCGATCCCGCGATCGCGCCGACGATCGCGACGATCGAGCCTTCCAGAATCAACGACCACGCCAGCGTCGCCGGTCGGAATCCGACGGAACGCATCAATCCCAATTGCCGGCCGCGGCGCTCGACACCGAGGCGAAACAACAGTGCGATGAGCATTGCCGCCGCGACGATCAGAAAGAAGCTGAACCCGATGAACAGACCGGCGAAGTCGGTGCTGCCGCGGCCGGCCGCGAGCGCTTCGTCGCGGACGGGCCGAAATCGCAGCCCGATGGCAGAAGGGTCGATTTCATCGAGCAACGCGCGATTGAATGTTGCGGCAACGGCGTCGAGGTCGGCGGAAACCGACGGATGGATGCGAATGGAGGTCAGCCGGCCAAATCGGTCGGTTTCCGATGCCCACATGGATTGCCCCTGTTCGAGGGCGACGAACGCCTTGGGTGCGGCGCGGTAGCGATCCCAGTAGTCCTCGTCGCGCGGCGAGACGGTCGACAGGTCGATGGGAAACGGCGGGTTCCAGTCGGCCATGTCGTCGGTGTCGGTGACGCCGGGGTATTCGGGGACGAATCCGGGATCGGCGCCGTGCGCGTCCATGTCGACCACGCCCGCGAGGCGAAACGAAGTCGATTTCGTCGTGGTGCCGCCGGCGGGCGTGCTGACGTCGTAATCGAGCGTCACGGCGCCACCGATTTCGGCGTGCAATTCGTCGGCCGTCCATCGATTCAAGTAGATTTCGCCGAACTGCAGCGGCGGCGCCCGCCGACCGTCGCCGAGATTCAGCGGCGGATCGCCGGCGATGGCGGCGATGGTTGAATAGGGGATCGAGCGGGTCTGATTCGGATCGCCGACCGTGATGCGTTTGGCGAGATAGGCCAGGATTTCGGTGGTCGCATCATCGGATACGGTGTCGCGCTGAATTCCGGTCGGCGTTTCGGTCGCTTTTACGGCGGTGCGGACCGTGGCCTCCAGCGGTGGTTCGATCAGGAACCGGTCGCTTTCCAGGGCGAGGTAGCGCCGTTCGCGATCCACGCGAACCGTCAGGCCGACGTCCTGCAACGACAGGTGGTGGCGGAGTTTCGCGTCGATCGAACCGTCATCGATTGAAGTGCCGTGTGTTGTCACCAGAATCGCGTTGACCCGCCCCTGTTTGCGAAGGGCGCGTTGCAATTCGGACAGCGGAACGTAGACGTTATACGGCGCCGCTTGACTAGATTGCAGGCTGAATTGTCCGATGCCCGCGTTGGGAAGAACGGAATGGATCGGAAGGCGCATCGACGACGTGACGTCGTCTTTCCGGCCTAGGAGCGTTTCGGTGGGGATGTCCGACGGTTTCCCGATGCGCACCAAAATGTGGTCGCCGGGGACCGCGCCCAGCGCGTCGGCGAGCGCCTGATTGACGATTGCGTAACGATCGGCGTTGGTGGGCAATGCCGACACGACGGCAGCGCCGCCGATCTCCCAGAATCGACCGTCGACGCCCAGGACGTTGACCCGCCCGACAAGGGCCTGCGTCTGCGCGTGCGTCACGCCCCCGGGCAGCAGGATGATGGGCGTCGCACGAACCCCCGCGGGCGGGGCGGCGGCGTCCGTCGCGGGGCGACGATTGGATTCGTTCGCCGGGTCACCCGCCCGTCCGGGGGGCGATCCGATGCCCCGTTCGTCGCTCGTTCGATTGGCCGTGCGACCGTCCAATTCACCGGCCAGCGATTCACGAACGAAGCGCGTCGAGATCAGCGCGTGGGTCACGCCGCAGAGGCGGCTGACGGCCAGCTCCCGTAAACTTCCACGGACGGAATCGCCGACGAGCAGCGCGCCCGTCAGCGCTGCGGTGGCGGCCACCACGGCCAAGGCGACCGCGACATGGGCTCGCCAATAGTAGACCAGCGATCGCATCGGGACGGTGTAACGATGCACGGATTCATTCCCGCGAAGTGACCAACCGTCCCGCGTCCAGTTCAAACCGCCGTTCGAAGCGCGACGCCAGCCGGGCGCTATGCGTGACGACGATCAGCACGCCGGACAGCGCCGCGTGCATTTCCAACAGCAGATCGGTCACCGTGTCGGCCGAGGACCGGTCGAGGTTGCCGGTCGGCTCGTCGGCCAGCAGGACCACCGGTCGGTTGATCATGGCGCGGGCGATCGCCACCCGTTGGCGCTCGCCGCCGGACAATTCCTCGGGGCGATGATCCATCCGGTCGGACAATCCGACGCGATCGAGCAGTTCGGTTGCTCGCGAAGTCGCATCGTCGCCGCCCGAGTCGGCCAACGTCGGCAGTATGACGTTTTCTAGTACCGTGCACTGGGGCAACAGATGGTGATCTTGGAAAATGAAGCCGATGCGGCGGTTGCGAAACCCAGCCCGGCCGTCTTCGGAAAGCTGGAAGGGGTCCTCGCCGTTGACCGTCAGTTGCCCGGACGTCGGTGATTCAAGTGTGCCTATGATGCTTAATAAGGTGCTTTTGCCCGAACCGGATGGCCCCATCAACGCAACTGCTCCCCCCGCCGGAATCTCCAGATCGATGCCGCGGAGCACGTCGATGTTCCGTCCACGGCCGGGGTAGGTCTTGCAAACGGACTCCGCGCGAAGCATTGCGGCGATCTTAAGTACATCGGCGGTGGGTCGCCAGCCGTCAGGCGGTCGGTTCGTCGGAATCGGCGGACAACCACGCGACGTCCGCGCCGAGTGGCACGACCGAGTGACGCAACGCGCGCGGCGGCGACGTCACTTGTTGCGGATCACGAAGGGTTGCGGTACAAGCTTCCCGGCCGACGGTCACTTGATGTCGACGTCGTCCGCTCGACCGGAGCCGCAGGGACGTGGTGCAACGAACACGGATGTTCAAGACGGTGGCCTGCCTCGCCGCCGCGATGATCTGCTTCACCTCGGTTTTGTCGTGGATGGAGCCGCGGGCTGCCGCGGACGCCGTCCCGGATGATCCGATGGTCATGGAACGGCTGGCCGAGTCGGTCGTGCTATTGCCCGCGGAAACGCGCGTCGCGGCATGGAATGGCATCGACGTGCGACTCGTTGCGGGATCGACGGTTTCCGACAAAGAGCCCTGTCACTTTGTCATTTCAACATTCGGCCTGATTCGCCGTACCATCGATTGGGCGGAACAGTGGCCCGCGGATGATCACCAGAGCGCGGTCGTGGTGGCGATGACGCGGGTGGGCGGTGACGATCGTATTTCCGCATTTCAATGGGCGGGTCTGCGGGCGTTAACGACCGCCCTCGTCGATCGCGTGCCGACGCTGACCCGCGAATGCACCATGCGGGCGTTCACCCCCGAATCGACCGAGCGAGTCGGTCCATTCATGTCCATCGGCGAATTGATCGGGTATCCGGCGGCCGCCACATCGCAGCGCGTCGAAACACGTGCGAATGAGCCAAACCCCCGTCATGTCGCACAACCGACGACCTGAAGGCTCGATTCGGAAATCGGATTGCCGCCTGACGTCGTGCCCGGGCTCGATTCGCCGCGCGTTGACCGTGAACCATCCCGCAGTTGCGTCGCCCCGCGGGCTCCCCTAGAATTCATGGTGCCTTGGAGGGTCGGTTGCCGGGTTGGGACGCGCCCGGCCAGGCCGCGAAGTGAGTGCCGCGTGCCGGAAACAGGCACGGACGATGTTCGTGTGGCAACCGCCCGAGCACCCGCCAATCAGGGGCCGTAGCTCAGTTGGGAGAGCGCTTGCATGGCATGCAAGAGGTCGTGAGTTCGACTCTCATCGGCTCCATTCCGCCGCCGGATTCGCCCTGCGACTCGCAACAGATCGGATGTCCATCAAGAACGACAGCCCGTGTGCGGCGATGCCGGCGACGGCCCGCCCCCCCACCGTTCCGGCTGCCGGTCCGGGTAGGCCGATGGCAAACCTGCTTTTCGAGTTTGTCCCAGAGGGGCGGGCACTGCCGCGGAGCGCATCTCTGCGCCCGAAGGCGACGGTTTTGGGATGGGTGCTAAATAAGAACACACAAAAGGGAAACTGGGTTTCGTGCGCCCTCCGGGCGGGAGTTGGACAGGGGCTGTCTTCCAGGGACTGAAGTCCCTGGCTAAGATCGTGCGCCCTCCGGGCGGAAGGAAATGGGGAATCCGTTCCAGAGGCTGAAGTCCCTGGCTAAGATCGTGCGCCCACCGGGCGAAGATCCGCGGGTCATGTTCGCGGGTCATGATGAAATCGGTTTCCCTACTCCTCGGTTCTATTTAGATGTTTTCCCCGGCGAAGAAGGCGGCGGCCATGCGGTCGGCCATGGGTTGGTTGGTGAAAACCAGGGGGAGGATGTACTGCGTGTCGGTGTTGGGGGCGCGGAGGTAGTCGGCCATTTCCGATCGCCACTCGGTGTTGAAGCGCATCAGCACGTCCTGCGGGCTCTTGTGACGGGCGGCCTTCTCGATGATCTCGGCCGCGATGCGCGCGGACCACATGGCCGGGTAGATGCCCTCGGCGCTGGCCGCGGCGATGAAGCCGCCTGCGTCGCCGATGATGAGGGTGCGCTTGGCCACATGGGTTTCCATGGACAGGGCGGCGGCCGTGGGGATGGCGGAAGCGGTTGCGGCGGACGCTTCGCGGGTCAGGTCGACGCCGACCAGCCCGGCGGTCGACAAGTTGCGGCACAGGGTGACAAGGTGCGTCACCACCTCGCGCTTTTCGGAGAACGAGTGCACGTTGACGCTGAGGTGGTCGCCGGCCTGGACGACGGTGGCGAAGCCGTCGCGACGGTCGATGCCCAAAACCACGGAGACCGAAGGATCACCCCGGTAGCTCTTGTCCCGGGCGGTAAGGTACGCCGTCCAGGCATTGGGCGGCAGCACGTCGATGGGCAGTCCCAGACGCTTGACCAGGGCGCTGTCCTTGCCGGCGGCCAGCACCAGGAACTTTCCACGGACGGTCTGCCCGTCGGACAATTCCAGCGTGACCGTCTGTTCGCCGAGTTGCACGCGGGCCACGCGCCGATCGTCAAGAAACACGGCCCCGCGTTTGCGGGCCATTTCGGCCACCTGGTGATCGAACGCGTCGCGATCGACCAGATAGCCGACCGGGCCGGCGAGCGCGGGGCGGGCGGACTTGCTCATGTCGGCGTTATGGAAGGTGACCGTCTTGATGGCGCATTTGGCGACGTCCGCGATCGGCAAGCCCATAGCGTCCAAAAGCGGGCCGGCCTTGGCGCTGATCCAGCCGGAACAGTCGCGGCGGCGCGGGAATTTGGCCGCGTCGATCAGGCAGACGCTGAACTTCTGCGCCGCCAGCCACGCGGCCGCCGTCGAACCCGCCGGCCCGGCGCCGACGATCAGCGCGTCATACGTTTTCTCATCCGATTTGATCGACACGCCAATGACCTCTCGGTTTCAATCCGCCGCCCCATCGGAATCAACAGCAACTCCCAAAGCCATCCGGCAAGCCTCTGCGTCTTCGGTATACTCCACATCTCTCGCCCACAGGAATTAATCCACAGATTTCACAGAGGAACACAGATGAGGGTCGTATCGGATTCGCCGAACTTCGAGCTTTGACGAACCGAAATTGAGAAGCAGCGCCCGACGAAGCCCGGTTGCCTTCAAGTAGTTGATTGCCTGCGCCTGCTCGATGCCGCCCAGCGAGGCAATTGCCTTCAACTCGACGATGATCTCATCGTGACAAAGAAAATCGGCTCGATAGGGACAGGGGAGCAACCGCCCTTTGTAGGTCACCGGCAACTCGACCTCTCGTCGGAACGGAACGCCTCTTTCAGCAAGTTCGACGACCATCGCCTGCTGATACACCGATTCAAGGAACCCGCTTCCGAGACACCTATGAACTTCAATGGCCGCCCCGATGATGGTATGGGTCTGCGGATCCTTCTCCTCTGTGACCCTCTGTGTCATCTGTGGATCAACTCTCTGATTGTCGTCCGGTGGTGTGCGAATCATTTCTTGTCCGCGACTTCCAATTGCGTCCAGAGCGCCTGTTCGGCGTCGGTGAAGCGCTCGAAGGCGGCCTTCAGTTGATCGCGCACCGCGATCAGCGACGGATGATCGCCGGCGATTTCGCCGGGATTGGCCTCCAGCATGACGCGCAGCTGGGTCAATGAATCGTCCAGGCTGCCGGACGCGTCCGAGAATTCGCGGACGGCCGCGAAGACATACGCCTGCTTCGATTCGATCTCGCCCGGTTGGTGAATCAGCCGCCAGGGCGCGGAGCGAATGTCCTTGGCCACGGCTTTCAGATGCCCGGTCGCCTCCTTGGCGTTGTCGACGGTCGCGACCAGGCGGTCGGCGCTCAGCGTGGCCACGCGTTTGCCCTTGGCCGCCACCACGGAGACGTCGTCGAGTGCCGCGTTCACTTCATCCAACGCGTTGTGCACCTTGGTGAGCAGACTGTCGCCGCTGTCCGGCGACAGCTCCCGCTCCAGCGCGGGGATGATCGACTTGTTCAATGTGGATGCCATCTCGCGAACGTCACCGACCGTCGAACGGATATCTTCGCGGTTTTCGGTGACCGTCTCCACGGCGGCGGCCATGGCCTTGTCGAGGGCATCCAGCGTGCGGTGCAGCTTGGCCAGGATCATGTGCTCGTCGCCGGGTTCGAGCTGCCCGCGAAGGACCGTGGTCATCTGGTGCACGTCCTCAAGGATGTCGCTCAATCGTGCGGTAAGCGCCTCGCGCCGCGACGGATCGACGACCCGCTGCAAATGCAGGGTCATGAATTGGAGGTTGTCGAGAATGCCGTGCACCTTGGCCATGATCGAGCCCGCCGAGCCCGCGTCGAGCTGCGTGCGGACGCGGGAAATCAGGCTGGTCGGATCGGTGCGATCGAATTCCTGCGTGATCATGGCCACGTCGGACGCAAAACCCGAAGCGTCGGCCGACACCGGCTTCTCCGGCGAGATGCGCTCGGGCGACAGACCGCGCGATTCGACCACCAATTGACCCTGATCGCCCAGAATCTGCCCTTCGACGACGATGCGGCAATCGGAACGCAGGCCGAGCGACTGATTCACCTCGCCGTGAAACTCGAAGAACAGAAAATCCTTGACGGCCGGGTCGTCGGGCGATTCGCCTTCGATGGTGGTCACCTCGTTGACCAGGCCCACTTGTTGCGGGCCGCAGATGATCGGGGCGCCGGGCTTGATGCGCGGGACTTTCAGATCGTGCCGCACGCGGACCACGATGGGATCGACCGCGTCGAATCGCCGTCCGCCGATGAACATGACCGCGGTGAACAGCAGCACCACCACCACGATGGTCATCAGACCCAGCCGAAATGCGTTGCGTTCTTGTGGCATAAATTCGGTCCGCGGTCCGTGGCGCAGTTATTTCAGAACGCCGGGCGACGGCCCGGTGATTGGGGAACAGGGAGTATTCGCCGTCCCATGAACCGCGGCCTTGCGCCCGCGGCTCGAATTATGCCGAACGCCTGCCGGTCGCCGGGGTATCATAATCGCTTTTACGCACTTGGCGACTATCCGACGGTGTCGAAGATTAGTTTCTCGAATTCGCACATGCCCTCGGTGTCGGTCAGCGGACCGCGGCTGGCCCCGTTGAGAAACTGACGAATCAACTGGTCCCGCCGGTCGGTCAGCCGGTCGGGATCGGCGTCGCGAAGGGCCTCGAAATCGCTCCGCGGACCGATCCGCAGCACGCGGCCGCGGTCCAGCATGACCATGCGGTCGGCGATGCGGAACGCGGAATCCATCTCGTGGGTGACGACGATGCTGGTGACTTGCAGCTTCTTGGAAAGGTCCATCATCAGTTCGTCGATGGCGGCGCTGGTGACGGGGTCCAGCCCGGCCGACGGCTCGTCATAGAACAGGATTTCGGGATCGAGGGCGATGGCCCGGGCCAGTCCGGCGCGTTTCTTCTGTCCGCCGGAAAGTTGCGACGGCATCTTGTCGCGATGGGCCAGCATGTGCACCTGCCGCAGCTTCAACGACACCATGATGTCGATGATCGACGGGTCCACGTGCGAATGCTCGATCAGCGGCAGCGCGACGTTCTCGGCCACGGTCATGGAATTGAACAACGCCCCGCTCTGGAACAGGATGCCGAATCGCTTGCGCAGGTTGTTCAACCGTGGCTCGTCCAGCCCGCACAGGTCAACCGGCTCTTTCAATTCCTTGGTCTGAAATCGAATGTGCCCTTCGTCTACGGTGTATTCGCCGATCAGGCAGTTCAGCAGCGTGCTCTTGCCGCACCCGCTGCCGCCCATGATGATCAGCGTCTCGCCGCGATGGATGTCAAACGTGACGCCGTCGAGCACCCGCACCCGCTTGCCGTCGCGAGTGGCGAAGCTCTTGACCACGTTTTCCACCGAAATGGCGATGTCCGTGTTTGGCATAAATTGAATAGCCGCCAACGGCAGGGCGGGTTTCACCCGCCTGAACTACGACGGATGTCGTGTCGCAATCGAACTGTACGCCGGCGAACCCGCTTCATACTGCACCAACAAGTTGTTCAGTACTCGATCGCGCAAACGGGCATTGATATAACGCGGATTCACCAGATCGACCTTGCGACCGCCAAACAGACGCGAAAGCTCGCCCTCGACGCGGAATATCCGGAACCCGCCCGGATACCGGCGATCGAACTCCACGAGCACGTCCACGTCGCTCTCCGGCCCGAAATCGTCACGCAGAACCGATCCGAACAGCGCCAGCCGCCGTATATGATGACGATGACACAGCGCGGCCAGTTCCTCCTGCGGAATGTGGATCCTCGGTCGAACCATCGTCGCTCCATGATAGGGCATTCATCACACGATCTTCAACCCCAACCGCGACTGTCGGGAAGCGCTCCCGGCGTCCACTTCATCGCCCGCATCCGGGCGAATTGCGGGGTTGCACGTTCGGGCCGTGCGATGTTAGAATCTCGGGATGACCCTCGACACCCTTCGTATTTGCCTCGATCGCCGTCCGTTCGAACCGTTCAAGATCATTCTCTCCAGTGGAACGATTTACGAAGTCCGCCACCCTGAAAACGCCATCCTGATGCGCGGCGGTCTGCTCGTTGCCTACGGCGGCTCGAACGGGGAACTCCCCGATCGATTCGCCCACCTTTCGTACCTGCACATCGCCGCCGTCGAGACAATCCCGCCGGAATGATCCACGTTCCGAACGTCGAAACGACCCGATCAAATCCCATACGTATAAAACACTGCCGTAAACAACGCATCAATGCCGATCAATGACACAATCGACTTCACCACCGTAGCCGTCGTCGCCCGGCCCACTCCTTCCGGCCCGCCCGTGACGCGCAGTCCCTCGTAACACGCGATCATGGCGATGACCGCCCCGAACACGCCGGCTTTCAATAACCCCGTCGCAAAATCGGTGGTCTTGAGCGCCCCCTGCGTCAGATTCAGATACAGACGCGGCGGAACGTCCAGCACGGCCACCCCGGTCAAAAACCCGCCGGCGATGCCGATGTAATCCGCGATGACCGCCAGCGCCACGATCATGATCGTCGTACCCACCACGCGCGGCACCACCAAAAATCGAATGGGATTCAATGCGTGGGCCCGCAACGCCTTGATCTCCTCCGATTCGACCATCGCCCCGATCTCGGCTGCGATGGACGCTCCCGCGAACCCGCTCAACACCACGGCCGTCAACAGCGGTCCCAGTTCGCGGATGACCGCGATGGCCACAACCTCGGCCACACGCTCCAGTTGTCCGTACGTGGCCAGCGTCGGGGCCATCTGCAACGCCAGAATCATCCCGATGAACACCTGCACCACCATCACGATGGGGATGCTGCGGATGCCGACGCGGACCATCTGCGTGCCCAGCGCCGTCCAGTTGAACTTCGCCTTGCCCAGCAACAACCCCTGCGTCAACGCCGCGGCCGTGTCGCCAGCCAGGTAGCCGATGCCGCCGACGTAACGAACGGCGGATGCTCCGCGGTGCAACTGCCCATCCACGGACCGGCCGACCGCGGTGATGCCGCGGGTGATCGGGCCGGGCGACGCGGCCCGTTTCACCGATGACGGGGTGTCGGTCATGCGCTCAAGGCCTGTTGCTCGTCGGCGACGATGGTGAAAAATTCATTCAACCGGGTGATTTCCAGGACGCTCGTTACGCGTTCGCTAGGCGAAACCAGAAACAACGCCCCGCCGCCGCGTTTCAACCGCCGGAATACGTCCACCAGCGACCCGATTCCCGACGAATCGATGTATTGCACCTTGCTGAGATTCACGATCAACCGCCGCGGCTTTTCGTTGCACAGATCGACGAGGGCGTGGTGCAGTTCCGGCGAGCGGTGCAGATCGATCTCACCGTTCAGGCGGACGACGGTGTGGTTTTCGTTCCGCGAGACGCTTTCGATCAGGTCGGTCATGGCACGTACTTCTTTCTCATCACCAGCCGCATCCCGCGATCGTCCGCCGGCGAATAGACCACGTCGTCCATGACCGTGCGAATGATGTGCACGCCCAGCCCGCCCGGGCGTACCTCGTCCAGCGAACGTCCCACGATGCAATCGGGCTCGACCTGCTTGCCGAAATCACGGATCGTAATCTGAATCGCCGCCGCTTCATCCATCGAAACCCGCTGAATGCGAATGTTGATGGGTTCGTCGCACGGACCACCATATCCGTGGCGGATGACGTTCGCGATCGCTTCATCGACTGCCAGCATGATGTTGGACACGTCCTGGTCCGCGAATCCGATGGGCTCCGCGACTCCCCGCACACGCTGGCGCACGTCGGCCAGCGCCGTGGGATCGCAACGGATGGTCAATTCGGCATCGGCGCAGGTCACGTCATCCACCGATCGCGTCCCCCTGACCCCACGTATGTGTTTCGCGTACGCCGCTCGTTTCAGAGCGCCGGGCGCTAGCCCGGTGATTGAAAAATCAACGGCGTCACCCCGTTTTCAACATCCGCGGGCTTGCGCCCACGGCGCTGATTCAGGGTTCCCTACGCTAAACACTACCGTTCCGGCAGCCCCGGCAATGCCGTCCTCGTCTCCGGCACAACGGACTCCGCGACGTACCGCCGCCACCGGGCCACCGCCTCCGCCCGCCGTTCGGGCGGATCGCCGTAATGATAGCCCATTCGCTGCCCCGTCAGGCGCTCCAGCGCCAGCAAGCTCGCGAACCGGACGGCCGGGTCTTCATCCTCCAGCCGGTCGACGAGGTGGGCGACGCGGTGTGTCTCGCCCCGCAGCGCCGCCGACCGGGCGGCCGCGATACGCTCCGCCGTGAAACGCGACTGAATCGGATTGGTTGGCCGTGGACCCTCCGTCCGGCAGGCCGGGGCGGTCGTGACCACCGCGGCCGCAACGGCGAATCGAACCCAACGCGTTTTCCTCGTTTTCCACGACGCCATGCTGCACGGTCGAACCGCGGACCAATTATAGATGCCGCCCAATTCATCGCAATTGCCGATGGAAACTGGGTAGCTCGAAACACCCTTGTTCCCGGGTGGCACGGGCAGGCGTTCTTGCTTGACAGTGGTTCAATCGCCGCATGCCGTATCCGAATTCAAGTGCTTCCTCGCGTTGGGTCGATGTGTTCACGCGGCCCATGCACGAATACTTGATCGAAACCCTCCCGTTGGACCACCCGGATCGTGGTTTCGCCATGTACATGGCGCTGTCGCCTCCGGCCGGCGACGATCAACCCGTGCCGTGCTGCAAGCCGCCTCCTGATAACGGGTCCGCCGCCCTGCCGCTCCTCGATCCCCTGGTCGTCGCCCGGGGGCAGCCCGGGCGAATCATCGCGGCGTGCGCGGCCGTGGTCTCCCCCGGTCGAGCGGCCATGGTGTTTTGCGGAGGCGACCGTTCAGCACTGCTGGACTCGACGCTGGCAGGAAACCTGTGCGGGGAATTGCAGCGGTTGTCGTGGGCCCGCGGGGTCGTGTTGCTGCAATCCAATACGGCGCATGACGATACGGTCGTGCCCGTCGCGCTCGAGGCCGGGGGTTTCAGCGCCATCGCCCGCCTGGCGTATCTGGAATGCGACGTTTTCGATCGCAAGCCCGTGTTCCGTCGTGCCCGCGGAGTCACCTGCGAAACTTATTCGCCGGAACGGGATCGCGATTTCGTCGAGGCGTTACGCGGTACGTATCGCGCGAGTCTCGATTGTCCGGCGTTGATCGACCTACGAGATGTTGGTGATGCCCTGTTGGGACACCGCTATACAGGTGTTCACGATCCGGAAACGTGGTTCGTCGCGTTGCGCGACAAACGCCCGGTCGGTGTGCTGCTGGTGTCCGGTGTGGTCGCCCGCCCATGCCTCGAAATCGTGTACGTCGGCGTTGTCGAGGGCGAACGCGGCCGCGGGTTGGGCGATTGGTTGATGGCCTTGGCGGTCGAAACGGGGCGGAAACGGGGGCTGCGGCACCTGCTGCTCGCGGTGGACGAAAAAAATCACTTCGCGCGATCGATGTACGACCGATGGGGATTCGCCGAAACGGCGCGACGCGACGTGTGGATCGTCACCAATCGTTCGGCGTGATCAAGGGTTGCGCACTGTCCACGCACTTGTCCACATCGTGCCTGTGTACTGTGACCAAACCGTGCGGGAGATTTTTTTTTGGTTCGTAACTCGTTAGCCTTCGTAACACAACGAACATCTCGACTATAAACCCGGCGCTGGTCGTATTGACGGCGTGAATCGTCGTCGATAAATTGCATCGCATCGACAGCCGAAACGGTCGCGAGTCAGGAAAGGGGACACGCGCGTGCGTTCAGGCTCACACTGTCGTCTTTTGTTTCGTTCATAAGGTTCATTGACGTCGGTCCCCGAGTCGGGAAGGAGCGAGCGGTGCTGCGCGCGCACGCGGAAAATTTCGCATCGGACATGATGCAACGCCTTGCCGACGAGGTCGGTCCTCAACGCTTCAAGATTTGGTTCAAGGGCGCCACCAGCTTCGCCCTCACCGACGGAATAGTCAACGTCGGCGTACCCAATCAGTTCGTCGGCGGCTGGATCGAACGACATTTCGCCGACACCATCCGCAAAACGGCGGCGGACGTGGCCGGTGGTCCCATGGAAGTGGCTTTTTCCATCGATCCGTCGCTTGCCAGGCAACTGCGAAAAAAGCAACCCGATTCGCAGATGGAGTATGCGTCCAACAATCCCGAGCGTGTCGCCCGCGAAATGAAACGGTCGGGGACGCAACCGCCGGTCACCCTGTGCAAGTACACGTTTGACGATTTTGTGGTGGGGGTGTCCAACCGGCTGGCCTATTCCACCGCGCTCAGCGTGGCCGAGCAGCCGGCGGCGCAATTCAGCCCGTTGTTTATCCATGGCGCTTGCGGGCTGGGCAAGACGCACTTGGTCCAGGCCATCTGCCACAAGATCCAGACCGACCGGCCGGAACTGACCTCGCGGTACTTGTCCGGCGAGGATTTCACCAACCATTTCGTCTTCTCGACCAAATCGGGCGAAGTGGACAAGTTTCGCAACCACTACCGCAACGTCGACGTGCTGGTCATCGACGACGTGCATTTTTTCTCCAACAAACGCGGCACGCAACAGGAGTTCCTGCACACGTTCAACGCCATCGACGCCGCCGGCCGGCAGGTGGTCATGGCGTCCGACGCCCATCCCAAGATGATCAGCCACCTGTCGGAAAACCTCGTCTCGCGGTTTGTTTCGGGGATGGTGGTCAAGATCGACCCGCCCGATTACCAAACCCGCGTCGAGGTGCTGCAGCGCCGGGCCGCCAAAATGGGCCGTGACATCCCCGCTCCCGTTCTGGAGTACATCGCCGAATTGTGCGACGCGAACATCCGCGAGCTGGAAGGCGCCCTGTTGAAACTGTTGATGTTCGCCCAAGTGAATCAGAAGCCGATCACCCGTTCATTGGCCGTTCAGGGCTTGCGCGATTTGATCCAGCGCACCGCCAAGGTCGTGCGGCTCTCCGACATCGAAACCGTGGTGGCCATCTACTTCGGGCTCACCCAGGCCGATTTGCACACCTCGCGAAAATCCCGCACCATCGCCCTGGCCCGCAGCATCGCCATGCACCTGGCCCGCACGCACACCGACATGAGTTTCCCGGAGATCGGCCGGTTCATGGGCAACAAGAACCATTCGACGGTGCTGCTCGCCTGTCGGCGAATCGGGCGGCAGCTCGAGGCGGATTCGCGGGTGCGGTGGCTGACGGGACGTGGCGAACAGGAACGACGCGTGCGCGAGGTGCTCAGCGAGTTGGAAGAACAGTTGGGCCGACCCACCGCCGCCGCATGACTCCGCAGACTCCGCAAGAGCTCGTCGGATTCGGTGACACGGGCATCCCGCCCGTGTGACCGTCCGTCGTGGCACGGGCATCCTGCCCGTGTGAACCAATTCCGTGGCCGGTGCCCCGGTCAAAACAACCAGGAAGGGGTGGGGGAACTCTTCGGCGCCGCACGATGCACAAATGACTGCGTGCTAGCTGCGGGTGCCCCATCCATCGCGCGGCGATGCGGCTACGTATACGTCGCCGGGTCACGATGATTCGACCCGACAACGACGGCGGCCGGCGGGGGAATTCGATCGGTGCGACCAATCCACAACGCCTCGT
>JABFSN010000179.1 GCA_013140575.1 Phycisphaerales bacterium | reverse complement strand
GAGGATCTGTTGAACACGGTGTTCGAGTGGCTCGAACACCGCAGACCATTTGAAGTCGAACGCCATGCGTATCTGCGTTCCAAGGCGGCATAGACCAGTTTCCCTATTGTGGGGAGTTATTTAGGCGCTGGAATCGCCGCCCGGCTCGGGCGCGACGATGGCGGAGGAGGCGGCGCCTGCCGATTCCTGGCCGACCTTGCGCTGCAGATCGTCGATGCGGTCGAGCTTGCGGTCCAGAGCGCGAGTGCGGGTGTTGGAGAGCGATTCGAAACTATTGACGGCCTGGTTTAGCGCCTTGCCCATTTTGTCGACGACTTCGCCGTAGAGTTTCCATTCCTTTCGGAAGTCGGCGAGCAGGGAGAGAATCTCGTGCGACGCCCGTTGCAGGTTGAAATTCGAAACCGCCTGCCGGACGACGGCCAGGACGGCGTAGAGCGTCAACGGGGAACACAGGATCACCCGCTGTACGAGGGCGTCGTCGAACAGCGCGCTGTCGTGTTCGTGGATAAAGCCATAAATCTGTTCGTTGGGAATAAACACCAGCGCACAGTCCACCGTGCCGGCGTCGGGGTTGATGTACTCGCGTGATGCGACGTCCTTGATCTGCTTGCGCACGTCGCGCAAAAACGCGGTGCGATGCGTTGTCGATTGCGCCGGGTCGGGCGATTCAATCGCCCGCACGTAGTTGTCCAAGGGAAACTTCACGTCCATGTGGAGAACCAGTCCGCCGGGAAGCAGAAACGTGTAGTCCGGTCGCCTCCCGCCCTCCACGGTCGTCTGCTTGTGATAATTAACGCCTTTTTCCAATCCGATCAGGTGCAGCACGTCCTCGGCCATGCGCTCGCCCCATTGCCCGCGGCGCTGCGGACTGGCCAACGCCTCGCGAAGCTGATTGGTGGTCTGGTTCAGCCGCGCCGTCGATTCCGTGGCACGGGCCAGTTCCGACTTGATGGCCCCGACGCTCTCCCGGCGGTCTTTTTCCGAGGTCTGCGTCATTTGCTGAAGTTCGGCGAGGCGGGTGTTGATGGCAGACGATATCGCGGTCAGCGAAGCGTCGATGAGTTGCTTCTTGGATTCCAGGGTTCCGGCGCCCTCCGCCGTCTGCTTTTCCAGTCGAGTGCCAGCCAGGTTGAGGAAGTCCTCGGCATTGCGGGACAATGCGTCGCGCGATAGATCGCCAAATATGGCCTTCCACTGTTCCATTTCCGCCGCGCGTCGCGATTGCACTGCGTCCACAACGGACTCGGCCACCATGCGATCGCGGCCGCGGCGAATCCACAGAACGATGAGGACCGTGCCTGCGCCGACGACGAATCCGATTAAGAGCGAGATCGCGTCCACGGTTAGAGCGACTCCAGATAGTCACAAAGCAGGCGTACGCCGAAGCCGGTGCCGCCCGCGGGGCAATAGGGGCCCGGTTTATCGACGGCCGACACGCCCGCGATGTCCAAGTGGGCCCAGGGCGTTTGCGGATCGACGAATTGTTTGAGGAAGACACCGCCGAGAATGGGATGGGCGTCGCGGCCGGCCGAATTCCGCATGTCCGCATCGTCGCTGCGCAGCAGTTCGAAATAGTCGTCGTCGAGCGGCATGGGCCACAGACGTTCAAACGTGCGTTGGCCGCTTGCGTACAGACGGTCGGACAATTCGGTATTGTTGGCGAACAAGCCCGCCCGCGTGCGGCCGAGCGCCACGACGATGCCCCCGGTCAGCGTGGCCAGGTTAATCATGGCGCGGGGTTTGTAGTGTTTTTGGGCGTAGGTGAGTGCGTCGGCCAGAACCATGCGCCCTTCTGCGTCGGTGCTGATGATCTCCACGGTCTTGCCGGCCATGGTGCGGATGATGTCGTTGGGCCGGTAGGCGCTGGCCGCGATCATGTTTTCGGCCGCGGCGATGATGCCAACGACCGGCACCTTGAATCGCAACGCGGCAGCGGCGCTCAGCACGCCCATGACGGCCGTCCCGCCGCACTTGTCGTATTTCTGACCGACGATGCCCTGCTTGTCCTTGATGGAATAGCCGCCGGTGTCGAAGGTGACGGCCTTGCCGATCAGGATCACCGGGCGTTGCCGCCGGACGTCGCCGTGTGCGAGAACGATGAGCCGCGGCGGCGTCTGACTGCTGTTTCCGACGGCCAGCAGACCGCCCATGTTTAGTCGTTTCATGGCCTCGTGATCGAGGACGCGGCATTTCAGACCGTCGCGACGCGCCAGCCGCCGGGTTTCGGCCGCCAGCGTGATGGGGTTGATGACGTTGGCCGGTTCGTGGGCGATGCGGCGGGCCTCGTTGACCCCGTCGGCTGTCGCGATTCCGCGAGAGACGTCGGTGCGCCATTGCCGACCGCCGTCGGCGAACGCCAGGACGATCCTGCAGGGGAGTTCCTTTTCGGCGGTCGTCTTGTGGCGGTCGAATCGAAACGAGCCGAGCACCAGGCCTTCGCAAAACGCCCGGACGCCGTTGTCGACCTTGGCGCCCACGATTTCGGCCATGTCGATGACCGCCTGCTGACACTTGATGGCACGGATTTCAGCGGCAATCGCTCCGCCGACGCGACGCAGAATCTCGGCCGTGCACGTTTCGACCGGGCCCATCGACACGACCACAGCCGTTCGTGTCGATCGCCCAACGGATCGCGCCACACGCAGGCGGTCGCCGACGTTTGCGGGCACCGCGATATCACCCGGAATCGCGAACGACCGGGCGATCCGGGCGCCCAACCGCCCGGACCACGACGGCAGAAAGCAAGTTTCCCCTGCGGCGCTTGTGGCCGCTCCGATAACCACGTTGAGCGTCATTTCGAACTCCGCGATACCAATTTCGAACAGTGCCGATACCCGCGATCGGTCATGTTAAAGCAGGCGTTTGCGCGCGGCAAATCGGCGCGACCGATAATGGACCGCCGGCTCAATAATGGCGTGGCATCACGGCATCATCGCGTTGCAGCCTGAACGACCCACGCAGTCGATCACGGGCGCCGCGTCATTCGATTGTGGATCGAAACGCCGTTGAATCGCGGGCCTATCCGCTACCCCGAAGTTTTCCCGTCGACCGGCGCGCGACGTGATACAATGATTCGACGTGCATTTCACGGGGGAGGGGAAGATGCGTCGTGTGATTATTTGGTGCGCCGCGATCGGCGGCGTCATGGTGTTGACGGGTTGTGCGACCAATCAATGGGCGTACCCGCGCTCGGCCGGCCCGAACTCGGCGCTGTTATTCGACCGCGTACCCGGGACGACGTTCGCGGCGGACATCGGGCCGCGGAGTTCGTGGCCTTCGGCGCCGGCGGGGGTTGAGGTTCGGGAATCGGTTTACTACTCGGAAGTGTTCGAGGATCGACAGGGGCGGAGCCAGAATCAGGACCAGACATTTCATCGACGCTTTACGTCGCGTCGCACGGGGTTCGTGGTCAAGTAAGTGGTCGAACGACCCGCGGAAACCGCGCGGACGTGCCCCGAATTTGATTCGTACATGGCCGCTTGATTGACTGAAACCGTTGTAGTACGATGACTTACGCTCGAAACGGGCGTGCATCGGCCTGTTGATTTCGCCCCACGGATAAGCCGATCGAGGCGGTCGCTTCGCGGGCAATAGGTGGCGAATTCGGCTTGGTTTGGGGCTTATCGGCGGATCGCCGGTGCGCACCCGTCGGGCGGGGATACTCTCGAATGCCGACCGTCACCAAGAAAGAGTTGATCGACAGCATCGCGGAATCGACCGGGACGAAGCGGGTTCTGGTCAAGAATATCGTGCAGTCGTTTCTGGACCTGATCGTTGAAGAGCTTTCGGACGGCAAACGGCTTGAGTTCCGCGACTTCGGCGTGTTCGAGAGCCGGGTCCGCAAAGCCCGGGTCGCGCAGAATCCCAAGACGCTGGACCCCGTACCCGTTCCGCCGAAACGCACGGTGAAATTCAAAATCGGGCGGCTGTTGAAACAACGGCTGCTCGAGAAATCCGACGTGGTCGATCACGTCACCGGACTTCCCGTCGAGCGCACCGCCGGCGCGCGGCGCATGGCGGACGGGTAACCAGTCCTTTGTTTCCAGTCGCACGATGTTTGAATAACCGATGCACGTCCGACGGGGTTTCCTCGTGACGCGTCGAACCGCGGACACGGTGACCGACCGTGTCATTCTGCGCGATGTCGTGGACGCTGATCTCCCCACGTTGTTCGCCCAGCAGATGGACCCCGAAGCCAACCGCATGGCCGCGTTTCCGGCACGGGAGCGAGACGCGTTCATGGCCCATTGGGCGCGCATTCGAATCGACGCAACTGTGATCATCAACGCGATTCTGTTCGGCGGTCGGGTGGCCGGGAACATCGGGAGCTACGAACGCGACGACCGGCGATTGATCGGCTACTGGATCGGCCGGGAATTCTGGGGCAGGGGGATTGCCACCGCGGCGCTCGCGGATTTTCTGGGTCACGACAGGACGCGACCGTTGCAGGCATTCGTCGCGAAGCAAAACGCGGCGTCGATCCGGGTGCTCGAGAAATGCGGATTCACCAGGTGCAACGTCAACGGCTCGGCGAGCGTCGTTGGTGACGACGGTGTCGAAGAACTGCTTTTCAGCATCGCCTAGTGTTCCGTCACACCTAATTTTTCGGGGTGGCACGGGCAAGCGTACTCGCTTGCCCGTGATCTCCGACTTTCGGCCTCGACTGCGATCTAAACGCGCTGGCGGGTTTCACACGGACAACGGAGTACCGTTGTCCGTGCCACCCGACCCGAAACTTAATCTGCGTCACAACACTAGTCGGGTAGGGCGGGTTTCACCCGCCGCGACGGCGTGCGACGCGTGAATGCGGCTGCAACCATCGCACGCGCGAATCGAATCGACTCCCTCACCGCTGAGTACGTGATTAGCGTACCGCATCGCCATTCAGAGCTACGGGCGCGAGCCCGGTGTTCGGACGGCGATGAGCGCCGCAGCGGGAGAAGACCGTGGGCTCGCGCCCGCGGCTCTGATCGCGGGTTTTGCACGCCAATCACGTACACCGCTGAAGCGGCGGGCCACCCAGGAGCGGCGGGCCATCCGGCAGAGGTGCTGATGTCGGTGCCGCGGATCATGACGCCAATGCGTCGGACGGAACGGGGCGGGCGAGACGGGCAAGTTGGTCGGTTTCCGAGGGGTGGGGAAGGGGTCCGTCGGCGAGGGCGGCGAGGATGCGGGCGGCGTCAGCGGAGACTTCCATGAAACCGTGGATGCCGGCCGATCCGACGAGTTGGTGGAGATGTTCATGGGCGAGTGTGCGCGACCCTGACGCCAGGGCGCTGCGGATCGATTCGATGCGATCGGGGAGCGACGCGGCGAATTCGTCGCATACGGCCTGCATCGCGGAGCTGCGGCTCGACGCGGAGGTCGGCGCTGCGACGTCCGCCGCCGCCACCCGCGGCAAGTCGGCGCCGGCCGGTGCGTCGGAGGGCGCGGCATCGGACGGGGCGGCGTCGCGGTGATCGCAAGCCAGGTAGGAGGCCGTCCGCTCGACGAGTTCGACGAGCGTGAGGGGTTTGTGCCAGAAGTCGTCGAAGCCGGCGTCGAGGAGGCGCTGCGATTTTTGATCGGAGATGGACGCGGTGAGGGCGATGATGGGCGTCAGAATCCCCCGGCGGCGCAGCTCGCGTGTGGCGGCGATTCCGTCCATGACGGGCATGCGCACGTCCATCAGGATCAGGTCGAATGACCCCTCCGCGGCGACGCGGACGGCCTCGGCGCCGTCTCGAACGGTCACCACGCGGGCGCCGCTGCGGAGCAGTGCCATTTCCACCAGTCGTCTGGTGTCGTCGAAGTCTTCGGCGAGCAGGATATCGCCGTGCAAGGTTGGGGTCGGCGGAACGGGCCCAGGCAAAGCGCCACCCGTGGATTCGATTATCCAATCCGTCCAGCCGTCGGGTTGAGACCATTCACTCCGGTCGGCGGCGGCGCCGACGGGGACGCGAAGCGTGAACGTACTGCCGCGTCCGGGTGCGCTTTCAACGCTGATACTTCCGTTCAAACGTTCGGCAATCCGCCTGGCCAGCGTCAGTCCCAGCCCGACGCCCGCGAGTTCGGACGCAGCGCCGCGGTCCAGCTTGGTGAAAGACTCGAAGATGTTGTTCATCTGGTCGGCGGGGATGCCCGCGCCGGTGTCCTCGACGACGACGGCGAGACGGGGTTCCGCGGCGTGGCGCTCGGCGCGGACGCGCACATGCACGTGGCCGCCGGACGTAAACTTGAGGGCGTTATGCACCAGGTTGATGACGGCTTGGCGCAGGCGCGTGGGGTCGGTCTCGATTGTCTCCGGCACCGGGGTTTCGAAAATCAGGCGCAGCGAAACGCCGGGCCGAATCAGCCGGTCGGGCAGCGCGGCGCGCACGTCGACCAACAAGTCGATGAGCGAACAGGTCGAAATGTGCGTTTCCACGGCGCCGGACTCGGCCTGGGACAAGTCCAGCAGATCGGAAATGAGCGCGGAGAGGTAACGGCCGTTGCGCAAAATAACGTCCCGTTGCTGCGCGTCGGACGACCCGGGGCGGTCGTGCTGAGCCAGCAGTTCCGCGGCCGCCAGGGTGGCCATCATGGGCGTGCGGATTTCGTGGCTGATGTTGGCCAGGAAAATGCTTTTGGCGCGATTGGCGGCTTCGGCGTCGTGTTTGGCCCGGGCAAGGTCGTCGGCGATGCGTTGGCGCTCGGTGATGTCGGTGGAGATGCCGCAGACGGCGTAGGGCGCCCCGGTCTCGTCGCGGAGCGGGAATTTCAGGGAGATGTAAGTGTGGACGCCCTCGTCGTCAGGGACGATTTCCTCGAATTCGACGGGTCGGTCGCCGGCCAGAACGGTTTGGTCGTTGGCTTGCAGCGCTTCGAGCGTCGGCGACGAAAACAGAAAACTGTCATCGCGACCGACGAGGTCCTCCCGTCGGACATGGAAGATCCCCTCGAAGCGACGGTTGATGAGCAGGTACTTGCCGTCGGTGTCCTTCACGTAGATGACGGCCGGCGAGTTGTCGAGGATGGATTGCAGGCGTCCCTCGCTACGACGAATGCTGCGATGGAATCGCCGCCGCCGCGTGGTGTAGAGCATGGCCAACGTGACGGACGCGACCAGAAGGAGCGTCGGAATGATCCAATACTGCCAACGCAGGATCGCTGGAAGCGGCACGGCAATGACCGCGAGCCGTCCCTGCTCCGCGGGCTTGCCGAACAGCGACTTGGCTCGGACCTCGAAACGGTGCTCGCCGGCAGGCATGTGTTCCAGCCGCGCCTCCCGACCGGTGCTCCACGGCGACCATGGACCGCCGTCCACGCGCCACTGCGTCTCGATATCACCCGACGCCACCCGCGCCCAGTAGGAATGCGGCCGCCAACGGACCAGCGCGGTGTTCCGCGTCACCCAGGGTTCAAACGTCTCCACAATGGGAACGGGGTCGGCGGCCTCGCGCAGGCGGAGCGCGTACATGCCGCCCCCGCGCGTGCCGACATAGACCCGATCCGCGAGGGGTAGAACCGGCCAGACCGTCGTGTGCCGCAAGCCGGTGCGGGCGGCGAACTGCGACCAGACGCCCGCTTCGTAGCGGCCCAGTCCCCCTTCGGTTCCGATCCACAACACGCCATCGGGACCGACGGCCAGATCCCAAACCGCGTCGTTCACCAATCCGTCGGTTGAGCGGAAAGACCGCGGTCGATCGTTTTCATCGATCCACCACAACCCGTTGACCTGGTCCCCGAACCACAAGCGGCCGGTGTGGTCCACGGCTACGGTGAAAACACGTTCGACAAACAGCCCGTTGGACCGCGTCCAGTGGGTCCAAACCCCGTCGCGCCGGCGGCTCAATCCGGCGGCGGTACCGAACCAATACGTTCCCCGCGGTCCCTCGGCGAACGCATAGACGCGACCGTTGATCAGACCTTCCGGGACCCCCCAATGCGCGAACCCGTCGGCCGTGCGAACGTAGGCCCCCGGCGCGGCGGACTTCATTTCGATGGCGTCGAAGTTCGACATGGACGACAAGCCGAGGAACCACAGGCGACCGTCGAGGTCCTTCTCGATCCGGTGGTAATACACGTCCGGGAGCCCCGCCGCCTCGCCGACCGCGGCCCATTCCCGGCCGTCCCATCGGTAGGCGCCCTGGAAACCGGAACCGCTGGTGATCCAGATGTGCCCGTTCTCGTCTTCGGCCAGGCCGGTGACGGCGCCGATCCGTCGACCGCCGACTTGATCGTAGTGGGCCTTCGCACCGTCGGGGGTCACCTGTTCCACGCCATCCGAGGTGGCGATCCAGATCGCCCCGTCAGCCCCCTGAATGATCTCGTGGACGCGATTGCGCGGTTCGAGGAAGCCGACCCAACGGTCGTTCCATCGCTGCGGGCCGCCCCGTGCCAGGTAGAGGCCGCCGCTGACGCCGACCCAAAGATCGCCGTCTTCACGGAAGGACACTAACGAGATCGTCTCGAGCGCCGGGATCAACGTCTTGTGGTGCGACCATTCGCCGGGATGCCGGCGTACGGCAATCGCGCCCGACTCGAACGCCACCACGACCAGACCGTTCGGGCCGACGGCCATCGAGCCGACGGGCTCGGCATGATCCTGCGCGCAGCGGGTGGCCGCGGCGCCCTGTTTGAATTCGTACAACCCCAGGCGTTCGATGGGGGCGTTGACCGCGATAAGGCCGAACCCGTCCGCATCCTCGACGACACCCGAAACGTCAAGTCCCGGGCCGCCATGCGTTGAGAGGAGCAACTCCCAGCCGCGGCCGGCGTGGCGGTACACGCCGTCCCATGTGTTGAGCAGAATTGAACCGGCCGCCGTACGGAAGATCCGCGGATCGGAATTCCAAGGGTGTACGCCCAGAACCGGCGCCGGCTCGACGACGGCGGCAATGTCTTCCGCGGCGTTCATCGACCAGATCAGGCAATCGCGCCCGCCGTCGTGCGTGGTCAGCAACAGGAATCCGTCGCCCGCGGCGACTAACCCCACCACGTCCATCGAATGGGCCGCGTCGGGAACAGGTACGACGCGAAATAACTCGTCGGATCGAAGGTAAAGTCGCCGATCGACGACCGCAGCCACGCGACCATCGCGTGCGACGGCCACCGATGAGACCAATTCGTCCGGAACCTGCATGGGATCTACGACGTGCCATTGGTAGGCGTCGAACCACGCCAGACCGCGCCGGGTGCCGATCCAGACGGTGTCGCTGCTGGTTTCGGCGACGGCGGTCACCTCGGGCGACGGCAGCCCGTCATCGGTCGTGAACCGCGCCCATCGCCACGGCTCGTCCCACTGGAATGACAAGTCGGTGTCGGCGCGGGCCGCCGTGGCGCCAACGGCGAACGAAAGTACCAACCACGCCGTGGTTCGCTCGCGCCCGAGCCGCGACCGAAGATTCCCGGAGCGAGCGCTGATTGCGTCGGCGTATCTGCCGGCGGCGGCATCGTGTTGCGTATGACCGAAACGGATGGACATGGGACGCACCTCGGCCCCGGTCATGAATGGAATGGAGGCAATACCGGACCGGGTTGGGATTGTACAGGAAGTGTTCTCGATCGGCGAAGCGCATCGTGTCCAAGTCTTATAATCATTGCGATGAATCCATGAAAACAAACAGTGGTTGGCAGCCGGCACCGGAGCCAACGACCGAACGGGTGGCACGGATTGACTCCGAAACGGAGTTATTTGTTTGGTACGGCACGTGTAGCAGGTCAAGGGTGTGTACGTGCAGTCGGAAAGTCCCGGTCCGCCTGGTCGCGGCGGCGCTGGTGGTCTTGTTCGCCGATGCCGGCCGCGTGTGCGGCGGCGGGCAAATTGACCCCATGCCGGGCGGCATCGCGTCGGCGTGGCCACCGGTTCCATCCGCCGCGGCGCCCGATGGTCGTGCTGCCGCGGGGATGTCCGAAATCCGCGACGCGTTGGAAGAACGCGGCGTCGCGTTCCACCTGTTTGTTAACGATCAATATCAGGCGGTGGTGAACGACGGTGCGGATGCGAGCGGGTCGGGTCGGAATTCGGCGTCGATGGATGCGTTTCTGACGTTCGATCTGGACAAGCTGGAGATTATCAACGACGCCGACGTGTTGTTGCACGTGCAATCCAATTGGGGGGCGGGAATCAACGCGCGGACGGGGTCGCGGCTTGAGGTCAACGACGATGCGGACGGCGACCTGGGGCTGCACGTGGCCCAACTGTGGTACCGGCAGCATTTCTGGGAACGGCGGATCGCGTTGACCGTCGGGTTCCTCGATTACCAGACGATCGTCGATCGTAATGCGTTCGCCAATAGTGAAGACAAACAGTTCATGAGCCAGGCGCTGGACAACAACCCGCTGGTTCCATTGAACATCGGACTGGGGGCGTCGGTGGCGTTTCGTCCGGCGGAATGGTACGCGTTGACCGTGGGCGTCGGCGACGCGCAGTCGGTTTTGTACAAGCCGGGGTTTTCAACGGCGTTTCACGACGAAAACCGCTGGTTCGCGTACGCGGAGCAAACGGTTCACGTGACGATTCCGTCGAAACCGGGACCGTGCGAGGGGAACTACCGCGTCGGCGTCGTTTTCGATCCGCGGCCCCGGGCGAACGTAACGCGGAACGACCGTTCGCTGGACGGCGACGATTACGGTGCGTACGCAAGTATGGACCAGATGGTGTATCGCGAATCGAGTGCGGACGGACAGGGGTTGGGGGTCTTCGCACGTTTGGGTTATCGCACGCCGGAAACCAACGCGATGGGGCGTTTCGCGTCGGCCGGATTCACCTACCAGGGAATTGTCCCCGGTCGAAATGACGACGTGCTGGGGTTCGGGATGGCCATGCCGCGGACATCGAACGACTATCGCCGCCGAGTCCGGTCGTCCGCCGACAAGGAGCTGATCTACGAGCTGTTCTATGCCGTACAGGTCGCCAAGTACTTGGTCGTGACGATGGACGTTCAGTACCTCGACAACCCGGGCACCGACGGCGCGATCGAATCGGGGATCGTCGCGGGAGTACGGGCCCGGTTTTCGTTTTAGCAATCCGACGCGCGGAACGGCGTACGGGCGAGCGACGCGGGCGAGAGGGAAACGGCCCATTCGCTACGGCCACAGTTTCGATTCTGCCGCTGTTCCCGGTTTCACCTGTTTTCATGGAGTCTGAAGCCCCGGGGGAGCTGGATCGCGATTCTGGTGATCGGGCCGCGTAATCGAACTGAATTGGCACGGGACGTGCTAGGCACTGTCCGTAGGTGCGTCGGGGAAGGTATCAGGAAGCCAGCGGTTGGGGTCCATGCGGACGGTGATCAGCTATGATTGAATTATTGATGGGTGACGAGGCGGTCGCATTGGGGGCGATCCATTCCGGGATCGGCGGGGCGTTTTCGTATCCGGGGACGCCGGCGACGGAGATTTTCGAGTTCGTGCAACGTCACGCGGGGCGCGGCCGGACGCTGGTCGCGCGCTGGTCGGCGAACGAGAAGGTGGCCTACGAGGAGGCCATGGGCATGTCGTTCGTCGGGAAGCGGGCGCTTGTTTCGATGAAACACGTGGGGCTGAACGTGGCCGCCGATCCGTTCATGAGCTCGTCGCTGACGGGAGCGAACGGGGGGCTGGTGCTGGCCGTGGCGGACGATCCGGGGATGCACTCGTCGCAGAACGAGCAGGACAGCCGTTTCTACGGGCAGTTCGCGCAGATTCCGGTGTTCGAGCCGGGCGATCAACAGGAGGCGTACGACATGACCCGCGAAGCGTTCCAGGCATCGGAGCGTTTCGGACTGCCGGTGATGTTACGGTTGGTGACGCGGTTGGCGCACAGCCGTGCGGACATCACGACCCGTCCGGCTGTCGAGCCGCTGCCGCGCGGGCGGGTGACGGACTGGCGGGAATGGACGCTGCTGCCGGTTAATGCGCGGAAGCGTTACGGGCGGTTGTTGGAAATGCAGCCGCCGATGCAGGACTACGCAACATTGTCAGGATTCAACCGGCTGACGTTGCGCGGTCCGAAAGGGGTCATCGTAACGGGTTTGGCGAATAACTACTTCCGCGAGGCGTCGGCCGGGGCTGACGGCTATTCGGTTTTGAAACTGGGCGTCTATCCCGTGCCGGCCGGGATGGTTCGGCGGCTGGTGGATCACTGCACCGACGTGCTGGTCATCGAGGAGGGTTATCCGCTGGTTGAGCGGCAACTGGTCGGACTGATGGGCGTGCCGGGCAAGTCGATCCGTGGAAAACTGGACGGCACGCTGCCGGGGCAGGGTGAATTGACGACGGACATCATCCGGGCGGTGCTGGAAGGGCGCGTCGCGTGTCCGACCCCGGTGGTGATGGACATTCCGGGGCGGCCGCCGCAGTTGTGTCAGGGATGCCCGCATTGCGACACGTATGGGGCGGTGGTGGAGGCGGCGCAGGGGGCGGGCGCTGGACAGCCGTATTTTTTCAGCGACATCGGCTGTTATTCGCTGGCGGCGTTGCCGCCGTACAACGCCATCGACTCGTGCGTGGACATGGGGGCGTCGATCAGCATGGCCATCGGGGCGGCGAAGGCGGGGGCGCATCCGGTGGTGGCGACGATCGGCGATTCGACGTTTGTCCATTCGGGGATGACGGGGTTGATCGGCGCCGTACACGACGATTTGAACATGACCGTGGTGATCCTGGACAACGCACTGGTGGCCATGACCGGCGGGCAGGAGGTGTTCGCAACCGGGCCGGATTTGATCCGCATCATCCGCGGGTTGGGGGTTCGGCCGGAACATCTGGTGGAGTTGGACCCGGTTCCGACGGCGCATCCGCGAAACGTGGAGCTGATCCGACGGGAGATCGGCCATCGAGGTTTGTCGGTGGTGGTGACGCAGCGGGCGTGCATTCATGCGAAGAGGAAGGGACAGAGGGACGAAGGGACGGAGGGACGGGGACAGGGAGGCACGAAGGGGGAGACGGCGGTCATCGCGGCGGGAGGATGAATTATGGAATGCAACGTGCTGTTGGCCGGAGTCGGCGGACAGGGCATTCTGACCATTGCAGCGGCGATTTCGCGGGTGGCGCTGGAGCAGGGTTACCACGTCAAGCAGTCGGAAGTGCATGGGATGAGCCAGCGCGGCGGGGCGGTGCAAGCCCATCTCCGGTTCGCGGACCATGCGATCCACAGCGACTTGATTCCCGAAGGGCAGGCGGACCTGCTCGTGTCCGTCGAGCCGCTGGAGGCGTTGCGCTACACGAACTACCTGGGCGATCGCAGCGTTGTGGTCGCGGGCGTGACCCCATTCGCGAACATCCGCGACTATCCGCCGATCGACAACGTGCTGGATCGGATCGGGCAGTTGGGCGATCACGTGTTGATCGACGCACAGCGGTTGGCGCGGCTGGCGGGATCGTCGAAAGCGGAAAACGTGGTGGTGCTGGGGGCGGCGACGCTGTTTCTGAATCTACCCGTCGCGTCATTCGAAAAGCTGATTCACGCCATGTTCGCGGCCAAGGGCGAGCGCGTCGTGGAGATCAACCGGCGTGCGTTGCGCATGGGGCGGTTTGCGGCCGAGGTGTTTCGCGAAGGGCTGCGCGGCGGGCAAACGAGCCGGTACTTGCGGAAGTGGGTGGAGACGATCCCGAACGACCGGTTTTCGGCCGCCGGGGGAGACGACCACCCTTTTGTGCCGCGGGCGCCGTCGTGCGCCCTGTCGGACGAGGCGGGCCGGGAAATCGACGGGCTTCTGAACGAGACGCGGCGGCAAGGACGTGTCCAACTTTTCGAGCACGAAGTGTATCGCATCGTGGAGCTGGCGGGGGCCATCAGCCCGGCGCGGCATGTTTTCCTACCGGATGGGACATTCATCGAACCCGCGGAGCTGGCACGCATGGCCGGTGAGCGGGTGGTGTTGAAGCTGGTGTCGCCGGATGTGGTGCACAAGACGGAAGCGGGTGGCGTTGCATTCGTTTCCAAGGACGTGGTCGCCGTGCGCCGGGCCGTCGAGCGAATGACGGACGATGCGAAAGCACTGGCGCAGGCGGTCGCGGGGGTGCTGGTGGTCGAGTTTGTGGAGGAGGCGGGACACGGGCTGGGCAGCGAGCTGTTCGTGGGCATCCGTCAGACGCGGGAGTTCGGGCCGGTGATCGCGGCCGGTCTGGGCGGCGTGGACACGGAATATCTGGCCACGGCGATGCGGGCGGGGGTGGCGGTGGCGAAGGCGGCGGCGATGGACACCTCGCCAGAGCGGTTTTTCAAGCTGTTCGAGGAGACGGCGGCCTATTCGATGCTGGCGGGGACGGCGAGGGGTCACGAGCGCATCGTCGGAGACGCGGAGTTGATGCGTTGTTTCAATGCGTTCATCGCCTTGGCGCGTCGATGCTGCGCGGCGTCGGCCGGGGGGGCGTGTCTGGATGAACTGGAGGTCAACCCGTTCGCGTTTCGTGGGAGGAAGATGGTGCCGCTGGACGGTCGCGGTCGGTTGGGTGAACCGATCGCGGCGGCGCGATCGCGGCCGCTGGAATCGGTTGCGCGGATGCTCGAGCCGGAATCGATCGCGGTGGTGGGGGTGTCGGGCAAACGGGAGAATTTCGGTCGGATCATCCTGAATAACATCCAGGCGTGCGGGTTCCCGGCGGAACGGTTGTACGTGGTCAAGCCGGGTGAAGATGTGATCGACGGCGTGCGTTGCGTACCGAGCGTATCGGCGTTGCCGGAACGGGTCGATCTGCTGGTGGCGGCGACGGGGGCGGAGCGCGTGCCGGCATTGGTGGAAGAGGTTTTGCCGGGCGCGGATCGGGCGGGGCAGTGCCGGTCGGTGATTCTGATTCCCGGCGGGCTGGGAGAAAAGGAAGGAACTGAGGGAAGTCAGGAGGCGATCCATCAGGCCATCGAGGCGGCGCGGCGGCGGCATCCGGAGACGCCGGTTTTTCTGGGTGGCAACTGTATGGGGCTGCGTTCCAGGCCGGGCCGCTACGACACGTTTTTCATTCCACCGTCGAAGCTCGATGCACGGAGGGAGGCGGCGCCGCGGCGCTGCGCGATCGTCTCGCAGAGCGGTGCGTTTCTGATCACGCGGATGAGCAATCTGGAATTCCTGGATCCGACGCTGGCCATTTCCATCGGCAACCAGGCCGACGTGACTGTGTCGGACCTGGTCTATGTAGTCGGGCGGCGCGACGACATCGACTGCATCGGCGTCTACGTCGAGGGATTCAATCGTCTTGACGGACTGGCGTTTCTGGCGGCGGTCGAGCACGCCATCGCGTTCGGCAAGACCGTCGTCTTCTATAAGGCCGGGCGGACCCCGGCGGGGCGGTCGGCGGCGAGGGGGCACACCGCCTCCGTCGCGGGGGACTACGACATATGTCAGGCGGCGGTCGCGGCCGCGGGCGCGATTGTGACGGACACGTTCAAGGAATTCGAGCAATTGCTGGAGCTGGCGACGTCATTGCATGGCAAGAAGGTCGGCGGCAAACGGATCGGCGCAATGAGCAATGCGGGCTACGAGGCCGTCGGCATGGCGGACACGGTGAAGGGGGCGCGCTATGAGGTGGAGATGCCCGCGTTGACCGCCGATACGCGTGCGCGGATTGAAGAGGCATTGCAGCGTCATGGTCTGTCGCGACTGGTCGATGCCCGGAATCCGCTGGATTTGACACCGATGGCCGGTGACGCGGCGTATGAAGACTGTCTGCGGGTGATGGTGGGGGCGGACGAGTTGGACGCGGTGATCGTTGCATGCGTACCGATGACACCGATGCTGTTGACGACGGCACTGGAGATTCAAGAGCCCGGGTCCATCGTCCATCGTCTGGCGCAGGTGTTTCAAGAGTCGACGAAGTCGATGGTGTTTGTCGTGGACTGCGGCGGACCGTACGAGGCGCTGGCGCGCACGGTGCGGGCGAAAGGCATTCCCGTGTTTCGCTCGGCGGACCAGTGCGTGCGTTCGCTGGGGCGCTACCTGAGCCACCGTGCCGCGTGCCCGTCGCGGTCAACGGGCCGCGCGGAAACATCGAGCGGCTGCGAATCGCACCAGGCGACGCCTGAACTGATGGCACTGTGACGGCGGGAGAGCAAGATGATTCTAAAGAGGCAGTCATCCGATGAGCCGAGAATGCGTACGCGGCTGATTCACGGCGTCGGTCATACCGGTCGATGGGACTATAACCACCACGTCGTGCCGCCGATGACGGCCAGCGCGACTTTTCGGCTGGAGTCGGCGGAGCGCGGAGCGCAGGCGTTCTCGGAATACGTGGCGGACGACAACGATCCCCGGACGCATTCGCCCATCTACATCTACGACCGCCTGGACGAGCCGACGCGGGGCATGTTGGAAGACAATCTGGCGTACGCGGAATGCGGGGAAGTGGCCGTGTGTTTCGCGACGGGCATGTCCGCGATCAGCGCCGCGTTGTGCACGCTTGCCCACCAGGGGGAGCACATCGTCGCGCACGCGGTTCTGTACGGGTGCACGTATTCACTGGTGACGACGTGGCTGCCCCGCTATGGCATCCAACATTCACTGGTGGATATGTCGGACATGGACGCCCTGCGGACCGCCATTACGCCGCGCACGCGCGTCGTCTATCTTGAAACGCCCGTCAATCCGGATTTGAAACTAATTGACATTGCGGCCGTGCGCGGCGTCATCAATGCCGTGAATGCCGACCGCGACGCAGACGCGCGCGTCTGGATCGTGGTGGACAATACATTCGCGACGCCTTTCTGCCAGCGCCCATTGGAATGGGGCGCCGATGTGGTCTGCCAGTCATTGACCAAGGGCATCGGTGGGTTTGGAACCGACGTGGGCGGTGCCTTAATCGGACCAAGAAGTCTTCACCGCGAGTGGATTCTGTATCGCAAGGATTTCGGCGGCTCTCTGTCGCCCAAGTGCGCGTGGCCGGTGCTGGTCAACGGTCTGCCCACGCTTGCGACGCGGATGATTAATCATCAGAAGACGGCCATGCACGTGGCGACGTTTCTGGAGTCGCACCCCAAAGTGGCGCGGGTCTGCTATCCCGGACTGCCGTCGTTTCCGCAACACGAACTGGCCAGACGGCAGATGACCGACTACCGCGGACACTTCGCCCCCGGGTCGATGGTTTATTTCGAGTTGTGCGACGCGGAGGGGCTGGGTCGGCCCGCGGTGCGGTTCATCGACTGGGCAGCCGGGAACGCCTACACATTGACGCTGGCCGTCTCGCTGGGGCAGATCAAGACGTTGATCGAGGCGCCGTACAGCATGACGCACGCGGCGATGCCCGCGGAAGAGAAGCGTCGCCGCGGCCTGTCGCCCGGCGGAATCCGCATGAGCCTGGGATTGGAAGACTGGCACGATATCGTGGCCGATCTTGATGCGGCGTTGGTGCAGGCATAGCGGATCGCCACGAGCTTTTCATCGCACGTTGAAGTATTTCGCCTCCGGGTGATGCGAAATCAACGCCGTCGTCGACTGCTCCGGATCAAGCTGGAACTCTTCCGACAGCGTCACGCCGATTCGTTCCGGGTCCAACAACGGCCAGATTTTGACCTGGTCCTCCAGCCGCGGACAGGCCGGATAGCCGAAACTGTAGCGCGATCCGCGGTAGCGCTGTTGGAAAATGCGTTGTTTGTCACGGGCATCGTCCTCTGCAATTCCCCACTCGACGCGAACCTGCTTGTGCAGGTATTCCGCCAGCGCTTCGGCCGATTCCACGCCCAGCCCGTGCAGGTGCAGATAGTCGACGTATTTGTCCTCCGCGAACCACCGGCGCTCGATTTCGCTGACCCGCTGCCCGACGGTCACGATCATGATCGCGACTACGTCCATCTCGCCGCCCGTCATCGGTCGAAAAAAATCGCTCAAACACCAGAACGGCGACTTGCCCTGACGCGGAAACTCGAACCGCACGACTTCCCGTTCCCGATCGTTCGGATCGAACACGATCAGCACGTCGCCCTCCGACTGGCACGGCCAATAGCCATACACCGCCTGCGGCCGCAGAATATCCTCCGCGATGCAGCGATCCACCAACTTGCGGTAGATCGGCCGGACCTCCGCGTCCACATATTTCTGATACTCGTCGCGATTACGCGTGGCCTTTCTGTACTGCCATTGCACGTTGAACAACATGTTTTCGTTTATGTAGGCCAGCACCGCGCGCAGATCGATCCGTTCGACCACACGGCTTCCCCAGAACGGCGGCGTCGGCACGGACACGTCGCGGGCGATGCCCGATTGCCCCACGTGCGGCGTCGTATCCGTCACCCGTCGTTTGGGCGTCTCTTTCGCCGTTCGACTGACCGGCGGCGGCACGCTTCGATCCCCCGACGCCACCCGCTTGACGATATTCAATCCCTCGAACGCGTCACGCGCATAATACAGCGGCCCCTTGTATTCCTGCCGCAGATCGTCCTCGACGTATTTCCGCGTCAGCGCAGCCCCGCCCAGAATCACCGGCAAATCCAGGCCGCGTTCATTCAACACGGCCAGATTCTCGCGCATCACCACCGTGGACTTGACCAGCAGCCCGCTCAATCCGATCAAATCGGCCTTTTTCTCCTGCCAGACGTCGATGATGTGGCTGATCGGCTGCTTGATGCCCAGGTTGTAGACCTTGTACCCGTTGTTGGTCAGAACAATGTCCACCAGGTTCTTGCCGATGTCGTGTACGTCGCCGCGCACCGTGGCCAACACGATCGAACCGCGCGTGTCGCCCTCCACGCGGTCCATCAGCGGCTCCAAAAACCCGACCGCCGCCTTCATCGTCTCGGCCGATTGCAACACGAACGGCAACTGCATCTGCCCGGCCCCGAACAGATCGCCCACCGTCTTCATCCCGTCCAGCAGGATTTCGTTAACGATGTCCAACGGCTTGTACGTCCCCAGCGCGGCCGTCAGGTCCGCGTCCAGCCCGTTGCGGTCGCCGTTGATGATGCGCTGTTTCAGCCGATCCTCGACCGGCAGTTTGGTGATGTCCTTCTTGACCGCGATCTCTTCATTCTCGTCGAACAAGCCGAGATACCGCGCCAGCGGATCAAACCCGTCCGAACGCCGGTCGTAGACCAGGTCCAACGCCGCGTTCCATCGCTCGTCGCTGATCTTGTTCCGCGGCAATATCGCCCCCGCGTGAACGATCGCCGCCGTCAGACCCCGCCGAGTGGCCTCGTGCAGAAAAACGGAATTCAGCACCGCCCGCGCGGCCGGCGCCAACCCGAAACTGACGTTTGAAACGCCAAGCACCGTGTGACATTCGGGCAGTGCCTCGGTGATCGCGGCGATGCCGTCCAGCGTTTCCAATCCCAGCCGGCGGTCGGCCTCGCTCCCCGTCGTGATCGGAAACGTCAGGCAATCGAATAACAGATCGTGCGGCCGCAGCCCGTACTTATTCACGCACAGGTCAAACAATCGCCGGGCGATGGACAGCTTGCGATCCTTCGTCTTGGCCATGGCCTCTTCGGGATGCTCGTCGATCGTCAACGCCACGACCGCCGCCCCGTACCGCCGGATGATCGGGCACAGTCGCTCCAACTTCGATTCGCCCTCTTCCAGGTTGATGGAATTAACGATGCACCGCCCGCCGGCCAGCTTCAGACCGGCCTCGATCACCGGCGCCTCCGTGCTGTCCAGCATCAACGGCACGGTCACGTCCTGCGCATAGCGGCTGACCACGTTGGCCATGTCGGCCACGCCGTCGCGCCCCACGTAATCCACGCACACGTCCAGGACGTGCGCACCCTGCGACACCTGCTCCCGCCCCATGGCCACCAGATTGTCGATGTCCCCGTCCAGCAGCAGACGCTTGAACTTCCGCGACCCGTTGGTGTTGCTTCGCTCCCCGATGATCAGAAAACTGTTGTCCTGGCGCACCGGCACCGCCTGGTATAGACTGCTCACGCTCGGCTCGCGCCGCAACTTTCGTGGCCGCGGCGCCCGCGTGCCGATGGCCTCCACCAGCTTCCGCAGGTGCGCCGGACTCGTGCCGCAACAGCCGCCCACCGCGTTCACCCCGTCGGCCTCCACGAACTCGACCAGCCAGCGCGTGAATTCATCTGGCGTCAGCGCGTAATGCGGCTTGCCGTCCACCAGTTGCGGCAGTCCCGCATTGGGCTGCACCAGCAACAGCCGGTCGCTCGACGACGCCAGTTGCCTGACGTGTTCGCTCATCTCCTGCGGACCCGTCGCGCAGTTGATTCCCAACACCCGCACCGCGTCGTACGCCTCCAGCGCCACGATCGCCGCGGCCATTTCCGTCCCCACCAGCATCGTGCCCGTTGTTTCGATCGTGACCGTGCACAGAATCGGCAATTCGACCTTCGCCGCCGCCATGGCGTCCATGCACGCCACGATCGCCGCCTTCGCTTGCAGAATGTCCTGACACGTCTCCACCAAAAGACCGTCGACGCCGCCCGCGATCAGCCCCCGCGCCTGCGCCGTGTAGCTGTCTACCAGCGTGTCCCACGTCGTCTGCCGCAACGAGGGCAACCGCGTCCCCGGTCCCATCGATCCGATCACGAACCGCGGCTTGTCCTTCGTCGTTAACCGCGCACATTCCGTCCGCGCGATCTCGGCCGCCTGGCGATTCAGCGGCGTGGTCAATTCCGAAATCCCAAACTCGCCCAGCACCAGCTTGTTGGCCCCGAACGTGTTCGTCATCACCACGTCGCTGCCCACTTCCAGAAACGACCGGTGAATCTCCGCCACCACGTCCGGACGGGTCTTGACCACGATGTCCACGCAGTTTTCGTGCCCGTCGTAGTCCGCCAGCGACAGGTCGTAGGCGTGGACGCTTGTGCCGGCGGCCCCGTCGAAAACCAGCACCCGCTCCGCCAGAATGTCCAAAAACCTCGATTTCATCGCGGCCTATTCTATCGATCGGCACCTGTAGCATGGGCTTCCAGCCCATGTCTTGTGGCATGGCCGTCCCGGCCATGCCGTCACGGGCAGGATGCCCGTGCCACGATTGGCTATTCTATCGGCCTGATCCCCACCCGTCTTGGCGTCCGGTGTTCCCTACACCTATAGTTACCGGCGGACATCGCCGCGTCGCGTATCGGGGCGGGTGGCATGGCCACGCTCGCGTGGCCATGTTCGCAGGCACCGCGGGTGGCATGGCCACGCTTGCGTGGCCATGTTCGCACGGATGCAGCATCATTGGGGCGAACGGCCGATCGGGATCACCGCGACGCGTGACTTATGAACGACTCCCCAAATGTAGTAGCACGTTCGCGTTGGCTTCTGACCATTGGCTCCATCGGCCCATTGGGGCACCTGCCCGCCTCCGGAACCGTCGCCGTCGCCGTCGCGGGTATCCCCCTGTCCTGGCTGATGCGAAACTACTTGCCGCCGATGACCTATTGGATCGTGGTCATCGCCTACACCGCCTTCGCCGTCTGGCTGCACGACGTCGGCGACCGCATGTTGCGCGAAAAAGACTCCCGCAAGCTCGTCCTCGACGAACTCGTCGGGTGGTTCATCGCCGCCGCGGTCATGCCCTTCATCTGGCAAACCATCACCGTTGCATTCCTGATCGAACGCGCCATCGACATCGTCAAGGTTCCCCCCGCGCGCTGGATCGAACGCCGCGTCCCCGGTGGACTCGGCGTTGTCGGCGACGACGTGATCGCCGGATTGTACACCTTGCTCATCATGGTCGCTGCGACCAACTGGTCCGTTACCCGCCCCTTGCTGGGCCTGGAATAATGCCGATGCCGCGCCCCTGGAAAACCTGTTTCGTCTTCGGCACCCGTCCGGAAGCGATCAAACTCGCCCCCGTCATCTCCCACCTCCAGTCACGAGATGCATTTCACGTCATCACCCTTCTTACCGCCCAACACCGCGAAATGCTCGATCAGGTCGTCAGCCTTTTTGACATCCCCGTCACCCACGATATCAACATCATGCGCCCCGGCCAAACGCTCCCCGCACTGACCGCCGCACTGTGCGAACCCATCGCCCGCGTGCTCCGCGACGACCGTCCCGATTGCGTCATCGTGCAGGGCGACACCACCAGTTGCTTCGTCGGCGCGTTGGCCGCGTTCTACGAACAGATCCCCGTCGCCCATCTGGAGGCAGGACTGCGCACCGACAACCTCTATCAACCGTTTCCCGAGGAAATGAACCGCCGCCTCGTGTCCGTCCTAACCGACTGGCATTTCGCCGCCACCGACGCCGCCCGCGACAACCTTCTCCGCGAGAACATTCCGCCCGATCGAATCTGGGTCACCGGCAATTCCGGCATCGACGCCCTCCGCATCATCGCCGAACGCGCCCGTCCCGTTCCGGACGGCCCCCTCGCCGCCGCGCTCCATCGATGCCACGGCACGGTAATGGCCGTCACCACCCACCGCCGCGAAAACCTCCCCTTCATGACCGGCATCGCCGCTGCGATCTACGAAATTTTGGAGGCCCTCCCTGATTTGAACGTCGTCTTCCCGGTCCATTTAAGCCCCCGCGTCCGCGAATCGGTGATGCCCATGCTGCGATCTGCCGACCGCTGTCATCTGCTCGACCCGCTGCCCTACGATCAATTCGTCGTCCTGATGAAACGGGCCGCGCTCATCCTGACCGATTCCGGCGGAATTCAGGAGGAAGCCGCCTACCTCGGCAAACCCACCCTGGTCATGCGCCGCCGGACCGAGCGCCCGGAAGCCATCGCGGCCGGCAACGTCGCCCTCGTCGGTGACGACCAGCACGACATTTTTGACCACGTCCTGACCCTGCTTCACGACAAAACCGCGCTCGCCGCCATGACCGCAACCTCCCAACCCTACGGCGACGGCCACGCCTCCCAACGCATCGCCGACATTCTCGAGCGGCAACTCCAACAACGGTTCCCGCGCCAGCCATGACCATCTTCGTGCCGCCCGCTGGTGCGAGAATCCCTTCTCGCACCCACACCCGCGGGAATCCCTTCCCGCGCATCCGCTGGTGCGAGAATCCCTTCTCGCACCCACTCTTCGCGGGAATCCCTTCCCGCGTATTTGCCCGTCAGTCATGTGCCACGCCCCCGCCAATCCACGTCACGACTACACCGCCACTTGCCCATCACGACCGATCCATATCCAATTCAACCCATGACCGTCTGGATCGCCTTGCCCGCCTACAACGAAGGCCCGCGCATCGGCGCGTTGCTCGATCGCTGGTCAAGCGTGATGGGCGACATGAACCAGCCCCATCGCTACGTCATCGTTGACGACGGCAGCACCGACGACACCCCGCGAATCCTGGCCGAATTCGCCAAATCCCAACCGGCTGACATCACCACCCACCCGCGCAACCTCGGTTTGGGCCCGACCCTGCGCGATGCGTTGTTTGCGGTCGCCAACCGCGCCCACCCCGACGATCTGATCGTCACCATGGACGCCGACAACACCCACCCGCCGGAACTGCTGCCCGACATGCTCGACGTGATGAACCGCACCAATTGCGACGTGGTCATCGCCTCCCGTTTCCGAGAAGGCGCCCGCGTAGACGGCGTCAGCCCGTTCCGCCGGCTGACGGCCGGCGGCGCGGGGCTTCTGTTTCGCCTCCTGCTGCCCGTCCGCGGCGTCCGCGACTACACCTGCGGCTACCGCCTGTGCCGCGTTTCCACGTTGTGCCGGGCGATGGCACTCGGCGGCGACCGGTTCTGCGCCCGCCCCGGTTTCGAATGCACCGCCGACGTGTTGCTAAGCCTTGCCGCCGCGGGCGCCACGTTCGCGGAGGTTCCCCTTCACCTTTCCTACTCCGCAAAAGCCGGCGCCAGCCGCATGCCCGTCGCCAAAACCATCCGCGCCACGCTGAATCTGGTCATATCCCATCGTTTCCGCCGATGAACCCAGTCCACGCGCGCGCATGGCCCACGTCGATTCGCCGGAACGATCAGCGATTCGCCGCCGCGAACGAGATTCGCACACGCCGCCCCAGCGCGGCCGCGATGCGGTTCAGCATCGACAATGAATGGCCGTTGTAGTCGGCGTTTTCCAGACGCGCGATCACCGGCTGCTTCGTGCCGACCAGCGCGGCCAACTCCCGTTGCGTCAACCCGGACTCGGTGCGGGCCTCGTGCAGCATCTCGGCCACTTGCGCGTGGATGGTTGCATCGGCGATCATCGCACGCACCTTCGAACTGCGGCCGGTAATGCGGTCGATGATCCGCAACGCGTCGGCGGTTTTACGCCCGTCCGGGCGTTTCCTGGTAAGTGTGTTTTTTCGGGTTGCCTTCATATTGCTTCCGTCGCTGAACGGCCCGTTCGATGTCGGCGTCCGGGACCTTGTCTTCCTGGGTCAACGCATGGGCCAGTACCGTCGCATTCCGGCCGTGATGGAAATACAATATTCGGTAGTTCACCCGTCCTCGTCGGGCACGCAGTTCGTAAATCTTGTCCCTCAAATAGTCCGCGGTCGGCCGCCGAAGCTCATGCCCCGCGGTCGCCAGCCGATGAATGGCGGCCACGCAGTTCGCGTACGCGACGGGATCCCCGCGACGCAGCTTCTCAAGCCACACAACCACGGGCGCGTCACCGCGTTCGTCCTGATAAAAACTCACCGCCGTCGGGGGCACCAGCGATCCGTTTCATTATAGCAAAATTGGTATCGGCGATCAACCCCGGCAAAGTTGGCCGGACCATTCACGAGACTGTCACACTTCGCTTTTCGGGCAGCCCCGAAGGGGCGATAGTCAATAGCCGGGGGCGTCAGCCCCCGGACTCGCCATCCCCCACGAAAAAGCCCCGGAGGGGCGACAGACCCGCAGGCTACGTCGCGTCCGGTCACCCGAAATCGAAAACGTGACAGACCACTAGGGTACGTCGATCCCCGCGACCCGCAACTGCTTCATCGCCTGACCCGCCCAATCCCGATTCGCGGCCGGACTCGCCGGGCTGGGGTGCAACATGCCCACGATCGCAACGTCGACCCCGCCCAGCGCCGCCCGGGCCCGCGACTCCGCAAATGCGCCCACCCCGACGACGAGCCTTGGCCGCAGCACGGCCACCGTCCGCCGCAGCGCCTCGTCGCACAACGCCAACAACGGTGATCGTTCGTTTACCGGCAGTTGGTTCGGCGTTCGATTCCGGCCCGATGCTTCCATGAAACACAGCGGACAATAATTGGCGACGAAAAACCGCTCGAAAAACCGCGTCGGTGTTCCGTACATGGCCCGCGCCCAACCCCACAACCGCGCCCCGCTGACTTCACTCCGCCGGCATTCGTAGCCCATCACCGGCCGCTTGGGATGTTCGCTCGCGGGACGCCCGATCGGCGCGGTCATGCCCAACCAGTCGCGCACCGTCCCCACTTCGCCGAACGGAACGCCCGTCTGCGCCATCCCCCACGGCCCGGGGTTCATCCCCAACAGGACGATTTCACGTGTGCCACGACCGTACCGCTCGACGTATTGTTCGTGGGCTGCCCGCGCGTACACCAACGGGTCATAGACGTGCGTCACCGGCCGACCGAACTGCAGCCGGTCCACCTCCCGTGCCAACCACCGACCGATCGTCGCCAATTCCGTCAAGTGGATTCGCTGGTGCGAGAATCCCTTCTCGCACCCATCCTCGCGGGAATCCCTTCCCGCGAACCCATCCGCTTGGGCGCCCCACCCCTTCCTGGGGTGGGGGACTGATCCGATGGTCCGGTGTCGCCGCGTGCGTGCCCCACCCCATCCTGGGGTGGGGCACTGATCCGATCGACCAGTGTCACTCGATCGCACGGAATATTCAACGGCATCACGCCGGTCACGGCGCTTTGGGCATCGCCCCGACCGCGCCAAATCCCCGCCCCGATTGCTTCGCGATCGCGCTCCCTTCCCGCCTATTCCGCCCCGATCTGCCCCCGGATTTCGCCGCCTTCATTCGCCGTCGTGTGAACGTTGGCGTACGTGTTTCCCGCAGCCATTGCCTCGATCAGGTCGGCCAACGTGCGGCCTTCCAACTGTCCGACCAGGTCCTCGTCGGTCAGCACACCCTGCGCGCTCAACGTGTCCACCGTCACCGGCTCACCCGGCGATTCGAACAGGAACGCGACCACCGCTCCCGCCGTTCCCGCGGCCCCCATGTGAATGTGCGCCTGCGTGACGTCGACGGCCCCGACCACGGTCAGTTCGTACACCATCTCCGTGCCGTCCTCGTTGACCAAAAACTCGACCGTGCCGTTGGCCGTCGTCGTGACCGGGGGCACCTCGTTGGCCCCATTCAACGTCGCGTTGAATGCCGTTTCCGTCACCCCGCCGCCATCCCCGCCCATCGGACACCCGGTCATCGCCACGCCCACCACCGACAGCGCCGCCATGCACCAACGATTCATACCCCGACTCCTTCCGTCATCATCGCCCAACTTCGCCCCGGTCTGTTTTCTGATTGTCGATATCTGCCGCGCGGGTCGCCGGCATCAGTAGGCCGCGTCACCGCCCGACACACGCTCTTTATCGCCGCAAAGCGTCGAGATTGTCCAGTCGTCGGCCGCGAGGCCTTACCGTTTCGGTCTGACCACGGATCGTTGCCTGCATGCGCTTTCGCCCCGGTGGTGCGGCGGACTGTAGCCACGGGTGGAGCGATGCGCAGCATCGCGCAACCCGTGGGTGTGGCCGCGCCTGAAAACCCGCCCCGGCAGGGGCGTTCGTGGTCAGCCCACGGCGGAAGCCGTGGGAAACCGGCGAACGAAATCGATGCGAAGCCCCGGCAGGGGCGGCAGATCCACCCATGGCCCTGCGTACCGCGCGCCGAAAACCAGATACGAAACCCAACGACCACCAACTCAATCAATCATCGCCCGAATGCGTTGCAGCAGCCCCTTCGCGTCCGCCGCGTCCCTTGCCTCGGCGATCAAGCGCATGATCGGCTCGGTGTTTGAACCGCGGACGTGCACCCATTTCTTTTCATCGGGCCAGTCGATCCGCACTCCGTCGCGATCGTCGATCCGCTGATTCGCGAACCCGCGCCGCAACTTCGCCAGCGCGTCCGCGATCCGCTCCGGATCGCACGTGATCTTGTCCTTCACCGTGGCGTATCGCGGAATCGTCGCCACGGCTTCCGATACCCGCTCGCCGCTCGCTGCCAGCAGGTCCAGCACCACCGCCATCGCCGAAACGCTGTCCCGGATCAACCCCACGCGCGGGTCGATCAACCCGCCGTTTCCCTCCCCGCCGGCCACGCATCCCTGCGCCTGCATCACGTCCACCACGTTGGCCTCGCCCACCGCGGATCGATGTACGCGGCACGCTCCTCCCATACCCGCGACCACGTCGTCAATCATCCGCGACGTCGACAAATTGACGGCCACCCCGCCCGGCGTCGTTTGCAGAATGCGTTTGGCCCCCAACACCAGCGTGTATTCCTCGCCGATGAAGCGCCCCGACTCGTCCACAATCGCCAGCCGATCGGCATCGGGGTCCTGCGCGAACCCCACGTCCGCGCCCTCGCGACGAACCAGGTCGCACAGGTCCCGTAGATTGGCCTCCACCGGTTCGGGCGTGTGCGCAAACGGTTGTCCATGTTCCGCGTTGATGTGTACGACGGCGCAGCCCAGCCGTTCCAACAGCATTCGGCCCACACGGCCGCCCGCCCCGTTCACGCTGTCCAAAACCACCCGAAACCGTCGCGACGCGATTCGTTCCGCATCCACCGTTTTCAGAACGGCCGAAACGTGTTCTTCGGCCGGGTTCGCCCGCGGCGCGGCCTTCGGTTGGACGCGTGCGACCGCCGAAAAACCGCCGTTGTCGCAAATCGCATACACTTCGTAGGCCTGCTTGCCCGACAGCGCCCGACCGTCACCGCTCAGCAATTTCATCCCATTCCATTGCACGGGGTTATGGCTCGCCGTGACGACCACCCCGCCGGCCGCGGAAAACCGCCGCACCATCAAACCCGTACCCGGAGTGGTCACCACTCCCAGATCGACGACGTCGGCCCCGCAGGCGCGGGCCCCATCGGCGAATGCGCCCAGCAGCGCGTCACCGCCCGGCCGGCCGTCGCGCCCACCGACCACTAGGACGGAATCGCCCCCGCGTTTCTCGCGCACCAGCCACGTCACGAACGCGCGGGCCATTCGCGATGCCACGTCGGCGTTCATGGTCACGCCCGACGGATCGTCGGCGCGAACGATTCCCCGAACACCCGAAACCGATCGGATCAACGTCATTCCATCACCCAGTCAAGTGCGATACTTGATGAACCCGTTTCGAACGCACGGTCGTCTCGGCCGATCACCGCCGTCGTCGCATCGCCCGATCCATATCCCGCTGGTCCTGCTGCCGTTTCATATCTTGGCGCTTGTCCTGCCGCCGTTTGCCCTTCGCCAACGCCAACCGCACCTTGGCGATTCCACGGTCGTTGAAATAGACCGCCGTCGGCACCAGCGTCAATCCGCGCAGCGTTAGTTTGGTGTGAAGCTTCGCAATCTCCCGTTTGTGAAGCAGCAACTTCCGCGGTCGCGTGGGTTCGTGATTCTGGACATTTCCGTGGCTGTACGGTGGAATATGGAAACCATGCAGCCATACTTCATCATCTTGGATTCTCGCAAACGCCTCATCCAGCGACCCTTGGCCGTCGCGCAGGCTCTTAACTTCAGTTCCGACGAGGATTATTCCGCATTCCAGTTTTTCCAGCAGCTCGAATTTAAACGCTGCCTTACGATTTTGAACGGATGGCGACACGGCATCATGCTTTTTGGCCATAACATCTTGACAGTCAATTGGTTACACGATATTCGGATATATACGCTCCAGCGCCGCCACAAAAGTCTATTCGGACGCGACTGGAAAGCAACGCACGCGGCGGCCGATGGGTATAATTCAGGCAGGAGGGCGAGTCCGTGCCCGAAGCGCAGGCATCTTGTAACGACGAACGACGCCACGAGCGTCAGTTGATCGCCCGCGCGCGCCGCGGCGACCAGCGTGCGTTGCGCGAGCTGATCGACGGGCACAAAAATCGGTTGCACGCATTCGTCAGTCGCATGGTGCGCAACCATCACGACGCCGAGGAGGTCGTGCAGGATGCGTTTCTGCGGGCGTTCGCGTCGTTGGATTCCTTTTCGACGGAATACCGCTTCAGCACATGGCTGTTCACCATCGGCTATCGGCTGTGTTTGAATGCCCTGCGACGAAAACAGTCGTTGACCGGTGAATTCGACTTCGCGACCGTCCCCGACGGTAGCGACGGAATTGACCGGCGGACCGCGGAAAGCGACGAGGCCGCGCATCTGCGGTCCATCGTGTGGCGGGCCGTCGATCGGCTTAGCCCCCAGCAACGGGCCACGGTGGTTCTGTTTTATCGGCACGATCACAGTTGTCAGGATATCGCCCTGGTGCTCGAACTTCCGGTGGCCACCGTTAAAAGCCATTTGCATCGCGCCCGACAGCGGCTGCGTGAACTGTTGCAGCCGGCCGTCACGAGCGAAACGACGAAACTACGCATCCTGGCCGGCTTGGCCGGGTAACAGACTACGGCGTGCCGTAGCGAATCGATGGGGACTTGACACGCCGGTCGCCGCGCCTTCGCGGCCGATGAACATGCGATGGACTGCTCGCAGGCTCGACATCTATTCGACGCGTATCTCGACGGTGAATTGTCACCGGCATTGGCCACCGAATTGGGCGCCCACCGACTGCGCTGTTCCGACTGCCGACATGAACTGGCGTTGATGGAAGTGGCCGGTCACGTGGTGGCCGGCGATTCCGATATCGAACCGGCGTTGGGGGCCGATTTCACGTCCCGGCTGCTGGCCTGCGTGGAATCGTCGCGACGCCCGGTTAGCGTATGGCAGCGATATCGCCGCCACCGGATGATTGCAGGTGGATTGGCCGCGGCCGCCGCGGTGGTCATCGCGTCGGTGGTCTGGTTTCAACGCCCGCCGCGCCTGGTGCTGGGCAACAAACAGACCAATCGGACGCCGCCCGCGGAACTGCATCGGGCGGCCGATTCCATCCGCACGCAGGTCGAGACCACGTGGAACGACCGGGCGCGCAACGCCCGCCAGTTGATCGATTTCGGCCAGATGACCATCATGCAGGTCATCGATCGGTTGGGCATAGACGAATCCACCAAACCGGAACCGTACAACATCCTTCCCGATTCATTCGATGAGCTGGCCCCGGCGCCGCCCTCCAACGGCGCCGTGGAAGATTTGTAAGGTCGCACGGTCATGCGTTCCGCAGGGATCACCCGCGATATCGCTCCCAGTCGAGCTGTAGTGGTTTTGTTGTCCCTGGCGGTCGCCGCCGGCGCGCATCAATCGCCCGCCGTGACACAACCGGAATCGCTGGCGGACATCGTTCCGGCGTCGGCCGGGCTGTTCCTCGAGATCAACCCCCTGGAATCGCCCGATGGATCGTCGCGCTCGCGTAACGCGTTGATGCTCATTGAGATGGTCGTCGGCCCGGTGCAGAATCCGGACCTTCCGGGAAACGACTGGCGACGCATTCTGCTGGACGCGCTGGGCTTGCAATCCGGCGACCAGGCGCGGGAACTGTTGAAACACCAGATCGCGTTGGTCGCGCCGTCGTGGGACCGCCTTGGCGAGGCCATGATTGTCATTCGCCACCGGCCCGACGACCGTCTGTTGAACGATGTGTTCCGCCCCGACGATGCCGACTCGCTCGACGCCCGGGGCAACGTCGCGGTCTTCCGCACGCGGACGAACCTGTCGGCCGCCACCGATGGCGCCTGTTTGGTTATCAGCCAGCGCCGCGATCCCGCCTCGCTGTATCGAGGAACCGTCAAACGGATGCTGGGCGATGGCCCCCCGGCGCTGTCCGCGGACGCGGGTTTCGACGAACAGATTCGGGCGTTGCCGCCAGGACGGGACATCACCGTCTACGTTCGACCGGCCGCAACGCCTGACGCGGCATCGCCGCCCACGTTTTTGTCCTCGGTACTGTCGAGCATGGCCGCCGGCGTCTACCTGCGCGACGATTACATTCATTTCGCGTTCAGCGGAACGGGCGCCCGTGCGGCCGTCGACCGTCCGTCGGCGACGCTGTCGGTCGGTGATTTGAAGGAACTGCCGTTGACCACGGTTGCGGCGTGGTGCACCCCAATCGACGTTTCCTCCCTGTTTCGCGCGTTGCTCGATCGCCACGTCGGCGCCGACGCGCCCGCGTATGTACAGTTCTTCAAGACCATGTTGAACGTCGATGAATTCGACGAACGGGTGTTGTCCAGACTGGGACCGGGGGCCATGGTGGTGTGGGACCAGGACCTCGGCACGGGATCGGAACTGCCCCAACTGGCGGTCATCCTGAAAGCGCAGGACGCGCCGCAGTGTGCGTCGCGCATGGCCGACACGGTGCAGTTGGTCGTGAATTGGCAGGACATCCGCGAACGCGACCGGTCGGGACGGCGCCTGCAATTGTCGCGCAGCGATTACCTGGGAACGACGCTGTTCGAGGTCGCGTTTCCGAATGCGGGCGGTGACGCCGACCGTCACCACCTGCTCTCCGCGGTCCGCCCGGCGTTCGCGGCCGTCGGCGAATCATTGGTAATCGCCTTCAGCGCCGATCACGTTCGCAACATTATCGACGCGCGATTCGGTCTGGCCCCCACGCTGGAAGCGCTGCCGGGAATGGCGTCGACCCTTCGCGTGCAGGATACGGAACCGTTTCTGATGGGAGTGGCCCAGCCGGCGCTGGCCGCCCAGATCGTCGGCACGTGGCTCCGGCAGACCGATCGAGGCCCGATGCGCTGGCTGATGGATGACGACGCGTCGCCGTTTCGCCGTGTGTCCGCGTCGGCCGATCGCCCGTTCACGTTGGGCATCGGGACGCAACCCGGTCCGCGCCCCGGCACCGTACACGTTGCCCGCGTGTACGACGGCGGCCGAGCCGCCGGCCAGTTAACGCCCGGCGATACCATCGTCGGCGTAAACGGGCAGCTTCTGGGGTTGGACGCGGCGTCGCGCGACCTGCGCCGCATGGTCGGTCGATTCCCCGACGGCGGTTCCTGGGTATTCCGCGTGGAACGCGGCGACGCCGTCGTGGACGTGACGATTCCGGCGCCGCAACCCGCCGTGGCGGGCATCGATCCGACCACCGCCCTGCGCCAGTTGCAGGCGTTGTTCCGGCGCATCGATTTCGGCAGCATCCGCGCGACCGAAACCTCGCCGGATCGGTTTACGGCGCATCTGACGCTGCGCTTCACCGACGACCCCAACGCGAGCTGAATTGGCGGGGGTCGGCTGCGCCTCCCAAAACCATTTACGATTGCGTGATCCGGCCACGGCCCGATTGACCCGTGGCGGCTGCATTCCTACCATGCACCGCGTTCGCCGATCGGCGTCTCGCGCCGTCCGTGTCGATTTCCATCCCGAATGGGAGTGACGCACCGTGCCCCATTGCCGCGCCCAACGGCTCGATCAACTGCCTCCCTATCTGTTCGTTGAAATGGACCGCAGAACGCAGGCGGCGGTCGCGGCCGGGAAGGACGTCATCAGTTTCGGTATCGGCGACCCCGATCAGCCCACGCCCGATTTCATCGTCGAACGATTGCAAGCGGCTGCACGCCAGCCGGCCAATCATCGCTATCCCCCGGGCGCGGGAACGGCCGCATTCCGCAAGGCGTGCGCGGACTACATGCGCCGGCGGTTCGGCGTGACGATCGACCCCGACACACAGGTGACCATGGTCATCGGCACCAAGGAGGGCATCGGCCATCTGCCGCTGGCGGTGGTGAATCCCGGCGAAACGGTCATCGTTCCGGAACCGGGGTATCCGGTATACACCGCGTCGGCCGTATTTGCCGGCGCCGAAATTCATCGCCTGCCGCTATCCCCCGACCGCGGCTGGCTGCCCGATTGGGATGCGATTCCGCCGGCCGTCGCCAAATCGGCGGCGTTGATGTTCCTGAACTATCCGAACAACCCGACCGGGGCGACGGCCACGCTTGCCGACCTGCAGCGCGCCGTCCGGTTCGGCCGGGAACAGGACGTATTGATCGCCCACGACGCGGCCTACGCCGACGTCTATTTCGAATCCGCCCCGCCCAGCATCCTGCAGGTGGACGGGGCGATGGATTACGCGGTCGAGTTCCATTCACTTTCCAAGTCTTTCAACATGACCGGCTGGCGCATCGGTTTCGCGGTCGGCGACGCACGGGTCGTCCGCTCGCTGGCCGCGTTGAAAAACAATCTCGATTCCGGGCAGTTCGGGGCCATACAGGCCGCGGGCGTCGAGGCACTGCAACATTCCGATCACCCTGCGGTGCAGGCCATGAAAAAAATCTACCGCGAACGTCGCGACATCGTCGTGGACGCGCTGGCGGGAATGAACATTTGCGTCACCCGGCCGCCGGCGGGGTTCTATATCTGGGCGCGTTGCCCCGACGGTTACGCCTCCATGGATTTCTGTGCGAAGGTGCTGGACGAAACCGGTGTGGTCATCATCCCCGGCGCGGGATTCGGCCGATGCGGCGAGGGCTATTTCCGGCTGGCACTGACCGTGAACGCCGATCGAACGCGCGAGGCCATGGACCGCTTGCGCCGGATGGCGTGGTGAATCGTGCAGTCGATCGTGGGGTACCTGGCGCTGGGTTCGAACGAGGGCGACCGGCCGGGGATGTTGGCCGCGGCCGCGGAACAACTGGCGCAATCGCCCGGCGTCACCGTGACCCACTCGTCGCCGGTTTACGAAACGCCGGCGGCGGAGGCGGCCGCCGGCCAACGTGATTTCCTGAACGCGGTGCTGCGCATCGAAACGACGTTGCCGCCCGACGCGCTGTTGTCGCGGGCGCATGAAATCGAACACGGGCTCGGCCGACGACGGACGATCCCGGGCGGCCCGCGGCCGGTCGATATCGACCTGTTGCTGTACGGGTCGCTCGTTCGCCGAGCGTCCGACCCCATCCTGCCGCATCCGCGCATGCACCACCGGCTGTTCGTCCTGCGGCCGCTGCATGACATCGATCCCGCCGTTCGCCACCCCGTGACGAATCAGTCGATTGACAACCTGTTGGCGGGCCTGCCCAGTGCGGGGCATCTGAAACGGGTCATGGATGCGGGCTGGCACCTCGTCAATCATGCCACGTCGCCCGGCTAACGACCCGTAGCGATTGTGGCGTGGGCTTCCAGCCACTGCTGTCACGGGAAGGATGTTCGTGCCACGGTCGCGCGATGGCAACGCAGTTGTCAATCCCGGTCGCCGGGCTACATTGGACTGCGTCGATTCATCGTCCACCGCGGGGGCCGCCGACCGTGATCAAACGCGTCGAATCCAGTCCGTCCAACCGCACGTCGCCGTCGCGGCCCGATGCGCTCACGCCGGCCATGCGGCAATACCACGACCAAAAACGGCTGGCGCCCGACGCGTTGCTGTTCTTCCGCATGGGGGATTTTTACGAAACTTTTTTTGACGACGCGAAAACCGCGTCGCGCGTCCTGGGCATCGCGTTGACCACGCGTTCCAAGGACAAGGACCCCGTTCCGCTGGCCGGCATTCCCTATCACGCATTGGAATCCTATCTCCGCAAACTGGTCGCCGCGGGCATCAAGGTGGCCATTTGCGAGCAGGTCGAGGACCCCAAACTGGCCAAGGGCGTGGTCAAACGCGAAATCGTCCGCATCGTGACGGCCGGCACGTTGACCGATGACGCCTTGCTGGACGATCGCCGGGACAATTTGCTGGCCGCGATGGTGGCCGGGCGAAACGGCATCGGATTGGCCGTCGTCGAACTGGCGTCGGGCCGATTTCGCGCGTTTAACGAACTCGCCGACGGGGTGCTGGACGAACTGGTCCGACTGCGGCCGGCGGAGGTGCTGATCGACGACGAACCTGATTCGCCGATCGCGGTCATCGCGAAAGAATTGGTCGGCCTGTGCGCGACCGTGGTCACGCACCGGGCAGCGCTCGAATTCACCGAGCATCACGCGGTCCGCGTTCTGCACGGCCAATTCGGCGTGCGTACGATGGAAGGGTTCGGCTTCGAGCGGGTGGATGCGTCGGTTCGGGCGGCCGGCGCCATCGTTCATTACCTGGCCGAAACGCAGAAGACGGCGTTGTCGCACCTGCGCCGACTCGAGCCGCACCGCCCGTCGGACACCCTGCGGATCGATCGCAACACCTGGCGGGCGCTGGAAATCGAACGCACCGTGCGCGGCGGTCAACGGGAAGGTTCGCTGCTGCACGCCATCGACCGCACGGTGCAGGTCATGGGCGCGCGACGGCTGGCCGACTGGCTGGCGAATCCGCTGGTCGACGTAAGCGCCATCGTCGCGCGGCAGGACGCGGTGGCCGCCCTGGTCGAGGACGACCGCGCCCGGCGGGGGTTGCGCGAACGGCTGAAATCCTGTAACGACGTGGAACGCATCGCCGCCCGGGTGGCGCTGGGGCGGGCTAATCCACGCGATCTGGTCGGATTGGGCCGCACGCTGGGGGCGCTGCCCGACATCCGATCCGTATTGGAACCGCTCGGCCCGCCTGCGTTGCGGCAATGGCGAGAAGAATTGGCCGGTCTGGACGAATTAGCCGGGTTATTGCAACGGGCACTGCGGGCGGACGCGCCGCCCGTGGTCCGCGAAGGCGGCGTGATCGCCGATGGATACCACGCCGAACTGGACGAATTGCGGTCCATCCGCCGCGACGGACGGGCGTGGCTGGCGGACTATCAGAAACGCCAGATTGAAGAGACGGGCATTCCCTCGTTAAAGATCGCCTATAACCGCGTGTTCGGCTTCTATATCGAAGTTACGCATACCCATCGCGACCGCGTGCCCAGCCATTATGTCCGCAAACAGACCGTCACCAACGCCGAACGATACATCACCGACGAATTAAAGACCTATGAACACAAGGTGCTGAACGCCGAAGAGCAGGCCGTCGCGATGGAAACCCGTCTTTTCGACGACCTGCGGCTCGAAACCGCCCGTCACGTGCCGACGCTGCAGCGCGTCGCCGACGCGTTGGGCCGGCTCGACTGCGTGGCCGGTTTCGCGGAATTGGCCGTCGAACGCCGCTACGTCCGGCCGGAAGTCAACGACGGCACGTCCCTGCGGATCGTCGAGGGGCGGCACCCGGTGCTGGATCAGACGCTGTCCGACCGCTTCGTGCCCAACGATGTCGACCTCAACGACCACCAGCGCGTCTGGATCATCACCGGGCCTAACATGTCCGGCAAAAGCACGTTCATGCGCCAGGTGGCCTTGCTATCGCTGCTGGCCCAGACGGGTTCCTACGTGCCGGCAGCGGAAATGTCACTGGGTGTCATCGACCGCCTGTTCGCCCGCGTGGGGGCATCCGACGACATCACCCAGAACAAGAGCACGTTTATGGTGGAGATGACCGAGGCCGCCGTCATCCTGAACCACGCGACGCCGCGCTCGCTGGTCGTTCTCGACGAGATCGGCCGGGGCACCAGCACCTACGACGGCCTGTCGCTGTGCCGGGCCATCACCGAATACCTCGCCGCCACGACCCGCGCCCGTTCGCTGGTCGCCACCCATTATCACGAGCTGACCGCGTTGGCCGAGCATTTTCCGACCGTCGCCAATCACAACGTATCCGTCCGCGAATGGCCCGACGCCGCCATCGACGCCGACCGCATCATCTTCCTGCACCGCATTGTCCCCGGCGCCTGCGACCGCAGCTACGGCCTGCACGTCGCCAAAATGGCCGGCGTGCCGGACGCCGTCGTGAAACGCGCCGCCCAGGTTCTCGGCGAATTAGAAAACCAGATGCACGGTCGATCAGTCGATCGGCGGAAGAGCCCGGGATCGGCACCGCCGGGCCCACAGTTGTCGTTGTTTGATGGGGGGAACCATGCTTCGAATGCGCTGATCGACGGCGTGCGGGCGATCGATCTGGATTGCACCTCGCCCATCGAGGCCCTGATGGAATTGAGACGTTTACAGAAGCTGGCGCAGGAAGCGCGGAGCCCGGGTTAAATCGCACGCGGCGACCGGGAATCGGCGAATCGCCACCCGTCACTCGGCCGAACACGACGGCTGCCTGCTGGCGGGAACTTCTGGTACGTGGTATACCATGCCACGGGCGCGGCGGTGACCGGGGGTGCCCGATGGCAGTTCGACGGTCTAGGCAGTTGCCTTGGCGACCGGTGAAAAGGCGAGAACCCGTGCGTCGCACCGAGCGTACCTATTACGACGGGCGCACCAGATGGGAATCGCGTTGGTTCCAAATCGGAGATCATCCATGAAGCGCGGTATCGTGGGAGTGATGGTATGCGGTTTCGCCTTGTTCGTCGGGGCGTGCAAGGAGGAAACCCAGACGGAGGACGCCCTGAAGTACTCGCCGGAGGAGCAGGCCATGCGCGAGAAGATCCATCGCGACGGCCGGGTGACCCGGGCGTTGGAGGAATTTCTTTTCGCCATCGGCAGCTATCCCACGACGGAACAGGGCTTGCGGGGGCTGGTGGAAAAGCCGAAGGGGTTGTCCGACCCGGCCGCTTGGCAGGGGCCGTATCTGCTGGATGAGGCCGACCTGTTGGACACCTGGGGTCACGAATTCAAGTATTCCTTTCCGGGGAAGACACATGAGGGCAAGTACGATATCGTCAGCTTCGGCCCGGACGGGGCGGAGGGGACCGGTGACGACTATTTGAACTGGAACATTCGATGAAATAGCGCCCAAGTCGTTTCGTGACAATGATTTGCGACAACGAAGCGCAGGTCTGAAAGATTCACCGCGCAGGCGCGGAGAGCGCCGAGAGAACGCGGGTGGGAGCATTCGCAGTCTACGTGGAAGGCGGAGTCTGACGGCGGCGGTTTGATGCGCATGGTCGTGGGATGGGCTCGGGAAAACGTGGTTCGACGGTTACCAGCTGTGGGCGTCGGGCGAGGCTGGTGAAACATTTTTTTTGGCAATTCGTTTTTTTCTTGAATTCCAAGCCAAGGTCCGTATATTCGACTTGTTGATCGGTGATTCGCGGCGCGCGGTGGAGGGCGATTCCGCGGTCGCGATCGGTTGGTGAGAGGGGGAGCGGATCATTTCGCCACCGGAGGGGGCAGCGGTGTTCCCGCGCTGCCGGCCCCAAATCCACGGCGGTCCGTTTCTTCAGCTTCCTATCGTTTGCAGGCAGGCGAATGGGCGACCGGCGAGCCAAACCGTCGCACCGCGGCCATCGCGCCGAGGTTGCGGCAATGTGCTTTTCGCTGACCGTCGGCGTCACGGCGCTGGTCATTGAGATGTTTCGCGCGGTGTTGGCCATTGCAGCGCCGGACACCGCCCATTCTTCATTGAACATGATCGCGGTGATGGCTGGCGCCCTGCTGGCCGGGTATGCGCTGGCGTACGTCAACGCATCGCTTTCTTCGTTTCTTCGTGATTTGGGATTGCGGGACGCGGTTGAGTGCGTGATTCGCCGCGTGCAGCCCGAATGCGGCGTCGTGAGTTGGCCGCAATTCAGCCGGGCGCGATCGGCAGTTCGAGTGGCGCCGGGGCATCCGCGGGCGCCGCCGCAAGACGACTAATCACGGACGTCGATGGTTGGCCGGTGTGCGAGCCGGTCCGTGCGATAAGCCGCCGTGTTCGGCGGCTCGAAGGATAAGGGAAAAGTAAGAGGTTGGCAGGCATAGGAACAGGAGGGTTCCCCACATGAGGAAGAGTATTGGAACATTGGCCGGCGTCGTTGCGGTGGTCGGTTGTACCACCCTCGCGTTGGCCCAGACACGAGAACTGTCCCAGAAGGGGCTGACCAAGAAGGACATCAACGCGATCCAACAGGCATCGCAAAACCGGCATGCGTCGGAATCAACACCGACGTGGAGCAACGTGAACCCGGCGAACGATCCGGCCGCTCCGCCGGCGAACGATGATTGTGCGGCGCCGGAGGCGGTCGCGATTCCCAGCAGCACAATGGGCACGACCGTCGAGGCGACCCCGGAGGCGGGGCTGGTGTCCGGCTGCGGCACGTCCGGTAGCACCACGGGCGACGGCGTGTGGTACACGCTGGTGGGTAACGGAAACATGCTCACGCTAACGACGTGCAACGCGTTCAGCGACGCAAATCACGAAGACACAAAAATCGGGGTCTACACCGGCGCGTGTCCCCCGGCGTCGCTCACGTGTGTGACGGGAAATGACGACGGCTGCGCGGGCTTTAATGGTTTCTTGTCGACCGCGACGTTTTGCTCGACGATGGGTGTTCCCTACCGCATCAACGTGCGCGACTTCAACGCGGCGCTGGCCAACGGCGGCTTTCAGTTGGACGTCATGAATGGTGCGCCTTGCGGCGTAGCCGCGGGTTCGACGTGCGCCAACGCCCAAGTGGTGGCGCCGGACAGTTTCAATTCGGTGGTTGACCACGGCGGGTGGTTCAAGTTTACGGCCGACGATGCCATCGAGGCCATCGAAACTTGCGGTTCAACGTTCGATTCGCTTATCAACATCTACGATTCGTGCGGCGGGACGCTGCTCGATTCGAACGACGATTGCAACGCCGGATCGTTCGGCGCCGGGTCGGATCCCGGTTCCTCGTGCTTCGGCACGACCGTGGGCGAGTCGTGCGTCTGCTTCGACACGACGCCCAGCACGATGTACTGGGTGGAGGTAACGCACTGGCTGGGCGGACCGCCGACGGCCGGCGCGACACTGGCTCTGACCACCGAATCGCTGGCCATGTGCGCAGCGCCGCCGGTGCAGTCCGCGTGCTGCGACGATGCGTCGGGAACGTGCTTCGACAACAACCCGCCGGGCGGCTGCTTCGCGGGCGAGACCGAGTATCCGGCCCTGACCTGCGCCGAGGTGGAAGCCAACGGCGATTGCCCGGATCCCATCCTGTCGGCGTGTTGCGAAGATGCGACGGGAACCTGTTTTGACGACAACCTGCCGGGCGGCTGCTTCGCGGGCGAGACCGAATACCCCGGGTTGACCTGTGCCGAGGTGGAGGCCAATGGCGATTGCCCCGAACCGCCGCCGTGCGAGCTGTCGTGTTTGGGGGGTTCGATACCGGAGGGCGAACCGACGTGCGGTTTGCCGACCGATACGGTCAACGGCGGTTGCAACGTCACGCCGAACGCCTACCAGCCGATCGCGTGCGGTCAGACGCGTTGCGGTACGTCGCGGGCGGACGGTCCGTCACGTGATCTGGACTGGTATCAGTTTACGCTGACCCAGCCGACGATTGTCACATGGACGGTGACGGCCCAGTTCCCGGTGAACGCACTGGTGTTCCCGCTGGGCTGCCCGGTGGGAGCGGTCTTCAGCGACGCCGCGCTTGATTGCGAAACCGCGGTGGTCACGCAATTGCTGGCCCCGGGCACCTATGTCGGTTTCGTCGGGCCGCAGTTGTTCACCGGCACGCCCTGCGGGCGGATTTACAACGCCACGCTGACCTGCACGGCGACGGACGCGTGCTGCGACGGCAACACAGGCATCTGCACGGACAACGTGGCGCAGCAGGATTGCGGCCTGCCGCCGCCCGACGTCCGCGGAGCATCAGGGTTGAACATTCCGGTGCCCGACGGAGGCGGGGATGCGAGCTGTGCCACCCACACCATCAACGTGACGGGCGCGGCATTCAACGTCACCGACGTGAACGTCGGCTTGTCGTTGACGCACTCATGGGTCGGCGACGTGAAGGTGTCGGTCGAGCACAACGCGACGACGGTCATGGTGATTGACCAGCCCGGAGTGCCTGCGAGCACGTTTGGCTGCTCCACGGCTAATTACGCTGGGCTCATCCTCGACGACGAGGGCGCTGGCGGACCGGTGGAGACGCTGTGCGTAGCAAACGCCTCGTCGCCTCCGAACTACACGCCCCCCAGCCCGTTGAGCGCATTCGACGGAATGCCCGCGCTGGGCAACTGGACGATCAAGATTTGCGACTACGCCACGCCGGACACCGGTCCGCTGACCGCGTGGTCGGTACAGTTCCCGGGTTCGGGACCGCCGGATCCGTTGTTCTCGTGGCATCCGGAAACCTACTGTTCGGACGTGAACTGCGTCATCCAGAACGGCGCCTGCTGCAATAACCAGACCGGCGATTGCGTCGATGACGTGTTCGAAGCCGATTGCGACGGTCCGAACGAGCGGTGGGAATTGACCACGAATTGCGTCGATCTGATCCCGCCGTGCGAGCCGCCGCGCGGGGCGTGCTGCAACGACGCGACGGGCGCGTGCGTGAACAACGTGTTCCAGGCCAGCTGCGTGGGGCAGCGCTGGTCGGAAGGTACGCTGTGCGCGAACATCTCCCCGCCGTGCGAAGCGCCGCGGGGGGCGTGCTGCGAAGGCGACGGCACGTGCGCGAACGACGTGTTCCAAGCGGACTGTGACGGGCCGACGCAGGCATGGGCGCAGGATCAAGACTGCAACCAGATCGTTTGCGGCGTTCCGCCGGTGCCGACGGTCACCCAGTGGGGTCTGATTATCATGACCTTGGGCGGCTTGGCGCTGGGCAGCGTGCTGTTCGGACGGCGTCTGCGGTCCGCGACGGCCTAGCACGATCGTCACGGGCGGTCGCCCGTGACAACATGGGCGGCTAGCCCACGCTGCGGCCGCGAAGTTTGTCGCGGCCGCGGATGACAGTGCGATAAGGACGGGGCCGGGACGATATGACAAGTATCGTACCGGCCCCTTTATATTCCGGGCGACGTGGCCGGCGGGGTTCACGGCCGATAGAATCGCGTTCGTCCCGGCGTCGGGGCTTGGCGCCCTGACGCGCTGGAGTTTTCGATCCGCGGCATCGATGTCTGAACCCCGGACGCAAGTCCGCGGCCAAGAAGCGAACCGGCGGCCGTGCGCTCCGCCTTCCGCCATCGGTTCTCTGCCGCCCGCCGCGCGCGTGGCGGGTTGTGATCCGGGCGTCCGACGCGAATACCAGGGTGTGCCGGACCAGTGATTTCGACGCGTTGCCGGCGACCGGGATTGCAAGGCAAACATGGGTAGATCGAACACGCGAGACTCTGGCGATGCGGTCGGCCGCAAAGACGGCCCCGCGGGCATGTCGCCGACGCCCGGCGCTTCGCCGTCCGGCAAGCGGGCGGTCGTGGGATTCGTGCTGTGGCTGGCCGGCATGACCATCGCGTTCAACGCGTTCTTCTATTTGTACTTGTCCCATACCGGTGTTTTTGAGTCGTATTTGAATCTGAACGCCCGCGCCTCGGCGGCCATCATGCGGATGGTGGGCGATGATGCGACGGCCGACGGGACGACGATTCACACCTCGCGGTTTTCGCTGGCCATCAAGAAGGGGTGCGACGCGATTCAGGCGTCGGCGTTCTTTGTGTTCATCGTTCTGGCGTCGCCGGTGGCGGCGGGGCGGGTGCGCCGGCTTCCGGTGTTGCTCGCGGGCATCGCGGCGCTGCTGCTGTTGAACGTGGTGCGGATCGTCAGTTTGTATTACACGGGGGTTCATCTGCGGAAGTGGTTCGACATGATGCACGTGGATGTGTGGCAGCCGATCTTCATCTTCCTGCCGTTGTGCTTCTGGTTCGTGTGGGTGCGCGGAGCGCGGCGAACGACCGCGGGGACCGATGAAACGCGCTAGTCAGGCCGGCCGGTTTTTCTTGCTGGGGGGCGCGTGCTATTTGCTGCTGATCTATCCCTGGCCGGGGGTGGGAGCGGGCTACGCCGGCGCCTATCGCGGCGTGTGCAACGTGGTGTTCGAGTCCGTGGGCTGGAACAGCAAGGCCCGATTCGAAGCACTGGATGATCCGTCGGGCACGCGCGACTCGCGCGTGGTGATCAGCACGGCGACGGGCGACGGCACCATCAAGCGCCGGTCCGTGTCGTTTCATACGCGTCGGACGGGCTACGTGCCGACGGCCGAGTTGCTGGCGCTGGTCCTCGCGACGCCGATTCCGTGGCGGCGGCGATGGAAGAAGGCCGTGTGGGGCATCCTCGGGATCAGCCTGTTCATCGCGGTTGAGACGGGCGTGACGATTCTGTATTCGATGACCGGCACGCCCCCGATCATTTCGGTCGTGCCCGCGACGAGTTCGTTTTTTGAAGAACTGTACAACATGTCGGTGGCGTCCCCGACGGTGTCGTTGATCGTACCGGTGCTGATCTGGATCCTGGTTTGCGTGCCGGTTAGCGGCATCCTGGACGGGGCACCAGTTGTCGGAACGAGTCGCCCCGGTGGACCGGCGGTCTCGTTGAAGCCCAGCGAACGCACGCGGGGCTGAAAACACCGGCAGGCGGATACGCTCGCCAGTCCGTAACTGGTCAGCCATTGGCAATGTTGCGAAACGCGATATCGGCCTACGAACGTACCGTAGGGCGGGATTCACCCGCCGCCGCATGGCACCGTTCCGCCGGGCAAACGGCGGGTGAAACCCGCCCTACCACCGAAACCACCGCTTGATGGGTGATCGCGACATTGTAATCGTCTGATCTGTTGCGCCAGTCCCACGCAAATACGAGGCGCGTCGGACCAGCTGACCCACACGAGAGCATGACCCCGCTCCCTGGCAGGAAGCGGGGTCACGGACACCGCGTTGACGGCCCCTGTCGCGAGGTGATTGCTAGTGTTCCGTCACACCTAATTTTTCGGGGTGGCACGGGCAAGCGTACTCGCTTGCCCGTGATCTCCGACTTCCGGCCTCGACTGCGATTTCAACGCGCTGGCGGGTTTCACACGGACAACGGAGTACCGTTGTCCGTGCCACCCGACCCGAAACTTAATCTGCGTTACAACACTAGGGCGCGAAGTCGTCGGACTTCGTAAATCCCTCCGGCACGACCAGTTTGAACGGGTCGTCGGTGAATTTCGGATCGACGGTCAAGTCCGTGACGATTTGGTCGGTCTTGCTCTGCGAACCATCGGCCGTCGGTGAGTTTCGGACGACGCGTCGCGGCAGGTGGTCCTTTTTCCCGAAATACCAAACCGCGTCCTGGGGAACGTTGGCGTAGGTAACGTGAACGACGTCACACTCCACGCCCCCGACCGATTCCGATGCCTGCAGTTCCGCGCCGCTACCGTTGATTTCGTCGGTAAACGGAGTGGGGTGGGTAAACTCGGCCATGGCGATGCCTCTCGAAATCTGCTGTCCGGTGCGGCCCATGACGGCCGAGTCGATATCCTCGTAGACGATTTTCTTCTGCGGATCAACGAGGTAGAAGGTGTCGCCGTCGCTTCCGACGGTGAATTCGGTGGCCGTGCCACCTTCCGCCGCCGGCAACTTGGCGGTGATACGGAATTTGAATCCGGCGGAGTCTGATTCTCCACTGGCCACGATGGTGGCCTCGGTCGCCGGTCGCGACGGCGCTGTCCCGCCGACGCGGGCGAACGACGCCTTGTAACGGACGGACTCGATTTTCTTGGTCGCCTCGTCGGCCGCCTTCAGGATGTCGACGGCCTTGGGATCCTTGACCGGCTCCTTTACCGCGGGCTCCTTCTTGGGCTCGTCGGCAGGCTTGTCCGCGGGCTTTTCGTGCTGGCCGAATGCCACCGATGCGAAGGGCAGAATCAGAAAGGACAAGATGAACGTACGCAGGGGATTCATGTGGAATTCTCCGTGAAAACAACTTGGCCGGTCGCCCAAACGACCGGCAGACGCCGTAGTCTAACAAATCTGGGGAACGCCCCCCAGTCCTGTTGCGGTTGCCACGACAGTTTCACACAAGGGAATCCGGCTGTCCATAGCAGGGGATTCGGTGTCTGAACATAGCCCGCGCCGAAGACGGGCGGCGGCGAATAGTCGGCAGTAGCGCACGAATGAACAAGTAGGACGCATGCCCGCGCAGGGGGTGCGCCCTCGGAATCGAACGGGAAACCCAAATAGCGTGAACGGAGGATTCGTCATGTTGGGACAAAAGGCGATGGTCGGGTTGTTGGTGGCGTGGTCCGGGGTGTTCCCGGCGGGCGAGACGGCGGCACGGGCGGGGACCGGTGAAGACGGGTTCTACAAGGCCTATTACCTGGAACGAGAGCGGGGCGACGCGGCAGGTGCGGCCGAGTTGTACGCGAAGGTGGTCTCGTCCGGGGAGGTCGAGCGGAGTGTCCGCGACGAAGCCGGCAAACGGCTGGCCGCCATCCGGGAGGCAGTAGCGAGCGCCGACCTGGCGACGCTGATGCCGCCGAACACGTTGGTTTATGCCGAATTGAACGCGCCGGGTGAACGGATGATGAAGTTGCTGGACGCGTTGGGGCTGCTGGCCGACGACGACGCGGCTCCGGACGGCGGCGAACGGCGGGTGGCGGTCAGTCCGCGGTTGGTAAAGGGACTGCTGGGCGTCGGCGGTGCAGCCGTCGCGATTACCGGATTCGATCTGGCCGGCGGCGCGCCGGCGGGAGTGGCGGTGTTCGACCCGGGCGACATGGAACTGGTGCGCGGGTTCATCGAGACGGGATTGCCGATCGGCGGCGTTCCGGTGGAGCCGATCGGCGGTTTTGCAACCTATCAGGTCGAGGGCCAGGCGTTCGTCACGTTGACGTCGCGGCTGGTGGTGATCAGTCCCCAGAAGGCGTTGATCGCGGATGTCTTGAAACGGCTGGAGGGCAAGGGCGGCGAATCGCTGGCCACGAGTGGCACGTTTGTGCGGACGACGTTCGAGCGGGAGGACTCGCTGATTTCGTTTTTTGTGAACGCGGCGCCGATCATGCCCATGCTGGACCCGATGCTGGCCGGACAGGCCGCGGGGAATCGCGAAATCGCCTTGGCCCGGGCGTTGTTCGATTTCAAGAGCCTGCAATGCGTGATGGGGAACATCGGCGTCGGCGATGACGGGTTGTCCCTCGAGCTGGCGTTGCAGCTTGCGGAGGGGCATCGCAACCTGGTGTTCAATTTCATGCGTACGCCGGCGGTGAGCCGGGAGACGCTGCGCTACGTGCCGGCCGACGCGGCCGCGGTGTTGATGGCCGGGCTGAACGAGGCCGCGTCGCGTTACAGCGCGGCGCCGGCGGAGCAGGGCGACGGGGCGGCGGTGATTTCGGTGCTGGATATCGGCCGGGAGTTGTTCGCCAACATCATCGGGGTGGCCGTTTTCGCGACGACGCCGGCGGACGACACGAAACCCGGTGGATCGGGGATGCCGGATGTCGCCGCCGTCCTGCACGTGCATGACGTGGCTAAATCGGAGGCGTTGTGGCGGCAGATGCTGGGGATTGCCTCGATCGCGGCCGGGGCCTCAAGCGTCGAGGGGCGATCGACGGAGCTCGACGGCGTTCGCGTTCAGTCATTTCCCATGTCCGACGGTCCGACCGTCTATCTGGCGACGGACGAGCAGGTGCTGATCGTCGCGCTGACCGAATCGGCGATGCGCGGCGCTCTGGCGTCCAAACGCGGCGGGCGGTCGATCGACCGCGATCCCGCATTTACGCGCGCCATCGAACGCATCGGTCCGGACACCAGCAAGGCGTTTTTGGTACATGCCGGACGGGTGGGGCGGATGATGCGGCCGTTGATGTCCGAGGCCGACGCGAATGAGGCGGCCCCGTTCATCGAGGCCATGTCTGACACGCTGGTGTCGATGGTGATGACGCATTCGGACCGGACGTTGCGACTTGAAGCGCAGGTGACGGGCATGCCGGACGTAGGCGGAATTGTGACGCAGATGGTCGATCGGGAGCAGTCGCGGCAACGGCAATCGGGCGCGATTCAGCGGGCGATGCACAATGCGCAATGGGACGAAGTGCTGGTGCAGACGGAGAAGGCGTTGCAGGAACGGCCGGCAGAGGCCGAGCTGTTGCAGGCCAAGTTCGACGCATTGGCGCTGGGCATCCGGGACCATTCGGCCGCGGAAGGGTGCGCCGATCAACTGCTTACAGCGATGCGCGACGATCCGACGGCGTTGAACAATTTCGCGTGGGCCCTGCTGACCGAGGACCGATACGAGGGGGCGTACACGGATGTCGCCCGGAGGTTTTCCGAGCGGTCGAACGAAGGGACGAATTTCAGGAACGCGGGATTTCTGGACACCTTGGCGCTGGCGGAGTTTCAGTCGGGTGACGTCGAGGAGGCGGTGAGGCTGGAACGCAAGGCCGTTGAACTGGCCGATGGCGGTCTGGAAAACGATACCAAGGCGGCGCTGGCGAGATTTGAGGCCGCGTTCGCGGAACGCGAGACGCGAACGGTCGAGAATTCGGAGCGAAGCCTGGTTGATCACGCGGCGTTGCCTGATGGGGGCTAGTTAGGGCTTCTTTCGAACACCATCAACGCCTGACGCCACCGTAAAAGCGTCAAAAAGGGCTCGCGGCGCGGGCCCTTTTTTTGGACGCGCAGGTCATTGACGCCTGCGTGTAGATGAGTCCGATCTTGCGGCGGGGACGCGGTGGGCGTACCCTTTCGACCCGTCGGTCGGTCGGACGATGGGTGGCAGAAAGGGTATCGAGCACATGTCGGGCGTCTACGAGCAATTGAGGACCAGGATTCGTGAGATTGGTCAACTGAGCGCGGTTGAGGCCATGCTGGAATGGGATCAAGAGACGTACATGCCGCGCAATGGGCTGAGCGCGCGGGCGGAACAACTGGCGTTGGTGGCGCAATTGGCGCATGAGCGGCGCACGTCGCAAGAAGTGGGGGAACTGCTGGCGCAACTGGACGGAAACATTCAAGACGAAGCGGCTGCGACCAATGTGCGCGAGACGCGGCGGAATTATGAACGGGCGACGCGCGTTCCGGCGGAACTGGTGGGGCGAATCGCCCGGGTGGCGGCCGGGGCTCGGGAGGCGTGGAAATCGGCGCGGGAAGCGTCGCAATTTTCCCTATTCGCGCCCCATCTGACGGAACTGCTGGAACTGAAGCGGGAAGTTGCCGATCGAATCGGTTTCGTGGAACATCGCTATGATGCCCTGTTGGACGAATACGAGCCGGGAGCGACGCGCTCGCGGATAGCGGGCGTGTTCGACGGATTGCGTCGGCCGCTGATCGAACTGACCCGGCGGTTGGGCGAGGCAAGAGTTCAACCGGACCCGTCGATACTGGAGCGGCACTATCCGGCCGAGGCGCAGTCGCGATTCGCGAGAATGCTGGCGGAGACCATTGGATTCGATTTTAAGAGCGGTCGGCTGGATATTTCGGTCCATCCGTTTTGTTCCGGGACCTCGCCGGGAGATGTCCGCCTGACGACGCGATTCAACGAGCGCAGTTTCAGTTCGGGCATTTTCGGCGTGCTGCACGAGGCCGGTCACGGGTTATACGAGCAGGGTCTGGATCCGGAACATTCGTTTACGCCGCGGGGGCTGGCGGTGTCGTTGGGCATCCACGAATCGCAGTCGCTGATGTGGGAGTGCATGATCGGCAAGAGCCACGTCTTCTGGGAGCATTTCTATCCGCAGTGTCAACAGACGTTTCCGGAGGCGCTCAAGAGCGTGCCGCTAAACGCGTTCGTGGCCGCGGCGAACGCGGTGCGGCCGTCGTTCATACGCGTGGAGGCCGACGAAGTCACGTACAGTCTGCACATTATACTGCGATTTGAGTTGGAGTCGGCGATGATCGAGGGATCGCTGGACGTTGACGACATACCGGAGGCATGGAACGCCAAATTCGAGTCGCTGCTGGGGATTCGCCCGGAAACGGATAAGGATGGGTGTTTGCAGGACATACACTGGTCCACAGGCACATTCGGGTATTTCCCGACGTATTCGCTCGGCAAACTGAATGCGGCGCAATTTTTCGCGGCCGCGCGCAGCGCGATGCCGGACATGGACGAGCGCATTCGGCGCGGAGAGTTCGCAACCCTGCGCGAATGGCTGCGCGAGAACGTCCATTGCCACGGGCAGCGTTATCGCGCGGACGAGCTGGTGCGCCGGGTGACGGGCCAATCGTTGTCGTCCGAGCCGTTTCTGAAATACGTGCGGAACAAATACGAGGCCATCTACGGTTTGTAGCCCACCCGAGCGTTTGGACGGACCCGCCAACACCCATGACGGCCGAAACTACCACGATGCCGCGAATTCCTCGCCGGAATGGGTTTCGTGCGGTGCTGGCGGTCGCGATCGTGGGTCACGCGGCCGCGGCATTACTGTATGCCGTCCTTTTGCCGGACACATCGGTCCGTCGGGCCGTCTATTTCGGATCGAAGCTGGTGATCAACGCCCTGCCGGTGGTCTGGGTGTTCGCAATTGAACGGCGGCGAATGAGGTTCTTGCGCCCGTCGGCAAATGCGATTGTGTCGGGAGTGTGTACGGGGCTGGTGATCGGCGGCGCCATACTGTTGTTCTACCATAGCGCGATCGCCGGTCGGCTTGACGCCACCGGATTGAGAGCAAGAGTCGGCGCCTATGGCATGTTGGACCACTTTTTTCTGTTCGCCGCGTTTATCTGCGTCGCGAATTCGGGAATGGAAGAGTATTATTGGCGTTGGTTCGTGTTCGCCGGACTGAAGCGGGAGATGGACTGGCCGTGGGCGGTCGTTGTTTCGGCCGCGGGGTTCACGTTGCACCACATCGTGGTCCTTGCCGCATATTTTTCGGGGGCGGGGCTGATTGTGCTATGCAACCTCGGCGTCTTCGTGGGCGGTTGCATATGGGCGGCGCAGTATCATCGTACGGGGAGCATCTACGCGACGTGGGCCAGCCATTTGATCGCGGATGCAGCCATCATGGTCGTTGCCTATGATCTATTGATCGGGCCGGTGGTACCGTAGCCAAAAGTGGGAGCAAGGGAATGAAAGCACAGAGCGGTATTATTCGAGGGATCGCCAGCAGGCCCGGAGATCATGAACCGATCGTGGAGCACGAGTCGCATCGGGTGATCGCCGGCCTGGGTCTGGAGCACGACCCGCGTGCCAAGGGCAAACGCGGCATCACGTTGCTGTCGGCCGAGCGCTGGGCGGACACGTTGCGCGATCTGGGGCGGACATTGCCGTGGCATGCGCGGCGGGCCAATGTGCTGGTCGAGGGCGTCGACCTGGCGACGACCATCGGCCGGCGACTGCGCCTGGGCGAAATTGAAGTCCATGTCTGGGGCGAGACCAAGCCGTGCGGAGAGATGGATGAGGCCTGCCCGGGATTGAAGGACGCGCTCAAGCCGGACATGCGTGGCGGGGTCCACGCCGAGGTGGTGACCGGCGGCACCATTCGCGTCGGCGACCCGATTGCGGCGATCGCATCGAACCCGCCCGCCGGAGGTAACGGTTGAATTCGGGGCCGGCCGAGGTCAGGGCTTGTCGTCGCCAGCGCGGTATTTGATGACGGTTACGTTTTCCAGCGTCACCAAGCCTTCCTGAACCATGGCGTCGATATAGGGAAGTAGTTCGTCGATTTTTTCGCGGCGGTCGACGATTTCGATGACTACGGGCAGATCTTCAGAAAGACGCAGAATCTTGGCCGTGTGCAGCCGGCTGTGGGCGCCGAACCCCATCGGACCGCGGAGCACAGTCGCCCCGGCCAGGTGCAATTCGCGTGCCTTGCGCACGACGGCCTCATAAAGCGGGGCTCCGTGCCACTTGTCGCTTTCGCCGATAAATACGCGAAGCAGGACGCCCTGCTCGGGGATTTTCATGTTTTCACGCCCCCCACCAGGATTGTGCAACGCGGTAGCCCAACCAGACGGCCGCAACGCCGAAGAGCACGGTCATCGCGACATTGAGGGCGGCGCGGCCGAATTGACCGTCGTTGAGCAGGGCGAACGTCTCGAGTCCAAAGGTCGAGAAAGTTGTGTATCCGCCCAAAACGCCAATGAGAACGGCCGCCCGGTATTCCTCGCGGATCAGCACGCGTTCGGTCATGATCGCCGCCAGGAAACCTGCGAACAGGCAGCCCGAGAAGTTGACGACCAGCGTTCCGATGGGGAACAAGGCATCGGTCGATTTCTGGACCCACCCGCCGACCAGGTAGCGCGCGAGACCGCCAAGCCCGGAGCCGATGAAAATCAAGAAGAGCTTCTGCACCAGATGACATCCGCGCAGCCGTGAACCGCGGATGATCGCGGTTCGGCGGCGGGGAACGATGGTACGACCGACCGGGGCGACCGGGCAAGGTCAGCCGCCCGGTTTACGCGGACACGTCGTGCGGATGCGGTTTGTTCCGGCGGGACAAGGCGCTTTCGGGCGGTTCCGATAAGGAGTAGATTGTCGCGGCGGAGGGCGAAACGGACCGATCAGGTAGTATCCGGAAAGTCCGTCCGTGGGCGGGCAGGATGGGGTTGCGCGCGGCAGCGGACGCAGGTGACGCCGGGTGAACGGGTGGAACAACTGAAGGGTGCGGCGATGGCCAGGCACGCTCGACGGGCGCGGGTCAATTTCAAGGCGTTGGTGATTCTGGTGGTGGTCGTGCTGGTCCTGGGCGTGGCCGGCATCGGCGGATACTACGTGCGTAAGCGGGTCACCGCGCAGAGTGCGTTGGAGGAGGGGCGGGCGGCGCTGGCGCAGAACGACTTCGCCAATGCGGCGCGCCTTCTGCGCCGCTATCTCGATCAATATCCAGACGACATTGAAATCCTCGAGAAATATGCCGGGGCCGAGTTGCGGGTTCGTCCGCGAACGGCGGATCGCGTGTCCAAGGCCATCGGTTCGTACCGGCGGCTGCTGCGGCATCGTGCCGATGACGAAGCGCTGATCGATCGGTTGTCGCGGCTGTATTTGTTGGGCCGAAACGCCCGCGAGGTGATTCAGATCTGCCAGACGCGATTGAGCGTCAATCCGGGCGATGTTCGCGCGACGGTCAACCTGGGGCGGGCGTTCCTGGTGGAGGAGAAGCCGTCCGACGCGAAGGGCCTCCTGGGGCCATTCGTGGAGAAACACCCGGAGACGGTCGAAGCGTACGGATTGCTGGCGTCCGCGACGCTGGCGATGGACGCGTCGCCGGAGGGCGTGGAGGCGGGGTCCGCATGGCTGAACACGTGCGTCGAGCGCAACCCGGAGTCGCCGCGAGCCGTCATTCAGCGAGGGCAATTCCACGGGGATCATCTTTCGCACCGCAAGGCGCCGGACGTGGACGCAGCGCGGGCGGATTTCCTGCGCGCCGAACAATTGGGAACGACCGACCCCGAGCTCCTGTTGGCGTTGGCGCAAGCGTGGGTCATTCTCGGCGACCTGACCAGGGGGGAGACCGGGCTGGCCGCGGTCGCCGCGATCAATGACGAAGCCCTCATCGAAGACGATCTCGATCCGGACAAATACCTGCTGGACCGATTGCTGCTAAAGGCGGCGTGGGCCCGTCAGGACGGAGACCCGGTCAAGATGGCCGAAATCGCCCAGGAGGGACTGACGGCGCTTTCCGGCGGATATCGATCGGCGTATCTGGAGAGTGCAATTGAGTTGTTGTTGTCGGCCCAACGATTGGACGAAGCGGCCGCGGTGCTGGGCGACTATCGCGAGCTGGTCACCGGGGTCCGCGAGGGCAGCACCACAACGGATGAACGGTTGACGCTGTTCTCGGCGCGGCTGGCGTTCGCGCAGAATCGCCCGTACGACGTGGTCGAACTGCTTGAGCCGCTGGTGACCCGTAACCCCAAGAGCTATCCCGGGTGGCGCCTGCTGGCCCAGTCCTACATCGCCACCGGCCAGACGCGCCGTGGAATCGCGGCGCTGGAATCGTGCGTGCAGATTCGGCCGGAGAGCACCGAAGCCGCCATGCAACTGGCCAAGCAGCACCTGAAGCTTGGGCACTGGGACCAGTCCGTTCAATACGCGCGCATGCTGAGCCGTGACGATCTGGAGGCGAATCTGATTCGGGTGGAGGCGACGCTTCTGCGGGCCATCGAGGAGAAACCGGAGCCGTCCTCGCTGGAATGGCTGGCGCGGGAACTGGAGACGTTGCGCGCGGCGTATCCGAAATCGGCCGCCCCGCGAATGCTGGCGGCGTCACTGGCGGAGAACCAGGGCCGGATCGACGACGCGATCGGGGCGTACCGCGAAGCGATCGAGACGTGCACCGATACGCTGGAGCCGGCGTTGCAGTTGTCGCAAATGTATCGCCGTCAGGGGCGAATGGACGACGCCATCGCGGCGGCGCGTTCGGCGACGGCGGCGCATCCGGACGCGGCCCGGGCGTGGGTCATGTGCGCCGATCATCAGGTCCGGGCGGAGCAGTTGGACGCGGCGATGGAGACGCTGGGACAAGCGTTGGTTTCACTTTTGGAGCCGCGGCAAATTCGCGAAATCAACATGGCGACGGCAAGGCTGCACCTGCGGCGCGGCGAACGGGAGAAAGCCATTGCGGTTTATCGCCAGGTCGCGGAATCGGACGCCCAGGACACGGCGTCGCGCGTGGCGTTGTTGGAATTGCCGGAAATCCACGAATCGCCCGAGGCGGCCCAACGGTTGGTGGATGAGCTGAAGCGAACGGAAGGATCGCGCGCGGGTTTGCAATGGCGCATCCATCAGGCGCGGGTCTGGCTGTCGTCGGGCGACTGGCGAAATCGCGAGAAGGAAATCATGGCGTTGTTGCAGTTCTGCATTGATGCCGATCCGACGTGGACACGTCCCGCGCTGATCATGGGCCGAACCTACGAACTTCTGGGTGACAACGCCCGCGCCGAGGCGGCCTATCGACGGTTGTTGTCCGTGAGATTTGACGCCATCGACGTGACCGATCGCCTGTTGCGCCTGTTGGAGAAGCAGAACCGGGTGGCCGAGGCCAAGGAAGTGATGGATCGGTTACCCGAGAATCTGCCCGGTCTGGGCGACCATCGTGCGGACATTGCGGTGCGGGCCGGCGAATTTGAGACGGCGATTCGTGAATTGCAGAATCTGACGGCGTCGGACCCCAATGACGCGGAGTCGCGGATCATGCTGGCGCGGTTGATCTTCGCCGAGCAGAAGGACGTCGGCGAAGCGTTGCGATTGCTCGACGAAGCGATTCGCATCGAGCCCCATTCGTTGTCCGCCAGCGCGATTCGCGCCCAGATTCTGCTTGCCGACCAGCGGGGCGACGAAGCGTCCGCCGTCATCGACAAACTGGTGACCGATCGCGGCGATTTCGGCGCCTACGTTCTGCGCGGGCAGTTCCGCCTGGCCCGGGACGACGCGCCCGGTGCGGAGGAGGATTATCGCCGGTTGACGACGTTGCCGGAGTCGGCCGGCGCCGGATACGAGATTCTGGGGCGGTTCTACGTCGCGCAGAAGCGCATCGACGAGGCGTTGGCCGTCTGGACGAAAGGCCTGGAAATCGAACCGGGCCGCGAGGCGATGGAACGGCTGCTGATGAAACTGCTGCTGTCATCGGAGGACACGGCCAACCGTGAGCGCGGTGGGGCGATACTGGATAGGCTCCAGCAGCAATCTCCCGACGATGCCGAACTGTTGGCCGACCGGGCCCGGATACTGCTCCGCGACGGCACCGCTGAATCGATGAAGGAGGCCGAGGCGCTGCTGGAACGTATCGTGGAACGTGACGTTCGCGCGGTGCAGGCCCATTTGGCGCTGGTGCAGTTGAAAAGCGCGCGCGGCGAGCTGGATGCGGCCGGCGCCATTGTCACGCGTTCGCTGGCCGGCAACCCGGAAAACCCCGACCTGCTGATGGCCCAGGCGGAGTTGGAGCGGGCTCGCGGCAATATGGATCGGGCGGCGGAAATCGCGGAGGCGGTTCTGGTCAAGGATCCGGAACGGGCGGCCGCCTACATCATACTGACCGACGCGGCCGTCGCCGCCAACGATCTCGATCGCGCGATGGAAATGATCGAGAAAGCCGTGGCTCGATCGCCGGAGAGTGCGACGGCGCAAGTCAAGCGTGCCGCGTTGCTGCGCCTGCGCGGTTCGCTGGACGAGGGGATTTCGTCGTTGGAACAGTTCACGGGGAGCGACATGGGGCGCTCCAGCGAGGCGGCGTTCCTGGCGCTCGCGGAGATGTACTGCGAGAAGGGGGATGATCCGAAGTTCGACGCTTGTCTGGCCCAAGTCGAGCAACTGTCGCCGGGCCACCGGGGCGGGTTTCAGAACCGCGTGCGATGCCTGGCCGGTCGGCAGCGCTTCGCCGAGATCGTCCCGTTACTGGCGGCGCGGCAGAGCGCTCATGCGGACGACACCGGGTCGATTCTGCTGGGCGCGACGCTCCTCGCCGCCGCGCCCGAGCAGGTCCATCGGCGTGGAGCGCTGCGACTGTTCGAGGAGGCAGCCGTCGCCAAACCGTCGTCCGTGGAAGCACATCTCGGCGTGGCCCAGGTGTCCTACTCGTTGGACGACGTCGAACGGACCGAATCTGCGTACCGTCGCGTGCTGGAACTAAGCCCGAATCATGCCCAGGCCCTGAACGACCTGGCGTGGATACTGGCCAATAACCGAAGCGACCTACCGGGCGCCATTAAGCTGGCCGACCAAGGCGTCAAGCAGAACCCCGACGATCCCCACCTGCGGGACACGCGCGGCGTCATCCTGACCCGAATGGATCGTTTGACCGACGCGGAGAACGATCTGTTGCTGGCCGGCGATCTGGCGGAATCGGCCAGGAAGCCGGCGACGCAGGCCCAGTCGCTGATCCACCTGGCCGACGTCCGTGAAAAGCTGGGTGACGCCGACGGCGCCCGCGGATACCTAAAACAGGCGCTGGTCGTCGATTCCCGGCATCACGTACTGGGCGAGACCGAGCGGGCCGCGGTCGAGGCCCGCATCGGCGGCTGACGATCAGGATTTCGTTCCCACAACATTGCAATACGGTTAATTGCAGTTCTGAACCGCCGCGGTCCGAATAAGGGAACTACCACGGGTGACGGTGCGCCGGAATGCCCCGGCCGGCGTGCCGATCGAACCGGACGGCGGATCACCCCGGATCGGGTATTACGGTCCATGGTGGGCGTATGGACAAACCGTTGGGCATCAGCTAGGATTCCGGGTTCGGAGTGGGTGTCACCGTCCTGGGGTCGGTTCGGGGTCTCGGCTGACGCGGCCGACGGTTCCGGCAATCACCGCATTCGATCAGCGAGGCAAGGCGTGTTCCGTTCGCGACGGGTGATCGCCCCAGCCAATCTTGGGCGCGGCTGACGAGACCGTCCCCGCGAATACGGTGGAATCGCCGGGGGGGCCGTCGCGATCGCGGACACGGCATGGTCGCGACGATTCGCGGGTTCGACGGACCGCCGGGTAACGGAAATCGCGTCGGGAACGGATCGGGTTCGAACAATGGAAAAACTGGCCAACATCCGCAACATCGGCATCATCGCCCACATTGACTCGGGCAAGACCACGTTGACCGAGCGTATCCTGTTCTACGCCGGACGCATCCATCGCATGGGCGACGTCAAGGGCAAGGAAGGCGGCGCCACCATGGACTTCATGGAGCTCGAACGCGAGCGCGGCATCACCATCCAATCCGCGGCCACGCGCATCGCCTGGCGCGATCACGACATCAACATCATCGACACGCCGGGCCACGTTGATTTTACGATCGAGGTCGAGCGTTCGCTCCGCGTGCTCGACGGCGCCGTACTGGTGCTGTGCGCCGTCGGCGGCGTGCAGTCGCAATCGCTGACCGTGGACCGGCAAATGAAACGCTACCGCGTCCCGCGCATCGCGTTCATCAACAAGTTGGACCGCACCGGCGCCGACCCCGCCCGCGTGCTTCAGGAAATGGAGACCAAGCTGGGGCACGTGGCCGTTCCGTTGCAGATTCCCGTGGGCACGGGGGAATTGTACGACGGCGTCATCGACCTCGTGGAAATGAAGCGGATCAAGTTCGCCGGCGAAAGCGGCGACCAGCTGATGGTGTCAGAGATCGCCGACGCGGATCGCGCCGAAGCCGACCGGGCTCGCGCTGGCATGTTGGACGCGATTAGTTTGTACGACGACGAGCTGATGGAAGCCATGCTCGAAGAACGCGAAATCGGCCCGGAAATGATCCGCAAGGCCGTTCGCGCGGCGACGATAAACCGCGATATCACACCGGTGATTTTCGGCAGCGCGTTCAAGAAGCAGGGCGTGCAGCCGCTGATGGACGCGGTGACCTATTACCTGCCGAGTCCGCTGGACCGCGTAGCCTACGCGTCCGACCAGTACAACGACGGCGCCGAAACAGCCATCACCGCCGATCCCGACGGATCGCTGGTGGCCATGGCGTTCAAACTGGTGGATGAGCCGTTCGGACAGGTCACCTACGCCCGCCTGTACCGCGGGACGATGACCAAGGGACAGACCTATGTGAATTCCCGCACCGGCAGGAAGCAGCGGATCATGCGCATCCTGCGCATGCACGCCGAGCACCGCGAGGACGTGCGCGAGGCCAGTGCGGGCGACATCATCGGCGTCATGGGCATCGAGTGTAACAGCGGCGACACCATCTGCGGCGCGGACACCTCGCTGGCGCTCGAAGCGTTGCACGTCATGGACCCGGTGATTTCATTGGCCGTCAAGCCGGGCAATTCCGGCGACCGCGACAAGCTGTCCAAGGGTCTGAACCGTTTCATGCGCGAAGACCCGACGTTCCACGTGCGTTTCGACGAGTCCACCGAAGAGACCATCATCAGCGGCATGGGCGAGTTGCACCTCGACGTCTACGTCGAGCGTCTGCGCCGCGAATACAAATGTTCCATCGAAGTGGGCCGCCCGCGGGTGACCTACCGCGAAGCCCCCACCATCGAAACACCCTACGATTATCGCCACAAGAAGCAGACCGGCGGATCCGGGCAATTCGCCCACATCTCCGGCCGGCTGGTCCCCATGCCGTTGAACAGCGAGACGGACTACGAATTCGAGAACGAGGTCACCGGCGGCCGCGTGCCCACGGAATACATTCCCTCGGTGGACAAGGGCTTTCAGATGGCCCGCACCAAAGGTCCGCTGGCCGGTTTCGAGATCGTCAAGGTGAAAATGGTGCTCGAGGACGGCTCCTCGCACGCGGTCGATTCGTCCGACCTGGCTTTTCAACTGTGCGCCCGGGCCGCGTTCCGCCAGGCGTTTCTCGATTCCAAGCCCATCCTGCTCGAGCCCATCATGAAGGTCGAGGTTGAGTGTCCCGTCTCGTGCCAGGGAAATGTCACCGGCGATCTGGCCTCGCGTCGCGGCAACATCCTCGACGTGGAGATCAAGCCGCCCAACTGCGTCATCACCGGCGAGGTTCCACTGGCCAACATGTTCGGCTACGCGACCGAGCTGCGGTCCATGACCCAGGGACAGGCCACCTTCACCATGGCGTTCGAAGCCTACCGCCGCACCCCCGCGGTCATTCAGGAAGAAGTCATCGAAACCTGCCGCAAACAGGCCGCCGAATCGGGCAAGTGACCCGCTTAGTCATCCTCCGCCGGATCCGGCCGAGCACAAGCCGGGTAGGGTGGGCACCGCCCACCTACCCGCCCGGCGCGGAATTACAAAAGGTGGGCCATCCCCACCCGACAAGCCTGTTATCGATGCGTCCATTCCGCTAGAATGCCGGTAAGCACTGCTTTTCGTCGAGGTTGCACCTGTTTGAACGCTCAATGATTAATGCGAGGCATGCCATGTCCCATTTCATGACGATTCTGATCGCGCTATTGGTGACGAATCCGGAGGTTCTCGGTAGCAGCCCCGCGCCCGCGGGTGATTGTGAATCGGCCGCCAACGACGAGGAAGGGGCGTGCTGCTTCGAGAGGGAGAAGGTCTGCTTCGATGACGTGCTGAGCGGCACATGCCTGGCGATCGACGGTCGCCCGCTGGGCGCCGGGCGAAGTTGCGACGGGGACGAGGACCACGACGGCGTGATCGGTTGCGACGACCTTTGCCCCGATACGCCGACCGGCCTGCCGGTCGACGGCAACGGCTGTGCGGTATTCGGGGCGTGTTGCTTCCGGGGGTTCTACTGCATCGACGTGACCGATCCGGGGGACTGTTTCGCGGTGGAAGGAGATTACCAGGGAAATCAGTCAAACTGTGATGGCGGATGCGTGTTTGCCTGCCTGGCCGACTTCAATCTGGATGGCCTCGTCGACCTTTCGGATTTCGCGTCGATTCAGAATTGCCTTGTGATCGGATCCTCCTCCGAATGCCTGATGTTCGATTTCGACGACGACGGCGACGCGGACCTGCCCGACTGGGGCTCCTTTCAGGCCGCGTTCGGGCGTGTGTGCGGGGCGAACGCGTGCACAAACGACAACGATTGCGACAACGGGCTGCACTGTGACGGTCAGGAGACGTGTCTACGAAGTGGATGCGTTGCCGGCGTGCCGCCGTGTGACATCGAATGCCAAACGTGCACCGAAACCGATCTGGGCGCCGTCTGTAGCGTCGACGCGATCGAGTTCACGCTTGGTGTCGATGATCTGACGGCCACGCCGTGCGACGATTTGATCCTGGCGCCGCTCCTGTTCGACCCTGTTCCCGGGCCCTTCACCGCCTCGCTTCAAACGGGCGACTCCGCCGATGGGCTCGCCGGCACGGACACATTGACCGCCACATTTGTCGGTGGAGAAACGGTGGCTCCGTCGCTGCGAAATATCGAAGGCCTCGTGCTGGGCAACATCGGAAACATGCCCGCAACGCCCGGAACCCATTCGCCCGCAACGCTCGTCACGCTCGACCTGCTCGACTGTACGGACGTTGAATCGGTCGCCCTGTTCGCCAGTGCGGACGACGTGGCCGTCGTCGGCGTCACCTCGCTGCTGAACGTGACGGCCAACGGGGTTCAGGATCCGGCCGTCGATCTGTCGATCCAATTCGAAGACGAAACGGTCACCGCGGGCGGTGCCGATTCGTTGACGGCGCGTATTGACCTGACCGTCGGCACGTTCGCGTTCCTGACGCCGGCCGGCGTGAACAACGGTTTGGAGTGGATCGACGTGGTCAGCGGCGATTCGTACAAGCAGAATTCGATCGGGGCGATCCGCCACGTGCAATTGGACGGAACTCCGAACAACCTGACCGACAACCCCGAAGCGACCAGCCTGACGCGGCTCAACTTTTCGAGCGAAATCCCGTTTGCGATCCCGTTGGAGATCGCACTCATTCCCAACAGCGTGGTCATGGTCGACGCTTCGGAAATGTCCGCGTCGTTTCAGCTTGGGGCAGGGGACGGGTCGGCCGCCCGGCCCTACGTGCCGTTTTACGCCGCCGATCAGGATGTGGCGGCGGTACAGGGCGGGTCGGGCGACGACGTGTTCGTGTTCGGCAACCAATTGACCATGAAGGACGCGTCCGGCGAATCGGAATCCATCGACGGCGGCGGCGGCAAAGACGCGGTCCAGATCGAGCTGTTCGAAGACACGGCGTTCCCGCTGCCGTTCACCAGCATCGAGACACTGATCGTCAACGTGCCCGACGACAACGACGGCGTGAACGACACCACCGAGGCAGGCATCGACTTGACCGGCGTGACCGGGCTGGAACGGCTCATCTGCGACGGAAGCTCGGACGCCAACGACCCCCTTTACGACGACACGCTGATGTTATCCAACGTCCGGTTCGCGCCGTCGGGCACATGGTCGCCGCTAAGCTTCCGCGGCGACATGACCACGGGCAAGAACCAGACATTCAATAACGTGAACTACACGGCGACCGGCAACAACGGTTCGGCCGACACTTTCGCGCTCAGCGTGGTCAATCGTGGAGCAAAACTGAACACCGGCTCGGCCACGACCTTCCGTTTCATTATCGGTGATGCGCCCCTGAACATTCCGGGCTTCGAGACGGTCAACGTCACGGTGACCGACGGTCCGGCGACGTTCGCCGGCATTACCGCCGCGGCCGCCGGGTCGTTTACCTTCACCGCCAGCAGCAACCTGACGCTGGGCACGGTGGCCGGTGGCAC
>JABFSN010000110.1 GCA_013140575.1 Phycisphaerales bacterium | reverse complement strand
TTGGCACCCATGCGATAAATCCCTCGCGGCGCAGCCGCGAGTCCTTGCCGATCCAAACGCCGGGAGACGGTCTCCCGGTAACGAACACCCAGCGGCCGAAACTCCAATTCACGCTGAACCAGTACAGTTTGTTGCTTCAGTCGGAAATGGAGTTTTCGGCCGTGCGGGTTAGTGTGGTCCCGATCGGAGGAAAACGACATGAGCGGCGCGAAGCAGCGGCGGCATTTCACAGGGCGGGAGAAGGTGGCGATTTTGCGGCGGCACCTGGTTGAGGGGGTGGCGGTGTCCGACCTGTGCGAGGAGCACGGGATTCATCCCACGCTCCTTTATCGTTGGCAGAAGGACTGGTTTGAGCAGGGGGCGGTGGTGTTCGACGCGCCCCGCGGCCACAACGGTTCCACCAAACGCACCGAGGACGCGGCGGCGGGGCATCAGCGTGCCTCCTCGTTGGGTCTCTCTACTCTGCCCGCTCCGCGTCTCTGCGGTGAACCGCGACTTCGCGCAGACCCTTGATCGCGGAAACGACCATCGTCGCGTCGGCCTTGTCGTCCAGGTCGAGCGACGCCCGAATGCTCTGCAGCACGGCCTCGGCCTTTGGTATTCAGTTGTCCGGACGGGTTGTTCGCGCGGCGTTGATGGTCGGACGTCGAGTGGCCGGTGGCGGCCTCACGCTTGGGGACACGTCCCGTGCACGGGGGCCAGCCCTCGGGGCAGGTCACCGACGCTACGGCGCGGCGCGATGCTGCATGGGTTGCTCCTGATTCCTCCGGACCACGGTCGGTCGGCGGACGACGCCGGGCACACCGGCCTTCATCTAAATAACTCCGGCAGCGCGCTAAAGATTTTTCGGATTCGTCGATCAGCGGTGTGTGGGGGCGCAGCAGCCGAGATTATAGGACGGAAACGCTGAACGCTGAAACGCTGAGATGGGGAGAAGCGAGCCACAGACGACACCAAGGGCGCGGACGTAAAGGCGGAATTGGGGAAGGCACGGAGGCACGGAGGGGGAACGTCGAAACGGCGAAATGTCGAATGGGCAAGAAAGGGAACCGCACGTCCTGGCGGCGGTTGCCATGGTCCGATCGTCGTCGCAAAGGCCGCACAAGGCTACAATGCAGTCCGATGCAGCCGGGCACGCGGAAACTCGATGTCTCCACACTTCTTCTTGATCCGCAATTATCGCCACGCGAACGGGCCGAGTGTCTGCTTCCGCTGGTGTACGACGAGCTTCGTGCGATCGCGCGGGTACGCATGGCGGCCGAACGGCGGGATCACACGCTTGACGCGACCGCCCTGGTTCACGAGGCCTACCTGCGGCTGATCGGCGACCGCGATATCCCCTGGGCCGGGCGGGGGCATTTCTACGTGGCGGCGGCGGAGGCCATGCGCCGCATATTGATCGACCACGCCCGCGCGGCGAACCGCGTCAAGCGCGGCGGCGGGCGGGCGCGATTGTCCCTGCTGGACGTGGCCGACGTTTCCGAACTTGCGGAAGTGATTCAGGAAGATTCTTCGGAAATGATGAGGTTCGACGAGGCCTTTCGACGCTTGGAAGGTGAATCGCCGGATGCGGCCGACGTGGTCCGGCTGCGTCTGTTCGCCGGATTGAGCGTGCAACTGACGGCCGACGCGCTGGGTGTGTCCACGGCCACAGTGGATCGCCGTTGGGCGTTCGCCCGGGCGTGGCTGTACAGGCGGTTGAAGAACGATGGGTAGTGGAACGAGGTCCGCCGCGCGATCGAAATAAGAACCGGCCACGCGAGTGGCGGGCCGCGCGGAGCGGAGGCATCAGAACCCGCCACGGGAGTGGCGGGCCGATGCGGTGGGGACATCGCGAGTTCGATCGGCGTTCCGCCGACGCGGGACGCTGGATTGCGTTCGGCCCCGGACTTCCGTCCGGGGTTCTGACGTCCGCTCCATAGCCCGAAAGCACAATCGATCGGTGCATCAGGAATCCCCAATGAACAAAGACGTACAGTCGGTATTCGAGCAATTGATCGGCCTGCCGATCGAGGAGCGGCGTCGTCAACTCGATGCGGCCTGCCGCGACAACGACGCCTTGCGCCGCGAGGTCGAGACGCTGCTGGCCGCCCATGACGCCGCCCCGGCGTTTCTGAACGCGCCGACCGCGTCGTTTCCGAGCGCCATGGCCGTCGAATCGCCCATCCGCGAGAAGCCCGGCACGCGCATCGGACCGTACAAACTTCTCCAAGTCATCGGCGAGGGCGGGTTCGGCGTGGTGTTCATGGCCGAGCAGGAAACGCCCGTCCGCCGGCGGGTGGCGCTCAAGATCATCAAGCTAGGCATGGACACCCGTCAGGTCATCGCCCGCTTCGAGGCCGAGCGACAGGCATTGGCACTGATGGACCACCCCCACATCGCCCGGGTCTTCGACGGCGGGGCGACCAATTCTCCCTCTCCCTCCAAGAGTGAGGGCGGGGAGGAGGGCAAACTTTCTCCCTCTCCCTTCAAGGGAGAGGGCAGGGGTGAGGGTTCCGGCGGCAGTCTCCCCGCCGGCCGACCCTACTTCGTCATGGAATACGTCAAGGGCGACCCCATCACCCAATTCGCCGACGCCCGCAAGCTCAGCATCCGCGAGCGGCTCGAACTGTTCGGGCAGGTGTGCTCGGCCGTTCAGCACGCCCACACCAAGGGAATCATCCACCGCGACATCAAGCCGCGGAACGTGCTGACCAGCATGGTGGACGGCAAGCCCTTCGCCCGCGTGATCGACTTCGGCATCGCCAAGGCCACCGGCTCGCCGCTGACCGACAAGACGCTTTTCACCGAGCACCGCCAGCTCATCGGCACGCCGGAATACATGAGCCCCGAACAGGCCGAAGGCTCGCCCGACATCGACACCCGCGCGGACGTGTACGCGCTGGGCGTTCTGCTCTACGAGTTACTGACCGGCGCAACACCGTTCGACGCCAAGCGCCTGCGCTCGGCCGCTTTCGCCGAAATGCAACGCATCATCCGCGACGAAGAGCCCCTGGCCCCGAGCGTCCGCGTCACGCGCCTGCGCGCCGACGCCCCTCTTTCAGAGCCGCGACCGTTAGGAAGCGGCCTTTCGACAGAGCCGCGCCCGTCAGGGAGCGGTCTTCCCTCCGACCCGCGACCCGATCTTTCAGAGCCGCGACCGTTAGATAGCGGATCCGAAATCCACGACCCATCCGCAAAGCAACCGCTCCCTGACGGTCGCGGCTCGGAAATGCAACCGCTCCCTCACGGTCGCGGCTCGGAAAAGCAACCGCTCCCTTCGGGCTCCCGCCCCGGCCATGCTCCCTTCTCGGTCGCATTCACCCCTCAGGGTCGCGGCTCTGATTCCGCCGCCACGATCGCCCACCACCGCCGCACCGACGCGGCCACCCTGCTCCGCACGCTCCGCGGCGAACTTGACTGGATCGTGATGAAAGCCCTCGATAAAGACCGAGCCCGCCGCTACGAAACCCCCAACCAACTCGCCGACGACGTCCGCCGCCACCTATCCGGCGAACCCATAATCGCCGCCCCACCGAACGCCGTATACCGATTGCGCAAATTCGTGCGCAAACACAAAACGGGCGTCGTGGCCGCGAGCGCCGTCGCGGCGGCCCTGCTGCTGGGAATCGCCGGGACGACGTGGCAGTGGCGGGCGGCGATTTATTACTCGAACCAGCTCCAGGACAATGCACGCGTCATGGCCGCCGCGCTAAGCGACACCCTCGATGCCGCAAACGGGGCCGCAACTATTGAAGGCGACTCTCTACTGCCAAATTCGGAATTCACTCGATTCTCCAAGGAGCAGTTCAAGGACGAAGGTATCACGATGGGTCGAAGATCAGACGGACAAAGGGAGTTTTGGGTAGGCCAATTCGAATGGCGTGATAATCGGGATCCGAATTTCAGCAGAACGATGATCGTATACTTGGGGCGCCAAGCGCTTACAGCAATTCACGAATCCCGCGAGCGAGCCAAGGCACTCGAAGCCGTGAACACACAACTTCGAGTACAAAACGACCTGGCCATCAGTACCCTTATTGATCTTCGCCTTCATAATAGAACGGTCTACAGTTTGAGTTTGGTTGTATGAATGAACGATCGGAGTAGAGGTTCGCTGGACCGCATTTCGACCAGGGACGCGATGAGTTCGTCGGCCAA
>JABFSN010000259.1 GCA_013140575.1 Phycisphaerales bacterium | reverse complement strand
CGTGCGACGATGGCAACGCGGTCGGCGGCGACGGTTGCTCGCCGACCTGCGGTCCGGAGGGGGCGTGCTGCCTGGCGGATGGATCGGCGTGCATGCCGGCCGTTTCGGAGGATACGTGCATCGGCGTGGGCTGGTATCTGGGCAATGGGTCGGCGTGCCCGATCGATCTGGCCACGTGTCCGCGGTGCGGCGACGGCGCGGCGATCGGCAGCGAGGAGTGCGACAACGGCGGATTGTGCGAAAACAATGCGACGCCGTGTTCGGTGACAACGGCGGCCGTGGATTGCGCGGGCATCGGCGGGGGGACGTGCACGCCGCGGAGCGGCGACGGCTGCGACGCGAACTGCCGGACGGAAGGGGCGTGCTGCGCGCCGGACGGGTCGTGCGTGAACACGCGCGGGATATTCTGCCTGCCTGCCGATCGTGAAGATTTCCGCGGGAACGGCCTGTTGTGCGGCGCGGTGGTTTGCGCGGTGTGCGGCGACGGAGTGCAGGAACGGATCGAGGAATGCGACGACAACAACACGGCGGGGAACGACGGTTGCAGCGGGGTTTGCGTGGACGAGATATGCGGCGACGGCATCGTGCAGAACGGCATCGGCGAGCAATGCGACGACGGCGGGACGGCCAACAATGACGGGTGTCGCGCGACGTGCATCATCGAGTTTTGCGGCGACGGGACGACGCAGAACGGCATCGGCGAGCAATGCGACGACGGCGGCACGGCCAACAACGACGGATGCAGCGCCACGTGCGTTACGGAATTCTGCGGCGACGGCACGGTCAATAATATTGTCGAGCAGTGTGACGACGGCGGGACGGTCAGCAACGACGGGTGCACCTCCACGTGCCGCACGGAGTTTTGCGGCGACGGCGTTCGTCAGACGGGATTGGGCGAGGCGTGCGACGCGGCCGGCGAGTCGGCGTCCTGCGACCCGAATTGCACCACCCGCGCTTGCGGCGATGGATTCGTGAACGTGACCGGCGGCGAGGAATGCGACCCGCCGGACGGCGTGCTGTGCAGCGTCAGCTGCCTACGGCTGGGGTTCCCGATCGCGGGCAACATTTTCCGGGGCAACGGCGCGACGTTGGCGACGGGCCGCACGATTGCGATGGAATTCCGCCGGGCGGACGACGGGGCGTTGTTGGATTCCATCAACGTGACCGACGGCACGTATCAGGCGACGTTGCCGCCGAACGTCGGCGAGGTATCGATCTCCGGGACAATAACGGCGAACGGGCCGGGCGTGCGTTTCGTCGCCAACAACCTTGATTTCGCGGGCATCAACGCCGGGAACAATGACGGGCCCGATTTTACGGTGTTCTACGACTTTTTCGTGGACCGCGACGGGGTCGGCGGCGTGGCGGGCAACAACGGCAGCCTGGGAACGGCGACCGCACCCAAGGCGAGCATCCAATCGGCGACCGATGGCGTGTTCCCGGGTGACACCGTCACCGTTCGACAGGGCGTTTACGCCAGCGAGTCGAACAGTCAGGCGACGCCGGCGGTGCTGGTGCCCGTGACCCGCAGCGGGACGGCGGGGCGCCCCATCGTGATCCAGGGATTGCCCGGGGAGACGCCGATCATCGACGGGACGGCCCGCGGGTCGGATTCACGGGACACGGTCAGAATCCAAGGGTCGCACATCGTGTTCCAGAATTTCGAGATTCGCAACGCGCGGCGCGGGGCGGTGGTGGTCGAGGCGCCGGCGGAGTTCGTGACCGTGCGGCTGTGCGAGGCCCACAACAACGACCGGGACAACACGTTTATCGGCGGGACGTTTCGGGGCGAAGGGACGATCAGCAACATCATCATCGAGGACTGCATCGCGTATGAGAACGTGGCCGGTTTCGAGTTCCGCGAGGTGCCGACGCGGACGAGCACGCAGTCGCACGTGCCGCCGATCGACGGCAACGACGGGTTCGTGGGGGCGGGCGACCTGGCGGAGGCCAATTGGGATGCCTGGCCGGGGTGGACGCAGTACGCGGCGCGGGATTCGATCGTGCGGCGGTGCATCGCGTACCGCAACCAGACCATCGCGGAGCACAGCGACGGGTTTAAGAACCGGTACGGCGTGCGGAACGTCTACGAGGATAACATCGCGTTCGAAAACGCCGACGACGGCATCGACGGCGTGGGGGCGACGCGCAGCCTGTACCGCCGAAACATCGCGTTCAACCACGACACGCCGGTCACGGAGCCGTTGGGCGACGGCGACGGCAACGGCATAAAGGTCGGCGTGCGCGGCGGGCTGGAGAACGTGTTTTATCAGAACGTTTCGTTCCGCAACCACCGCGGCGGCATCGATCTGGCCGACACCGAGCGGGCGATCGTGTTCAACAACACGGTATACGCCAACATCGAGTGGTTCGGGATATGGAACGAGGCCAACCGGGCTAACGCCAGCGGGGCCGAGTATCACAACAATTTGGGGGTGGAGAATGCGACGATCAATTCGCGCGGCGACATCGGCGCCGATGGGCAGGTCAGCATTCTGGTGTTCGACAACAACGCCGTTTCGGATGAAAACGACCACAACTGGGCCCGCGACGTCGGTCCCGAGGGGTTCATCAACGTCAATCCGATGTTCGCCGACCCGGATTTCGTGATGGACACGAATTTCCCGGCGGGATCGAGCATTCCGCAGAAACTGGCCTTTATACGCGATCAGGTTTACACCGCCCTGCGGCTGCTGCCGACCAGCCCACTGGTGGACCAGGGGACGTTCGTGATCCGCACGACGGCCGCGGGGGTGGCCACCACGGTCATCCCGGTGAACGTCGATCCGCGGGACTATTTCCTGGTCGGCGATTTGATTCAGGTCGACGACCAGGACGGCGTGGTGGGGACGCGGGTCCGCGCGGTTATTCAATTGATGACGGCGAATTCCATCACCGTGGACACCGCGATCACGTTCCCGAACGGGGCCGGCGTCCATCCGCCGTACAATGGGAACCTGCCGGACATCGGCGCGCTGGAGGCACCGGAAGCTCCGTAGGCGAGTCAGGTTACGTCGCCCACGGACGGGTCGCGGGCGGACGCTACGCCCGGGCGCGGCTGCGCCCGATTCGAGTTTATCCGCGGAATGCACTACGGCGGCAGATTCCCGGATTGCCGAGACCACCCAGAATTCCCCGCTGATCCGCATCCCCCGCTTGCCGCGCGTTGCACAGTTTGGCTATACTAACGGGAGGTGGAGCGGCGCGGTCATCAGTTCCCGCCAGGAATGGGGCAATCCTGATTGGGGTCCGGGCTAACGCGAATTGGGCGTGGTGGTCGGGTATTAGGCATGTTGAACAAGGAGGTACGCATGCGTGCGAGGCATCACCGGTTCGCCGGCGGGGTTTGGTCCGGCGTTGTGGTGGTCGCGGTCGTGGCCGGTTGCGGAAACGAGCCGGCGCCCAGTCTGCTGTCCCAGGTGCGTCCGCCGGAACCAATGGACGCGTCATCATTGGATACGTCGCCGACTGCCGCGAACACGGCAGCGCACGTCACGGAGTCGGTCGGCGATTCGGTCGAATTCGATGCCGTGCGGTACGGCATTTCCGTTTCGGGCACGGTGTACGACTTCCGGGGCGAGGTGGGCGGAGCGGGGCGTGCCGGTGTCACCGTGTTTTTCGAGGGGGACACGTCCATCGCACCCGTCGTCGTCGATGATGACGGCCGATTCAATGCGCTGCTGCCGCCGGGATGGGTGGGAATGGTATATCCCTCGCTGTCGGGTTTCCATGGCGCCCCCCAGGCCGTGCGGTTGGAGAACGTGGTCCGCGCGCGCACCGTGAATTTTTCAGTTCGCCGGCGATGCGACGGGATCAACCCGGAATGCACCGAATGCCACACGGATGGTGCCTGCGCCGGCGCGGATCCGTGCACGATCGATTTTTGTGACGAGGGAATCTGCGCGGCGACGTACGCGCCGCCGGGAACGCCCTGTCCCGACGGGCTGTTCTGCGACGGGTCGGAATCGTGCGATGGCGCCGGCGTCTGCGGAGGCGGCGTCGATCCGTGCCTGAATCACAGTCTGTCCGCCTGCGATGAATCGATCGATGCGTGCGTCGAGTGCGTGACCGATTCCGATTGCCCGGGTCGCGGCTCGTGTCATCCGATTACGCGGTCGTGCGCGCCGCCGAGCACGATCCGCGGCACACTGGTCCGCGGCGACGGGGTCACGCCGGCGACGGACCGTCCGCTGCGGTTGCGGTTGTGGGATGACACGGCCAACACGGAATTATCGGTTACGGACGCGGGACGCGGCACTTTTGCGATCACGGTTCCGCCGCAGGCATTCGCTACAGGATTATTCAACGGGCGCCTGACGGTGGACGGGTTAGACGTGCGGACGTCGCCGACGGAGAAGACGATTACCGGTTTGATTGCCGGCCAGAACCTGACGGACGTGCGGTTCACGGTGCAGTACGACATTTATGCGGCGAATTCGTCTCCGGGCGTGGATTTGAGCGCCAACGTGAGCGTGGGCGTGGCGGGTCTGCCGTTTCTGCGCATTCAGGCGGCGATCGACACCGCGCTGCCGGGTGACGCGGTGGTGATCCGCGGCGGCGTCTATTCGTCGGGCACGTCCCAACACGCGGTGCCGGTGTTTACCGTGACGCCGTCGCGCAGCGGAACGCCGGGCCGGCCGATCACCGTTCGCGCGGCCGACGGGGAATCGGTGGTGATTCACGGGCAAACGGGCGGGTCGGACACGCGCGACCTGGTTGTCGTTCAGGGCAGTTACGTGAACATCGAGGGGCTGGAACTGCGCGACGCCCGGCGTGGGGCGGTCGTCGTCGAGGCGCCGGCCGAATTCGTGATGGTCCGGCGATGTCACGCCCATGACAACGACCGCGATTCCAGTTTCATCGGCGGGGCGTTCCGCGCCGTCGGCACGGTACGGCACGTCACGTTCGAAGAATGCATGGCCAACCGCAATTCGGCGGGTTTCGAGTTCCGCGAGTCGCCCACGCTGGATAATGAAGACGCCCACGTTCCGCCGCGGGCGGGCAACATCGGGTATTCGCACGATCTGCCGGAGTCGCAATGGAACGCGTGGGAAGGATGGACGAACATCGCCTCGCGTTACTGCGTGGTTCGGCGGTGCATCGCCTACGATCATCGACTGCTGGACGAGCACAGCGACGGATTCAAGAACCGCTACGGAATTCAGAATTACTACGAAGACAACATCGCATTCGACAATGTCGATGACGGGTTCGACGGCGCGGGGGCGACCCGTTGCGTTTACCGGGGCAATATTGCGTTTCGCAATGACCCCCAGAACACGGCGGGGGGAGACGGAAATGGGATCAAGATCGGCGTTCGCGGGGGGCTGGACAACATCTTGATCCGCAACATCGCGTTCGACAACCGCCGCGCCGGAATCGACATGGCCGACACGGAACGCCCGATCGTCTACAGCAACACGTCGGTGAACAACGGTTGGTTCGGCATCTGGTTCGAGGGCGCCCGGGCGGGTATCGGCGGCATCGGGCTGGCCAATAACCTGTGCAAGGGGAACGCGGTGGGCGGCGATCAGGGTGATATCGGCAAGCTCGGGGAAATCAATGTGTTGTGGTCGGATTTCAACGGGATCAGTGACGAAAACAATCACAACTGGGCGGTCCCGGCCGGTCCCGCGACGTTGATCGACATCAACCCGCAGTTCACGAATGAACCGCTGGTCATCCAGACCGCGTTTCCCCCGGGGCTGACCATCCGGCAGCGTCTGGACTTCATTCGCAACCAGGTGGTGCAGAAGTTGTCGCTACGTCCGAACAGCCCCGCGGTCAATCGTGGCGCGGTGATTGACACAGTCACGGTACCCTACATGGGAAGCGCGCCGGACATCGGGGCGATCGAATCGCATTGAGCGGTTTCAGGCGTGATCCGGCGATTAGGATGGGTTGAACCGCCGGCACCACAACTCGAACAAGAGCAACGCCCACACCTTGCGGCTGAGATCGCGGCCGCCGCGCTGATGATCGGCCAGGACCTCGGCGACGGCCTGCGGGCGGATCCATCGCGTGCAGTGCGTGTCGGCGGACAACAAGTGGTCCCGGGCGTAGGCGTCCAGCGAACCGCGGAACCAGTGTTTGATGGGCAGTCCGAACCCCATTTTCCGACGGGTCAACAGTTCCGGGGGCAGGTGTGCGGCCAGCAGACGTTTCAGCGGGTATTTGCCCACGCCGCGGCGCAATTTCCAATCGGAGGGCGCGCGATTGACGAACTCCACCAACGTGTGATCCAGGAACGGCACGCGAACTTCCAATGATTGCTTCATCGACATGCGATCGACCTTGACCAGAATATCGTCGACCAGATAGGTCTCCTGATCGGCGTGCTGAAGCCGGGTGACCAGATCGTCCACGCGGCCGTTCGCGAAATAGCGTTCGAACAGCCGGGGCCGGTCCTGCACGTGGGCCGCGAATTCCGGGCGGAAAAGGCGACGGCGTTCGTTGGGCAGGAACTTGGCGCACTGGGCGAAGTAGCGATCGGCGCCGCCGGCGGCCGTCCGCTGCAAAAAACCCGCCCCGGGATAGTGCCGCGGCATGACACTTCCGACGGCCCCGCACAGCTGTTTGATGCCCAGTCGGGTGATCCGGTCCCATCGCTGATGTTCCAACGCATGCCGGTAGCGGCTGTACCCGGCGAACAACTCGTCGCCGCCATCGCCCGACACGCAGACGGTCACGTGCCGCCGCGCTTCGCGGCAGACGTAATACGTCGGCAGGGCGGACGGGTCGGCGAAGGGTTCATCCAGGTAATACGCCAGGTCGGACAGCACCGAGACGTCGCGGTCGGTCACTTCAATTTCGGTGTGGTCGGTCTGGAACCGATCGGCCACCAGGCGAGCGTAGCGCATCTCGTCAAACTCGGATTCCTGGAATCCGACGGAAAACGTCCGCAACGGTGCGGCCGACTCGCCGCAGGCCAGCGCCACCATCGCGCTGGAATCGACTCCGCCGCTCAAGAAAACGCCCAGGGGTACGTCGGACCGCAAACGAATGCGAATGGCGTCGCGCAGACGCGATTCGCATTCCCGTATCCACGCGTCTTCGTCGGCGATCGGCTGCGGGTCGAATTGAATCCGCCAGTACGGTTCGACGACGATGCGCCCGTCCTCCCAGATCAGCCGGTGGGCGGGCGGCAGCTTTGACGCCCCGTCGAAAATGCACCGGTCCGTGGGGACGTAACCATAGGCCAGATAGTCGTCCAGTGCGTCCACCGACAACCCGCGCCCGACGGCCGGGTCGTGCACCAAGGCCTTCAATTCGCTGGCGAACCGCAGTCCGCCGGTGGCGGCATCAAAATGATAGAAGAGCGGCCTCTCGCCGAGCCGGTCACGGGCGATGAACAATCGCTTCCGTGGGCGGTCCCAGATTGCGAATGCAAACATTCCGTTGAGAAACCGCACACAGTCCGGACCGTGGTCTTCATAGAGGTGCAGAACCACCTCCGTGTCGCAGACCGTCGCGAATCGATGGCCGCGGGCCTTCAATTCGGGCACCAGCTCGACGTAGTTATAGATTTCACCGTTAAACACGATGACAATGGACCCGGCTTCATTGAACATGGGCTGCGCGCCGCCGGTCAGATCGATGATGCTGAGCCGCCGGAACCCCAGCCCGGTATGATCGTCCAGAAACGTGCCGTCGTCGTCCGGACCGCGATGGGCCAGTGCCGACGTCATGCGCGCCAGCACGTTCGCGTCGACGCGGCCTGGTTCGCGAAAGGACATGCCACAGATGCCGCACATCGTTGCGCTCCTACGTTTGGACAGTCGGCTTCGGCGCGACGCCGCGGGCGGGGCATCGGCCAAGCGGCAATTCCGACAGAAGTCGTTCATAGGCGTCGGCGCACGCCGTTACCGTGTGGTGATCGAGAAAGAACCGCCTCGCCCGTTGCGAACACGCCTGCCATTCGCACCCATTTTCCAGCAGACGGCGGACTCCACCGGCGAGCGAGGCAACGTCGGGTCCGATCGCCCCCAGGCCGTTCGTCGCGACCACGCCGTCCGGGTCGACCGTCGACACCGTCGGCAACCCGCGAGCCCATGCCTCCATGAATGTATTCGGATAGCCCTCGCTGTCCGACGTACACACCAGCAGCGCGGCCCGCGAATAATAATCCCCCATCGACTCATGCGGAACCCAGCCCCGCATTGCGACGTTGGGCAACCGCTGCCCCCGCGATTGCACCTCCTGCGCATAGCGGCTATTCGCATTCGCCGCTCCGACGACCTCGAACTTCAGTGTCGGGCATGCCTCGGCCAGGTCAAGCAGGCGGTCGGGCCTCTTTTGTTCGGCCAATCGACCCACCCACAAGATCACGGCCGAATTATCCACGGACCGTTGCCGCTTCGCCGGTTCGCCTTCAAGGGGGTCGGCGCTGCAACTGCGGATCAACGTCGCCTCAATTCCAAACGATTCGCGCAACAAGGAAATCTGCGTCCGGGTCTGACCGATCACCCGGTGCGCCCGGTTCAGGCCGTAGCGGTACAGCCATTTTGCGCGCAGGTCGCCTCGCAAGAGCGGAAGTGATGGCGTGCAGTCGTCGTCGACGGCGGCCGCGAAAACGAAGGCTCGCCCATTCGCCCGGCACCACATTGCGACCTGTCCCGTTTCCACGCCGGCCGCACGTTGATAATAGACGTCTGCGGCGGCGCGGCGCAGCGCGCCGATCAGGCTTGTCCATCGCGGATGAATGAATCGCAGACCGGGCAGTCCATCGTCGGGGCCGCACATTTTGAACACCTGCACGCCGCCGTGATCGATTCCATCCGCCTGTCCGTGATCACGGGACACAAACCGCACGCGAAAACCCCGTTCCACCATGGCTCGGGCGACCAAGGTTTGTTGCACTTCGGCGCCGCCGATTCTGGCGATATCCTGGCGGCCGGACACCGCGCCGTATCCTCCCGGTGACACGAAACAGATCGACGGTCGCTGAATCGACGACCGGGAATCGGGTCGAACGCTCGCCGCATCGACGGACTCCGGAGCAAAAGACGAGCTAGCGCGCATGAGAAACCCGCCCGATCCGCATAACCCGATCAACCACGTGGCGGCGCAAACGGCGCGGCACAACAACGAACCAATACACCACCAGCGTCACGACGCCGCCCGCCGCAAGCCCCACGATCAGTGCCTTGCCGTATTCCGTCTCAAACCGCAATCGCGCGAGCCAAAGACAGACCGCGAGCGGAATGGAGGTCAACGTCGGTCCGACGAGCACCGCGCTGAAATAGCGGCCGACACTCAACTTCAGGCACTTGCATGCGTGAATGGGCGTGGCGATTCCGCCGGCGATCGTCACCGGCACCGCGATCGACCACGCCGCCGCCTCCAGACCGCCGCCGAGCGAGAGGCAAACGAACGTCATGACAATGCTGACGCCCGCGGCCATGACTTCGTAGAGGGCGGGCCAACCGTGACTGTCCACGCCCATCAGGATCGAATAGACTCCCGACTGCCCGATGGCCAGCACGTGTCCGACGGCAAGAATTACCAGAACGCCGGTGGCTATGTACTTCGGTCCCATCCACAGATGCACGAGCAAATCGCCCATGATGACCAAAACGATTACCACCGGCACGGTGACATACATTCCCAGCCGCGACGACTGCACGAGCAGCCGCCGCGTCGCGTCCTGCGCGTCTTGAGCGTCGAGCGCACTCGTCGTCGGCATGAATACCTGGGCATATTGACGCATGAATCGCATCAAGTGCATGACCAGCGATCGTTGCCTCGCGAAGACCGCCGTCAAGCCCACGCTCAGGAAATGGGCCACAAATAGCAGATTCATGTGGTAGAGTCCGCTGCGCCCGATATCCCGCAACAGGGCCTTGCCGCCGAAGCCGATCATCGTCCTGCAAACGGACGCGCGAAACAAACCCGTGGACAACTCCATTTGCGGACACAGCTTCCGCGCCGTGACGTATTTCGCGAGATCGCCCAGCAATTCGCCTATCAGCACGACAATGGCCATGGCAATGATGCCGCCGCCGTTGATCAGCACGACGATATCGACCACCAGAATTGCAGCGTCCCGAATTCCGCGGATTAGGTTCAGCGTGTCAAACCGCTCGTAGCCCGTAATCACGGCATTGAATACGCTGCCGGGTAGTTGCAACGCCGCCTTGAGCGATAGAAGCATCACCGCCCAGTAGGCCGTGGCCAGTGTATCCGGCGACGCTTTGCTCATGACAGACGGAAGAAATTCACAAAAGACCGTCACACTGGCAATGCCGATGACGGCGCACGCCGCAAGCATCAGCAGGCACGAGTTCACCGTCTCGTTCATGGACGGCCAATCTTGCGTCGCGCGATATCGGGCGGTATACCGGCTGATGGCCCCGCGTATGCCCAATGCCATCAGCTCGACATAGAACACAATGGACCATGCGAAATCCCACGCCCCGAGTAAATCCTGTCCCTGATAGCGGTCGATAAATCGCGGTAAAATGAAACCGGACGCAATGACCAGTAGGTACCACGCCCAATTCGTGAAAATGTTCACCAGGACGGTGCGCTCGGCAATGACCCCCTTGCGGGCAGGGCGCGCCGCTCCGGCGGTCCCGGTTTCGCCGGTCGGCAGCAACGCCGGTGTCCCTTCGGCAGCGCTCATGTGGGCACGGGCTCCCTCGCTGCCAGAAGAGGACCGGGCAGCCGTTCAGTCAGCAGCCGCATCTCATCCGGGAATTGCTCCATCACCTGGTCGACGCTGGTCTGTTCGTCATCGGTGAGATCCTGACGCCATTTGTCCCGGCGAGACTCATCCAGAGTCGCCGGCACTCTCGACGGATCGGTTTGTGTAAAACCGCAAAAGGAACCGATGTTCCGAATTACGTCCATTGGCCGGGCGACGAGATCGGCGTAATTGATGGGCATGTAAAGCGAACCAATATCCAACGCGTCGATCTGTTTAACGACATAGGCGTTGATGCGGACCCATGATTCGGGAATGCGGCGAAACCCGCCGCCCGGGAAGTAGCGGGACGCGTCCGAATGCGCGCGTCGAAAGGCCGTATACGATTCGTGATCCGGCTCGGGCAACTGCGGCTGACCGCGAACGACTCGCCGAAGTCGGCGGCGCAGGGGCTCGCGAAAGACCGCGTCGTCATCGACGGGGACCGCCCACCAACATGGGAAATCCGGTTCGTCGGGCCAATACTGGACGAATCTGGCGCCCCACGGATTCGTCTGCCGCTCGTCCTGGGACAAATAGTTGAGCTTGGTGCTGGCGATAACGGAGAGATTCTCGCGGACGATGTGAATAATCCGCGCCCGGGGGAACAACGCGTGAATCAAGCCGATCTTGTTGCACAGGTGGGGATTCTTATTGACGATGTGCTGCCCGCCGGCCGTTCGCTGGGCGAAGTAGTTCAAAATCTCGTCGCGCGCGGAATCGGTCAAATCACCGGCGTCGGCTTTGCAGCAGCGCGTACCGGTCTTGGGACTACCGATGCGAAACCCTCGCTCCTGCCAGAACGTGCGGCACTCAAAATCCACGTCGTCGATGTCGATCGCCCGGGGGCAATAGTCCATCAACACCTGATGCAGTATAGTCGTTCCCGACCGGATGCAACCGATGATGAACACTGGTTCCACTTGATTCATCGCCCATCGCTCCCCAGTAGTCTTCCGACACGTGCCTGGCGCCCAAACGGTTCGGTTCGGCTAAACGTATCCAAAACGCCGATTCATATCGCCGGCCGTGCGGTCAAACGCCGCGAGATCCTCCCGACTCAGCGACTGCCGCCACTTCTCGTCGAGTTGAATCCCGGTCGATGCCTGAAGCCGCATCTTGTTTCCGAGAATGTGATGCCCGACGCTACGGTAATCCCCGACAATCGTCTCGCCGGACAGCCCCAGGAATGCGAGAATGCGAGTATGCTCCACGCCGGGCGCGCGGCAGAGATCTTCATACCGCACGGTAAGCAGGCGAGCGTCGGGGAGCCGCCGGGCGAGGCGCTCAATCTGCTCGTGCGTGTGCCGCCACTCTCGCGCCGCGTGTGCCGCGGTCCGACCCTCGTTCTTCATGGCGGAATTCATTACGCCGCGGCCGTCGCGCACAAGTTGTATGACCCAGGGGTTGTAGTCGCCTGTGTCCAGCAGGTACTTCAGCCGGACTGGATCCTTCGAACCGTCGAGAAACACTCGTGCGTGCTGCAATTCCAGTATGACCTCGATCATTGCGCGATTAATCGCGGCGACGGTCGGAAAGGTCGACCTCGGTTCAGGCAGAGTGGCCACGACGGCGTCGCGCAGGTATTCGAACATCGCGCCGCGGACACGCGTGCGGGCGATCTTGTTGCTCCAACCGCTTCCGCATCGAAAATCGGTCGCCGGCCGGAAGAGGTCAATCGGCAATCCCCGGTCGGCCATTTGCGTCCGCACGCGCGACCAGAACGGGCATTCCGTCAATAACGCAGCGCAGGAGCACCGGTAGGTTGCCAGATCGATTTCGCCCCATTTGAGTTCGCCGATCGTCGCAATGGACGGGTGCGTGTTCAGGAGGAACGTCAATAACGTCGATCCCGAAAAGCTCGGCGAGGCCAGATAGACAAGGTCGATCACAGGGGTCTCCTTGCCGTCGCCAACGGGCGACCATAATTCGCGGGGGACCACGAAACGCTCGTTGCCGGGGCCGTCTTTCGCGCCTGGGTCAACTCCGCCCGAAGGCGCATGGCCGTGCCCCAGATGCACAGATAGGGCACGGAGCTTTGGCCGGGATAAAAGCTGGAGCCCGCGACACCGGCGGTCAGCTCGGCGACCACGGCAATAAAACCGACGGCGCCGATGGTCGTGGTCAACGGGTCGCCGCGCGTGCGCATTAAGGAAGACGTGACCGTGAACAGACCGGCCATGCACAACAGGCACAAAATCAACCCGAGGGCGCCGCAGTCAAGGAGGATTTCCAGGTAAGAGTTGTGCGGATGCAACGGCAACTGTCCCTCGCCTTCCAGAATGGTGAAGGCACAGTCCTGGCGAAGAATGGCGTATCGCCCGTATCCGAACAGGGGCGACTGTTCGATTTCCTCGATGACCGGCGGCCAGATATTGGTCAGCCGGCCCGCGGAAATCTCGTCCCAATTCGCGTCTTCTCCGCCCTCCGCAAATCCCGTGGTGACACGATCACGAGCGCTGGGCGACACGGCGATAATCCCGACCACGACAACGGGCAGCAGCAACAGTATTTTCCTCCATCGCAACCCTCCCAATGCGAGACCGACCGCGCAAAACGCGAGAAACCCGGCCCGGGATTTGAGGGCGATAAACGGCGGTAGTGTGGCCACGTTCACCGCCCAGCACGCAATCTGCTGCCATCGCTTGCGCAGCAACAGGGCCACAAACACAGCCGACCACATGGTGAACGCCAGCAACTCGCCCATATCGTTGGCGAAGAGACCGATCAGTTTGTCGGTCATGCGCCGGGCGTCCTCGTAGTCAATGGTGAACACGCGAATGTTCATGGATTTGAACATCAACCCGGCGTACGCGAACCCGCTGCCCACCGCGGACAGCAACGCCATCCAAACATCGTTTCGCGAGCGGACCCCGTCGTAGAACATCAACCCCACCATCAGGTACTTCAGCGGATTGATCATGCCGTCGACGATCATCCAGCCGGTGTTGAAGCGCTGTTGGCCCATCTTTACGGAGCCGGCGTCGACGGCGCCCAGAATTCCGGCGACCAGGATCATCAAGAAATAACTGACGAACAGGACAGTCGCAATCGGCGACGTGCGCGCGCGGGGCCGCCCCGCCAGCCGATCGATCATCCAGAAAACCGCGATCACCAGAAACGTGGCATTCCAGGGGTTCATTCCCTGAATCCCCAGAATCATCTTCGGCATGCTCGGATGCTGCATCACCACCGTCAAAAACATCAGACTGCACAAGGACCAATACCAGCGCCGCACGGCCACCACCATCATGGCCATGCAGAACAGCAACAAGACCGCCTCGCGAATGCCGCCCATGCGTTTGGGATCCGTATTCCCGGCCGATCACCGGCCGCGTTCGGCGGACGTCGCCTTCGCCGAATCGCGGGGCGCCGCCCGCTGTCGATTCAGTCGCGCCTCGCCGACAAGACGATCGTACACGCCAGTGTCGTTGACAGGATTCCCGGTCTACCCCACCGCCGGGACAGTTGTCTGGAAACGTTCAAGCACACCGGCCATCGGCCGATGTGACCCCACAGTCCATACGTGTTGAATCGGACTTCCTCGATTTCGAATCCCGCCGCCGCCAACAGTCGTCGAATTCCGCGAAACGACCACTGCACGTGCCGATACGACGGCCGCCACACCCCGTCGCTCGTTCGCCCTAGTATTCGATTGCGCGTCCGGATCAACCAATGTTCGCACCAAATCTCCAGCACTGACAGTTTGCGAAACAGGCTTCTGCGATTCGGAAACGAGACGATCAACCGTCCCCCCGAACGCAGTGATCGATAGATGGAACGCAGTGCGGCCGCCGGATCGGAAACGTATTCCAACGCTCCCAGACAGATAGCCACGTCCGCTTCGCCGGGCGCGAACGGCAGGCACTGCGCGTCGCCGGCCACGAAATGATCCGCCGCATGAGAACGCGCCGCGGCCGCGACCATTTCAGGAACGAGGTCCACGCCGGTCACCACGATTGAATCACGCGGAAACCCGTCCAGCACATCGCCCGATCCGCAGCCTACGTCGATCACCCGCAATGGCTCGGCCGCCGATACCACGATCGGTCGCAACAGACGGTGCACGTTTTCGCGGCGCAACTGCAAATCGAGGTCCGACATTCGCGTCGGCCCCTTCTCGTAGCGTGATCCCCACTCGGTGCTCGCATTCTTGAAATGCGAACGCACCGCGTCATGGGGTTTGTTCTCGGCGCCGTCGGACGGTATCGGCGCGACCGACTGCTCGTCCGCCACCATTAGTGTTGAATGCCGCACGATTCCACGCCCCATGAACTAGTACACCGTCATACTTCGCTTTTCGCGCAGCCCCGAAGGGGCGACAGTCAATAGCCGGGGGCGTCAGCCCCCGGACCCGTCATCCCCCACGAAAAAGCCCCGGAGGGGCGGCAGACCCGCAGGCTACGTTGCGCCCGATCACGCGAAAACGAAAACTCGACAGACCACTAGACCTAAACCCCCACCGCCGCCGCGGTCGCCGACGCATCCCTCTCCAGATGACATTGTTGCGATCGTTTGGACGCCAGCGACCGCACCGTGGCAAACGTCGCCAACGTGCACGCCACTGCGTCGTCAAACGTCAACGACGGCTCGCGCCCGTCGCGCACCGCCCGAACGAACTCCGCCATCTCCAGCCCATGCCCCTTGCCGGTCCCCGACGGCTTGACCTTGCGAATTCGGCCGCCGGTCGACAAACGGGCTATGCTCCAGTTCTCAATAACCGCGGCCCGACCCTGACCGAACGCCTCGACCCGTTCCTTTTCCAGATGCGAATCTCCGTTGGCCACGTAGATCAACGTCCCCAGCGACCCATCGGTCATCTTCAGCGTCACCGCGCAGTTATCGTTCTGCCCGCCCGCGATCGCACCCCCCACCATGTCGGCGAAAACTTCGGCCGGCGCGCATCCGCAGATGAACTGAATCAAATCGACGAAATGGCATCCCTCGCTGATGATCCGCCACCCGCCCTCCTCGCCGTCCTGATACCACGAATCGCCGGCGATGGCCCCCGCATTGACCCGGCACAGCACCTCGATCGGCCCCGTCCGCTGCGCAAAAAAGTCGCGCACCGCGATGCTCAGCGGACTGAATCGCCGGTTGTAACCGGCCATCACGATTCGACCCGCCGCCTCCCGCGCCGCGATGACCTCGTCCAGTTGCTCGACCGTCAACGCCAGCGGCTTCTCCACGAACACGTGCTTGCCCGCTCGCAGCGCGTCCACCGTGAACCGCGCGTGCGTGTCGTGCCGCGTCGCGATCACCACCGCGTGGATCCGCTCGTCGTTCAACAGCTCCTGATAGTCGCTGGTGCAATACGCGAACCCATGCCGCCCGGCCGCGCTCCGCGCCGACAGTCCCCCCGCCGAACAAATGCCGACAAGTGACACATCGTGGCACTTTTTCATCGCCGGAATCAGCGTTGCCGTCGCGAAATTCCCCGCCCCGATCAAAGCCACCCGCGACCTTGCTCTTTGCTCTTGGCCCTTAGCTGTTAGCACTATGTTCCGGCTTAGGACATCGTCTTTGTGCGCATTGTAAGTGAGCACAATGCCG
>JABFSN010000103.1 GCA_013140575.1 Phycisphaerales bacterium | reverse complement strand
CCATCACCACCTGCGCCCGCTCCGGACGACGAACACGCGGCGCCGAAAACGTGTCCCGCTCGCCAACCGCCGGGGTGGGGCTCAGGTCCCATCCGTGGAAAAGCGTTGTGTGGTTCATGACGTCCCTGGTATCATGGCCGTCAAGAAAAAAATCCCAAACTCGGCAGGGGCGGCGGACGTGGTGGCGTGGGATTCCATCCCGTGCCGCATGGCATCGCCGTCCCAGGCGTGCCTTCACGGGGATGATGCCCGGTCCGCGGGGTGGTCGCCGATTATCACTACGAGCTGCTACCGATCAACGCGGTAGACTCGCGTCGCCGGCGTGGTCCGATTCGTCCGCGAATTGATATCGTCATAGACGATGCTAACAGGCAGATCGACCGGCCAATCCGCCGGCCACGGCTCGCGGACGAACAGATAGTCAAACGGGCCATTCAAAAGCGCGTCGCGGGTCATGCCGTCACCCAGAACTTGTTTGACATGCGCCGGGCTGTAAATCCGGTTCGAATAATCGCCGCCCAGCAACGCGTAGCACAACGGCGTCGCCGATTCCGAAATCACCGCGATCCGCGACTCGGGTGGTAGTTCGCCGATCATCGCCGGTACTTCATAAAACGCCGACCGTGACCACCTGCCGTCGCGAATCCGCCCCATCAACGCGTGCGCCGGTTTCAACGCCGCGGCCGACCCGCCGACGGCCACCGTCAACGTCAACAGCACCGTGACCCTCCGCCGGTACGATTGTACCAACCGGTCCATCATCGGTGCGGCCGCGCACGCACCCACCAGCACGAACGGCAGGGCGTATCGCACTACCCCATAAAACACCGTCGCCAGCAAAACGAATCCAACGATGGCCAACGCCGCGAACCACCACGACCATGCATTCGTCGAATCGGTCGACCGACGACGAACGCCGCCCCACAACGCCGCCAACATCCCCACCGGAACGAACACCGCGCACGCCGCTCCCGTGCCGTTGTCCACCCCGTACGCATAACCGCCGCCGCGTTTCGACTCGTGCCACGGGTAGCCCGCGCAGTAGGCCGCCGTCGCCCCGACCGACCGTTCCGGAAAACACGCCCCCGGATCGACCCCCGGCAGCAGCACGCGCCCGGCCGCCTTGATTTCCAGCGGATAAAACGGATTTCCCGCCTCGATCGCGCCCCGCGCGAACCAAAACCCGCTGCACACCAGAATTCCAGTGCCGAATCGTGTCACCGCGCCGACGATCGGCAGCGCCCCGTTTCGCACCCCACCGAATCCGGTTCGCGCCGCCACGACGACAATGACGACCAGTGGCGGCGCCGCCGCCAGGTACGAAATCCGGCTGCCCAGCGCGATTCCGCAGGCAATGCCGGCCAACGTCATCAAACCGTTCCGCTGCCGGTCGGTTGCCGCCCGCCCTGCATGAACCACCGCCAACAACGCCGCCAGGTAAAACTGCGCCGCGAACACGTCGACGTAGCCGGACACCGACTGAAACACCACCATCGGCGCCGACATGGCCACGCACGTCGCCGCCGCCGCCCCACGCCGACCCGCGCCCGTCGCCCGCGCCAACGCGTAGACCGTGCACCCCAGCGCCGCCGCGTAGGGCATGTTCACCAGTGTGATCAGCTTCTCCAATCGCAAATACGACAGCAGCAGAACGCCGATCATTCCGTTTTCCGGAGACGAGTAGTGCGGCACCCCCGGCGACAAGTGCATCGCCCGCGCCTGCATCCATCCGATCGCCGCCGGCAGGTGATAGTGCGTGCCGTCGTAACCCGTCGGGTACCGCGTCGCCGCGTCGATCAGGAACACGGCATACACTCCGCCCAACGCCGCAACGGCCCACCACAAGCTTCCCAACCCGTCGCCTTCCGCCGGCAAACCCTGCGGCCGGACAAACGGCAAATGGTCGCCGATCATTCGCCGCGCGGCCGCGTGCCCCACGGTGAACGCCACGACAACGGCAACGGCGATGATCGGCAACGTCAGGATCGCCCGATCCACGATCAGCCCCGTCAGCCCCACGACATGGACGCCCACGATGACCACGGCGTTAGGCGAGATCCACGCCAACGCCCATCGCGCCGCCGGTTCATCCACGCCGCAAGCCGTCGCCAGTTGCGCGCCGGCACGAAGCGCCGCGACGCACACCGCCGCGACGATTAGGATGGAAATGATGTCAATCGGATTCATCGAACGGTCGAACGACGGACATCGCCCGTTACAGCTTCCGCGACAGGCGCACCAGTTCCGCGACAAAATCGGTTAACGGCTCGTTAAACACTGCGAACGCCAGCGCGCTCAATACGCAGGCCGCCAGCCACACCCCTTGACTTCGATTGCCCGGCGGCGATGTGTCCATTATCCGTTGTTTGATTACCATCGCGTTACGACCACGCGCAACGCCCAAACTCCCGAGCGCGCGCCAACCCGCCGAAACGCCACGCCGACCGATTCAGCCCCGGATGGGGCGGCAGTCAGTAGCCGGGGGCGTCAGCCCCCGGATCGCTCCCACCAGCCAAATTAGCCCCAGCGGGGCGGCAGATTCGCGGCGTACGCAACCGTCCAATCAACCGAACGCATCCACGCGCCGGACCACCAATCTGCGCATTCCGCCTTCGCAATCGCTACGTCGCCCCACTCAACAGGTAACTGATGTACCAGTCCGCTTCCGTGATCGGCACACCCGGCCGACCCTTCGGGAATTCATTCAAAACCGCCAATCCGGCCAATTCAAAAATGTGGCGGTATTGCACGGGCGTCAGGAACCGCACGTCATGCACCGATTCATGTTCCGTGAAACGCCCATTCCGCCGGTCAACGTCCACCACGCGATACTGCAACCGGCAACACTGTCGCACCCGGTCGATCACCGGCACCGTGATCCGCGTCACCTTCCGATCGGGTTCTCCCGTCACCACGAAATCGCGAACCGTCGGGCGCGGATCGTCCGAATACACCGCCGCCCCATTCCACACGTCCACCAGCAGCCGTCCGCCATTCATCAATCGCTTCGCCAACGTTTTCAACGCGTCCACCATCGCCGCGGGCGATTCCATGCAGTTCAACACGTTGAAAAAACTGACCACCCCGTTGTACCGTTCGCCGTTCAACGCCGCGTCCCATTCCCGTGGTCCGCCCTCGACGAACGCCACCGGCGCCGCCGCGGCCGGCGCCGACTTGCACCGCGCCCGCACGATCATCGCCGGCGACCGGTCTATCCCCGTGGCTCGAATCCCCATCGCCCCGAACGCCAGCACGTGCGATCCCGTCCCGCAGCCGAAATCCAGAACGTGATGCGACGGTGGATCGCCCGCCCGCAGGTCCAGCAACTCCGTTGCCAGACGCACGTCGCCCCCGATGTCCCGCGCCCCGTAAAACAGGTCGTAAACCGCCGCGAACTGCTCGTGATAATCCGCTACCGGCATCGAAACACCACCGTCGCACGCAGCGCCATCCGTAACAACATCCACCCGTGTGAAAAAAACTTCGTCTTCGGTTGCCCGTATTGCCGCCCTCGATAGCGCGTCGGCACCTCGCCGATCCGCAGCCCCAGCCGCGCCGCCCCGAAAATCAATTCAAAATCGCCGAACGGATCATCCACCCCCAGAAACCCCCAATTCCGTTGGATCCTCGTAAACTGCCGGCGGTCGATGGCCTTGATCCCGCACAGCACGTCCGACGTCCGCCGCCCCAGAAACCGCGTAAACCACATCGCGAACAACCAGTTCCCCACCACGTTCAACCACGGCATGGATCCAGCTTCGCGCGGATAAATGAACCGGCTGCCGTTGACGAAATCCGCCCGCCCGCTCGCCACCACCTCAAACGCCTTCAGCACGTCCTCCGCAGGCGACGTCTGGTCCGCCTCCAACAGCACCACAACGTCCCCCCGCGCCTCGCCGAATCCCCTGCGAATCGCGTCGCCCTGCCCGATCCCGTCCTGCACCAGCATCCGAATGTCGCGCTCCGGATACGCCCGCTGAACCCGTTCGATCTCCTCCCGCGTCCCGTCCGTCGAATGCCCCTCCACGAATACGATTTCCGTCTCCGCCCCCACCGCCGGCAACGCCCTGACCATCGGCTCGATGTTCTCGCGTTCGTCGCGAACGGTTAGAACGACCGTCGCCGTCTTGCGTCGCGTGGCATCGTCGCACCAGGCAACGAGCGGCCTGGCCACGACGATTTCCACGCACGCCCATCGGTTGATGAACGGTATCAC
>JABFSN010000039.1 GCA_013140575.1 Phycisphaerales bacterium | reverse complement strand
GGGCGCGGGAGTGGAGATTATAGGACGGGGAGGGAGAAAGGCGAAAGGCGAAACGGCGAAAGGCGAAACAAGGAGCCACGGGGGCACGGAGGGAAGAGTTCACCGCGGAAGCGCGGAGAGGAGCGAGTAGAGGTGCGAAGGGACGAAGGGGCGAAACGCTGAAATACTGAAACGCTGAGAGTCGGGTGTACTGGTTCAGCGTGAATTGGAGAACCGGCCGTTCGTATTAAGCTACATCCGGGAGAGCGCTGGATGCACGACCCGTCGGGCAGCGATCGCATGAACACCAGATTGTCGCCGAGGGCCAGCGTGCCGGTGTCGCCGCGGTGGACGATCTTGAGTGGGTTTCCCCACCCCTCGCCGCGCGGGGGATGGCCCAACCACGGGTCACCCAGCGAGCCTTCGGAATGTTGGGCGAAGGGAACCGGTCAGATCGCGATGACCCGTCGGGGGCGCGGCCAACGTGCGCGCCTCGACCCACGACGACCCCGTCGGGGTCGGATTCCCCGCGGGCGACATTCCGGGGGTGTCGCTCGCTCCCGCGACCTCCACCCCCGGCTACGCACGAACAGGCCTTCGGCCTGAAGGGTCGCACGGGCGACACGCCGAAGTCCGCGGAATCCGTCCGGGTGCCCCATCCATCGCTCATCGACGCCGCGACGTATACACCGCCGGGGGGTCGATGATTCGACGCGACGACGACGGGTGCCGGCAGTGGCATTCGATTGGTGCGACCCATCCAAAAAGCCTCGTGACAAATGCAATCGCACGTGTTTCGCGCGTGGACGCCGTCCGCCGCCTTCAATCATCGTGACCCCAACCTTTGCTATCGCAAAGGATGGGCCACCCGGCCGGCCCCACCCCCCGCGCACCACGACGACCCATTCAGGGTCGTGCCCGACGCGGCACGCGTAACGGAGGGAACAGGGGAGCGAGCGAGGACATGCGCTATGCGAGGATGGCAAGGCCTTCTTCGAACTCAGGAGCTAATGGCATCATCTTCGAACCATCCGCAGGACCGCCGGGCATGAATTCAAGCACCGCACGGCTGAATCCGGGTGAGCCACGCCCAACACGTGTCGCTCGAACAATCAGTTTAGTCCTGCGGTCGACGTTAGTTGGATGCGGCTTTACGAGAGGAACGTCTTTCGCGAACCAATCAGTACCAAGCCCTAGGCTTGCCCGCCATGTCGGCGGGTCCTGCCAAGGCATGGACCGATGTTGAAAAGTCAGGGTTACCGCGCTCTTGGCGGTTAACCCTGATCGGCCGAGGCGAGCATCGTCTAGGCCGACGGAAGCGATCATGCTGGTGACGTCGTGGACACCCAGAAACTCGATAAGGGTCGGTATTAGAATTCGCGAAGCGTCGAGCAGCGGAAAAGCAGATTCCCATTGGTCTATCGCGACAAGCGCGATGCGCGTCGGTCCATTGCTGCCTACAGCCTCAATGACGCGGTGCAGCCACTCTTCGGGAGCCACGTAGCCAGCGCGCTGGTAGACAATAAACAACCTGTCCTCGATGATCTTCGGACTCTTGCGTATGTTGGCGTATTGCGGTGCCTTAGCAAGTTCGGCCAGCGTCAACAGCGCGGCGTCGCGAGGTTCCATGAAAGACAGCAGGAGAACTCTCTCGCCGAGTTCGATGCCGTCCAAGAGGAATTGGTATGCGAAGTAGCTGGTACGCCCACCGCGCGGTCCGACGAGCGCTACGGTGCGCTTCATGGGAATTCCACCTCCAACTAACTCTGAACACCCGGCAACCGGCCAGTTCACGGTACCGGGCTGCGCGAGCGCTCGTGGACCCCATGAGGCCCACGTATCCGGGTCGTCCGGGTTCTTGTACGAGCCAGCACTGGGTACGACCTCCGCGACTGCCGCCGTAGAACCGGGTTGTGTTTTGATGAGCTTTTTCCCGGTTCGCGTCTTCGACAGGATATAGTGCAGCGACGGAAACACGAAGGGCCCACCCCGGAATAAATGCGGCCGGGCGCTCTCCGGATCCACCGCCAGGTTGGGAGGGCTTTCCTGAGGGCTGTAGCTTCGGTTGCTAAACACCTTAAGAAGGTGTCGACCGAGAATGTGGTATTGGAACCTGGTTTTCACGACTTCCAGGTGTCGCACGAAATGCTTTTCCTCGCCGACGAACGAGTAGTCCACCCTGATCGAAGCGTCCGCCACGTATTCCCAGAATTCGTGGCCAGATTCCGTTACAGACACGTTTGTTCCCGGAGTGTCAAGGACCAGGAACAGGAAATCAGGACCACGTGTTCCGCCCGTGCCGGAAAACAAGCTGAGGAGGCTTCGAAACAATTCTGATCGACCCGCCCCGTTCTCGGTGAGTACGTTAAGGCTATCTATGACCAAGGCCTTCGGGAATTTCGCCAGCGTTTGCCACCTTGAACGCGCGTCTTTCCACACCTTTTTGATGGCGTTGGTGATTTTCTTAACATCCCCGAGCGCATCAATCGTCGTCGGACCAGCCCCGACAATCATTAACGGCGTGAGCCGGGACCCCTGCGCGATCAGGTTTGCAGCGTCCGGCATTTCGCTAAGCGATTTGGGCATCGTGTCGAAAACATACAACCCAGCTTCGGCGGCATTCGGCGCAGCTAGGTGGAACGCAGCGCTGCTCGGGCACTGCGCGCTGCCTAAGCTTGCCATGTTCTTCACTAGCGAAAACGGCGACGTCTCGCTGGTTATGAGGAGCGAAGAAGCGTGCTCTGCTGCACTAAGGACGGCGTTATCGGTGGGCTGGAAATTGCGGCAGCACGAGTATGCAGTCTCGTAGCAGATCTGCTGAACCAGCAGCGACTTGCCGGCACCCGGCGGACCTGAAAACAAAACGACCAACGGCCTCCCCGGTTCGGGAGCTTCACGGAGCCCTCCGTCCAACATTCGGTCTAACCAGTGTATCGCCTCGCCTGTCGGCGTCTCGATGGGGTTACCGCGGCGGTCCAACAGCGGCGCAACAAAGGTATTCATGACAATCTCCCGGGGTCGCAGGAATTCCGTAATATTCTATGCCCCCACCGTCACCGTCGCCGTCTCGCCCCACGGCCCCAGGCCGATGTCGGATGTCGGATGGCGGAAGTCGGATGTAATTCCACGCCGGATGTGGGATGTTGGAAGTCGGATGTAAATACCATACACGGCACAACCCACTTCATTCAGGATACGCCCTTATGAACGAAGACACGATGAAGGCCCGCACCAAGGCGTTCGCGCTCAGGGTTATCAAGCTGACTGAGTCGCTCCCGCCTACGCGAGAGGCAGAGGTCATCGGCAGGCAACTTCTTCGCTCGGCCACTTCCGTCGGGGCCAACTATCGAGCCTCGCGGCGGGGGAAGTCGCGAGCCGGTTTTATTCACAAACTCGCGATCGTCGAGGACTGAGGGGTGAACGCGACCAATGCGGGAGCGTGAACGAGACGGGAGCCCGAAGCCGACGAATCCGCTTATTGGCTCGAACTCCTTGTCGAATCCGGCATCGTCCCGCTCGCAAAGCTCGCCGACCTGATGCGCGAGTGCGACGAGATTACCGCGATCATCGTGGCGTCCATTCGAACCGCAAAGCAACGCCGAGACTGACCCACTTCCGACATCCCCCTTCCAACTTCCGACATTCCACTTCCCACTTCCGACATCCCACTTCCAACATCCGACATCGCCGAACTCCGCGTCGCTGCTGGGGATGTAATCGGCCATGTGAATTGCTCCTTGACCGGTTGGCGTGACCGGACGCCGGTGGCTTCGGCCCGCCCGTATTATGGGAGGGTAACGCCGGACGATCCGCAACGCAACCGCTTCGGTGACTTATTGCATTTCGTCTTTATGCGACTGGACGCGAAGGCGTGTGGCGGCCGAAAACCGCGTTCCGGCATCGGAAAACTCCGGTTGCAGCCTGAAATCGGCCTTCCCGGCATGGGCGCGGACGGTTCGCCGCCGGGAATGAACCAGTGATTCCGAGGGATGGCCGGGCCATTCCCCGGAATGGACCATCCCCCCGCGGGAACAGACGGGCGATTCCCAGGCCCGGCCCGGCGCCGCCGGGGAACGGATGATCCCCGCCCGGGAACGGGTGATCCTTGCCGAGGAGCGGATCGTCACCGCCCCGGAGCGATCGCTCCCCGCTCGGAATGGACGGCGCATCGCTCGGAATGGAACCTCCCCGCCGCGCAACCGACCGGCCATTCCCCGGAACGGCCGACTCATTCCCGGAGCGGACGAACCGCTCCCCGG
>JABFSN010000201.1 GCA_013140575.1 Phycisphaerales bacterium | reverse complement strand
AATACTGTCCCCCCATCGTGCTCCAGAAGACGCCGCTGAAAAAACGGTGCCGCCATGTGGCATCGTTGACCGCGGCCGCCGCGCCGTTCCCTTCGCGCAGCGGCGCGTCCGACGCCCCCTCGCCCCCGTCCGCCGCCACCCGGCGCAGCGCGACCGTCTGCGCAGCCGCCGGCGTCCGCGTCATCTCCATCGTCAGCGTCACGCTCTCGATCACCGACCCCGCGGGAATCACCTCATCGACCGGAAACCGAATCAACGCCCGCCGAATGTGTCCGCTGTCCGCGAGACCCACGCGCCCGGCGAACAGGTGTTCACCCGATCCGTTGCTGATCCCCCCGGCCGGGTCTTCGTACAGCGTGTTGTCCGCGTCGGGAACGAGAATGAACTGCTCGCCGCGTGCGACGTCATTCAGCACCAGGAGCAGCGCGAAGCATGTCGACAAGCGCCATGCGGAATGCACAATCCCCCAATTCAATCTCTTCCCTCCGCGTCCTCTGCGCCTCTGCGGTGAATCCTCGGCCGGAAACACCGCTTCAACACGCCGGGCAGGTAAAAACACCCGCGAACGCATCGAGCACGTCCAGAATGTCAAAAATGTCCACCACGCCGTCCGGCGCGCACGGCGTCAAATCAACATCGACAAGCGGGCAGGTTCCGAATTCCCCCGCGAACCCATCCAGCACGCACAGAATATCGAATATGTCGACGCCCCCGTCGTGATTCACGTCCCCATGAATCAACACGATGTTCTGGCAGAAATCGGCCTGACATCGATCCAGCGTACACGGGTCCGCGTCAACGCAATCCATGTCATCCAGACAGAACCCCGCACACGCCGCAACCGCCGGCGCTCCGCCCCCGGCAGTCCACGCCATCGCGAACGCCAGGTGATCGTGACAGTCCACGTCATCGTCGCCGTCGAAATCATACACCGCACAATCGGCCGGAACACTGCCCCCCGCCCCGGTGAAACAAATCTCAAACTCCGCGAAATCATCCCCGTCCACATCGCCGTCGTCGTCCCCATCGCCCAGCGTCAGCGGCACGCGCTCGGCCGCGTACAGCAATGCGTTCGCCAGCAGCGCTCCGCCATCCGTGGCATCGTCCCAGAAGCTTGGCAACACGGCATCCGACACCGGATAGAACCCCAGATCGACCCGCGCTCCCACCGTGTCCTCCCGAACCGCGGCCAGCGTTCGCCCATCGCTCCACTCCGCCACCACGTCCGACGGATTCGCCGCCGCCGCCGGCCGAAAACTGCTCGATCCCCCCGCGAACGCGGTCACGCCATTCATGATCGCGTGCCCCGGCTGCACCACCGTCCCCAGCGACGCCGACCCGGTTTGCGTTCCGCTTTGCCCAGGTATGATCGCGTATCCCGCGGACAACCATTTGCCCTCCAGGAATCGTTCCGACGTCGAGCTCGAATTCGAAAACACGGCCAGCACCACCCCGCCGCCGCCGTCAACGTAGTCGGCCAGGTTGTCACCCAGCGCCCCCGCGTCCGCCAAATCCTGATTGCTCCACACCAGAACCGCGTCAAACGCCCGCAACTCGGCGACCGTCGGCGTGACCTGCCCGGCGTGAATGATGGTCACGCTTGCGAACAACCCCGACAACAACAGCCGATCGCGCGGATCGGTGAAAAACGGGTCCGACACATTGCCTGACGCCGACGCCACGATGGCCACATTCACCACCGGCACGCCCGCCGCCGTCGGCCCACCCGTTTCGGCGGACCATGTCACCGTCTCCCGCGCCGCCCCGCTCACCACCGTCAGCGGCGTGCCATCTTCGGCAAGATTGTCGCCCTGCGCATTTGAGTGCCTGTTTATGGCATCGTCCGCCCGGCTCGCATGGGCCGCCAAAAACACGATCGCGCCCGCTGCGATGATGCGGGCCGCGGCCGCGTGGGTGCCCCGCCCCATCCTGGGGTGGGGGACTGATCGAGCCCCGCGGCGCCTCCCCGTTACTTCTCGTTTCCCGAACGCAACCGCCGACATGGCCTTCGCGTGCGTGGTCATGCCGCGGCGCAAAACCGTTCCACGTTCCGAATTCAAACCCCACATTTCGCTTCCCTCCCCCGGGCGATGCCACGCGCAGTGCCTGTCAAACCGTCGCCACTCCCTGAAACGTCGGCGTGTAATTCGGAAACAGCGAATTAACATCCGGATTGTTCAACCGCTTCGACACCACTTCCGCGACCACGTCGCGGTAGTCGGTCGTGACGTCCAAACTGTCGCCCGCGTACAGATTGTCCGGGTGCAGCAACTGCCCGCCCGTCCAGTTGGCCATCACCTGCCCGCCGTTGACGTGCCCGCCCATCAACAGCATCGCGTTGCCGTGACCGTGATCCGTTCCGAAACTGCCGTTCTCGTCCACTCGACGCCCGAATTCCGACATCACCATCGCCGTCATGCTGTCCATGTGGCTCTGCATGTCGGTATGGAACGCGGCCAACCCGTTCGCAAGATCGGTCATCAGCGTGAACATATCCCCCGCGAAAACCCCCTGCTGGTTGTGCGTGTCCCACCCGCCCTTGTCGATCGTCGCCGCTTCCACCCCCACGTCGGCCTTGATCAGCGCCGCCGCCGACTTCAACGCGTCCCCGAACGGCGTCGCCGGATAAACCGCTCCGCCCGACGGCGTGTAATTCTCGAAATCGATCGTCGCCAGCAAATCAATCGTCGCCGTCGTGCTCAACGCCGTCCCCGCCAGCGGCTCCGGCGCCACCCCGTAGGTCGCGTCGACTACCGCCCGCCGTGCGGCCGCGGTGGCCACGCTGCCCGGAAAACCGAACTCGACCGGGTCCGGAATGGGCACCGTCGCCGGCGCCCCCACCAACATGATGGGGATCAAATCGTTGAACGCCACCGCCCGCAGCGGACCCGTGCCCATCGGCGGCATGGTCTGCAAATGCCGCGCCAGCCAGCCGGTGAACAGAATCTGTTCCTGCAGCGGCGTCCCGTATTCCATGATCTTGTTGGAATCGAAATGCGATCGGTTCGGATCCGGCGACCCCGTCGCGTGAATGGCCAGCAGTTGACCGCTTTGGTACGCGGGCAGCAACGACCCCATCGCCGGCGCCAATCCGAAAAAACCGTCCAGATCGACCGCCGTATTCGCCCCGCCCGGCGGCGGCACCCACAACGTCGGCCGCAACGCCTGGTTGTAGTTCGGGTCGCCGTACGGAACGATCGACGTCAGCCCGTCCATCCCCCCGCGCAGGAACACCACCACCAGCGTGTCCCGTGTCTGGAACGAACCCGCCAGCGATATCCGCGGCAGCCACGCCGGCGTGGCGAACGCCGTCAGCGTCGCCGCGCCCGCCGTTCCCAGAAACCCACGCCGCGACAGCTCCTGATATTCTCGACATCCCCGGCATTCCCGCTCGTTATGCAGCATCGCACCATCCTCCTGCCCGACCACCTTACCCGGCGGCCATCGCTTCAGTCGGTCCCGTCCGTTGCCGTTCCCCGTTCCAGCGCGTCGCTCTCCGTCCCTCTGTCCCTACGTCCCTACGTCCCTTCCCCAAATCAATACCATTGGTACCCCGGCACCGACGCCCCCAGCGTAAACGCATCCCGCAACGCGCTGCCCGCGGGCGCGCCATCGTAATAGTCCTGAATCTCGGCCACCTCGCCGACCGGCAACGCCCCGCCCGTCAAAATGCGATTGATCGCCGCGGCCTGCTGCCCCGGGACGTTGCCCCCTTCCGAATTGAGCAACCCGACCGTGTCGATGGTGACCGACGTCGCGGAATTAAACACCGACCACCCGAAATCCCAACGCGGCAACAGCGTCGCCCCCCACGTCTCGATCGAATCCGGATACCCATCGGGCGGCGACCAGTAGAACGGCGCCTGCCCCATGCTCAACGACTCGTTCTGCACGTAGCGCGCCTGCGTTACCGTCGCCCCCGTTGCCCGCAACACCGATGTCATCAGGTGCAGCGGGCGCTTGAACTTCGGCGTCGTCAAATACTGCATCACCGTGGAGTGCAGAATGACCCGCAGCATCGACTTGATGTCCCCGCCCGTGTCCAGATAGGTCTGCTTGACCGTCTCCACCATGTCTTCCGGCGGGTTGTAGCCGATGAACCGCTTGCACAGTTTCCAAGCGATGAAACGCGCCGTGCTCGGGTGGTACGCCAGAATGTTCACAACCGCGTCGCCGTCGGCCACTCCGCCCGCGTTAATCACATTCCCCAGCACCGTCTTGACGCCATTGTCGTGCTGACCCGAAATGAATCGGAAATTGCCGAACTGCCCCGATCCCTGATTCCAGAAATTCCATCCCGTGAAGCAGCGGGCCACTTCCTCCACGTCGTTCTGCGAGTAGCCGCCGTCCACGCCCATGGTGTGCAGTTCCATCAGCTCCCGGGCGTAGTTCTCCTGCGCGTGCCCGACGATGTTGGTGTAGTTGTCAAGGTAAAACAGCATCGCCCCGCTGTGCGCCGACGCGCTCAGCAGCGCCGGAAACGTGCCCAGCGCGTTCGCCCGGATCACGTCCCGGTCGTCGGCCGTCTTCAGCCGCCGGCACTGCCCGTCCAAAATCTCGATGTTGAAATGGTCCGTCCAAAACTCCACCATCCGCTCGAACAACTGCTTCCGCGAAAACGCGTGCCGCAAAATCGTGGCCCGCACCAGTTGCTGAACGATGATCCCATCCATCTCGCCGTACGTGTTGAAAATCTGCTGCGACGTCATGGTCAGCGTGTCGAACAGGTACGTCGCCAGTTGCGCCTCCCACGCCGAATCGTCGATGTTCTCGTGATCGAGCTGCCATTCCAACCAGATCTCGTACCCCATCGACTCGGCCTCGTCGTACGCCGCGCGGCTGAATCCCATCGTCGCCCGGTTGATCAGCGCCAGCAGCGCCGGATCCGTTGCGCCAAACCGCGGCACCACCACCGGCCGCTGCCGCCGTCGCCCCCGCGTTGGTCGCAGCGCCGGATCCCCGAACGCAATCGCCGGCAGCGCGCCCAGCCCCAGCCCCGCGACCACGTTGCGAATCGCCCCGCGCCGCGACAATCCCGTGGGCGCGTCGCCTTCTGCATTGTCCGAACGGATTTCATCGCATAACGCATTCGCTTCGGTCATGGCCCCACGTCCCTTCCCTGAATCACTACCGACACCCGGCTGTTTCTGTTCGATCACCCGCCTCGCGCGCAGCGCGGATAGCGCCAACCTACCCGCTTCGCAAAACGCCCGATCGATCAGCATATTGCCACGCACGGCCGGATACCATTGAAAAACACCGTCGCGCCACCACTTCGTGTCAACCACCCAACCGTGCCGTAACGCCGAAAATGACTAATACCGTCCCCACTTGGGCCGACGATTGCGACCCGTGCAATCTCGTTGGCACCGTCTAACCCTGCTCGTGCAAACCTCTGCACCGTTGGCGGGGGCAACTGGCGTTTTGCGCGGACCCGAGGTACTGGTATTTTGGGGCGTTTGGGATGTCGGCGTCACGCGGACAGTTTCTCGTATCGCGGATTGGTCCGAACGTCCGATATTCGCCCGTATTCGCTCGTTTATGGGATCGTTCGGCACGACGGCGTTGTATTCATAACTTCAAGGAATATATGAAGATGCAATCAATCCACGAGTTCGTCATTGCAGCAGCAATTGTGGCTGCGGCCAACTCCACGCGGGCGGAAAAAAGCGAAACCACGCCTTCCACGGGCAGAACCGATGTGGCGGAAACCACCGACGATTCCGCCGGGATGACTGCTGACACGCTGGCCGGGTTGAAATTTCGTGGATTGGGGCCGGCGTTGATGTCCGGCCGGATTTGTGACTTCGCGGTCGATCCGGCCCAGCCGCACCGGTATTTCGTGGCTGTATGTTCCGGCGGGTTATGGAAAACAGAAAACGCGGGCACGACGTGGACGCCGGTGTTCGACGAGCAGGCATCGTATTCGATCGGGTGCGTCACGCTCGACCCGCAGAATCCCAACGTCGTTTGGGTGGGCAGCGGTGAAAACAACAGCCAGCGCAGCGTTGCATGGGGCGACGGCGTTTATCGATCGCGCGACGGCGGCAAGAACTGGGAAAACCTCGGGCTCAAGGAATCGGAACACATCGGGGAGATCGTAGTCGATCCGCGCGATTCGAACACGGTGTACGCGGCGGCGCAGGGGCCGTTGTGGCGCTCGGGCGGCGAACGCGGGCTGTACAAAACGACCGACGGCGGGGCGACGTGGAATCGCGCGCTGCACATCAGCGACGACACCGGCGTGAACGAGGTGCACATGGACCCGCGCGACCCCGACGTGTTGTACGCGTCGGCGTATCAGCGCCGGCGGCACGTCTGGACGTTGATCAACGGCGGTCCGGAATCGGCGGTTTACAAATCAACCGACGCCGGCGCCACCTGGCGGAAACTGGAGAAGGGCCTGCCCGAGGTCGACAAGGGCCGCATCGGGATGTGCGTCTCGCCGGCCAACCCGGACGTCGTTTACGCGATCATTGAGGCCGCCGACGGCAAGGGCGGGGTGTTTCGATCCACCGATCGCGGGGAAACGTGGGACAAGCGCAACGACTTCATGTCCAGCAGCCCGCAGTATTACAACGAGTTGATCTGCGACCCGGTCAACCCCGACCGGGTCTATTTCCCGGAGACGTTCATGCGCGTGACGCAGGACGGCGGCAAAACCATCGAGCGCCACCCGGGCGCTTTCCGGCATGTCGACGATCACGCGTTGTGGATCGACCCGCTTCAGACCGATCACCTGTTGGTGGGTTGCGACGGCGGAATCTACGAATCGTACGATCGCGGGGCCAACTGGCAATACAAACAGAATCTGCCGATCACGCAGTTCTACCGCGTGGCCATCGACAATTCGAAACCCTTCTATTTCATGTACGGCGGAACGCAGGACAACAACACCATCGGCGGCCCGTCGCGCACCATCAATCCCGCCGGCATCGCCAACGAGGACTGGTTCATCACCGTCGGCGGCGACGGGTTCGAAGCGGCCGTCGATCCGGACGATCCCAACATCGTCTACAGCCAATGGCAACACGGCGGGCTGGTCCGTTTTGACCGCCGCAGCGGCGAAATCGTGGACATCAAGCCGCGGGAGGCGCCCGGCGACGCCCCCTACCGCTGGAACTGGGATTCGCCGCTGATCATCAGCCCCCACAACCCGCATCGGTTGTATTTCGGCGCGAACCGGCTGTTCCGGTCCGACGACCGCGGCGACAGTTGGACGCCCGTCACGGCCGACCTGTCGCGCGGCATCGACCGCAACGCATTGGAAGTGATGGGCAAGATTCAGAACGTGGACGCGGTCGCCAAGAACCGATCGACCTCGATCTACGGGAACACGGTGTCGCTGTCCGAATCGCCGCTGATCGAGGGGTTGATTTACATCGGCACCGACGATGGCCTGATTCACGTCACGGAAAACGGCGGGGCCGACTGGCGCAAAATCGCCGTATTCCCGACCGTGCCGGACGTGACCTACGTTAGCGCGTTGCTGACGTCGCGCCATAATGCCGACCGGGTGTACGCGGCGTTCGACAATCACAAGAAGGGCGATTTCAAGCCCTACGTGTTGCGCAGCGATGATCGTGGTCAGACGTGGACGTCGATCGCGGGCGATCTGCCGGAGCGCGATGTGGTCTACACGCTGGGCGAGGATCATGAAAAACCGGACCTGCTGTTCGCGGGCACGGAATTCGGCGTCTACGCCACGCTGGACGGCGGCACGAAGTGGATTCGCTTGAAAGGCGGAATCCCCACCATTTCCGTCCGCGACTTGGAAATTCAGCGCCGCGAAAACGACCTCGTTCTGGCGACGTTTGGCCGTGGGTTTTACGTGCTGGACGATTACACGCCGTTGCGAACCGTCTCGGCGGAGTTGCTGGAGCGCGACGGCGCCCTGTTCCCGGTCAAGGACGCGCACTCCTACATGGAAACGAACCGGCTCGCCGACCCGGCCGGAAAAGCGACGCAAGGGGCGTCGTACTACCTGGCGCCCAATCCCCCGTTCGGGGCGGTGTTTACCTACCATCTGAAAGACAAACTGATGACCCGCAAGGAGCAGCGCAAGGAAGACGAAAAAAAGGCGGAAAAAGCGGGCAAGCCCTACCGCTACCCGTCGATCGAGGAGCTGCGCGCCGAGGACGAGGAACACGAACCCACCGTCGTCCTGGTGGTCACGAATTCCGCGGGCGAGACCGTCCGGCGGGTCCCCGGTGCGCGCGACAAGGGCATTCAGCGGGTGGCGTGGGATTTGCGGTATCCGTCGGCCGAACCCACCGAATTGAAACCGCCGGCCGATCGCCCCCCGTGGATTCCGCGGCCCGTCGGTCCGATGGCGGCGCCCGGACGCTACACGGTCACGCTGATGCGCGAAGTGGACGGCGCCATGACGCCATTGTCCGATCCGCAGTCGTTCGACGTCGTCCCGCTGAATCTGGCGACGCTCCCCGCGTCGGACCTCGATGAAAAAGCCGCGTTCGATGCGACCATCGCGCGATTGCAACGGGCCGTTACGGGCACGATCCGGGCGGCGGGCGAGGCCGATAACCGGATAGCGCATCTCCGCAAGGCGTTCGTGGACACCCCCGGGGGCGATCGGGCGCGTCTGGTCGAATTGCAGGAGATTGACGCGCGACTGAAGGGTATCTCGACGGTTCTGCGCGGCGATCAGACCCGGGGCAATCGAGAAGAGCCGGCGCCGCCGTCGATCAACGAACGCGTGGAAAATGTGGTCAACAGCCAATGGTACACCACGTCCGCGCCGACGCGAACGCAACGCGACGCCTACCGCTACGCGGGCGAGGCCTTCACTGCGGCGCTGGCCGATCTGCGCAAGATGTTCGGCGACCTGGCGGCATTGGAAACGAAACTCGATTCGGCCGGCGCGCCATGGACACCGGGCCGGCTGCCGGACTGGCAGATGGAGTAGCCGGGCCGGCCGGTTGAGGGTGCAATCAACGATCACCTGTTCGGCAACTGTCGGAAATGGACAGGATTTACAGGATTGGATGGACGTGGTGCCCACGGGTTCTGGACGAAGCCACCTTGTACATCTTGTAAATCAGTCGGTTACATGCTGTTTATGTTGGTCCTGAGCGATCCATAGTCGGCGGCCAGGTGCCCTCAAGAATCGTCTGCGCGTCCTCCGATACGAACGGGGAAGTCCGTTTCCATTCGGCAGGATGCCAGTATGACCACGGCCACGCTTCGCCAATCGTACAACCCCGTCGGGACTCGCGCGACCACCCACGTGCCACTCGTTCCCGCCAAGCGCCATTCGTCGCGTTGTCCGGACAAGAACTGGGCGCCGTTCGCCGGCGGCAGGAACCTTGTGGAATGGACGCTGGCGTCCATTCCGCGTGACTTGTTTCCGCGGATCATTCTGTCGACCGACCGCGACGGATACGATCCGGCAACGAAATGCGACGTGCATCGGCGCGACCCGGCGCTGGCGACGGTGGCGGCCGACGTGCAGGAGGTGGTCCGGGCGGTGATCGAACAATACGGCCTGCACGACAGCTACATCTGGTTGCTGAATCCGACATCGCCGTTCCGTGGACGAGACGATTTCGACGACATTGCCGAGTTGATCGAGACCACCGGATGTCCGGCCGTCATCTCCGTTTCACCCGTGGGACCGTTTCTGTGGCAGGGCGATCGCCCGCTGTTTGAAACGACGGGTCGGCGCATCAATACGCAGGACGGACCCCAATCGTACGCGGTCGAGAATGGCGCATTCTACGTTTTCCGCGCGGACGCCTTTCTCGAACAGGGATCGTGGTATCTGCGGGGAATGCGCCGCTACGAACAGTCGGACGCATCCGCCCGGGTGGACATCGACACGCCCGATGACTTCCGCGCGGCGCAGCGGATCGCACGGACGCTGCGCGCCAGCGACGAGGCCTCTCCGTCGGCGGAAACGATGCGAAATGAGACACTGGCGGTCGATGCGACCATTGCCCCGCCGGTCGCGCCCCATCTAATACTGCTGGCCAATCATATTGGAAGGTACCTGGATGCCCGCCGGTGCCTGCGAATCACCGCCCGCGACCGCGTTCTGGATGCGTCGTGCGGCATGGGTTACGGCAGCTACCTGCTCGCTCAACAGGCCGCACGCGTGGTGGGACTGGATATCAACTCGGGCTATCTCGCCACTGCCCGACGACTGTTCGGCGCTCCGCATCTCTCGTTCGACACGATTGACGCCCATTTCGCCGAGCCGCGGGAGCCGTTCGACAAGCTGGTCTGCATCGAAACGTACGAGCACGTGCCCCCTGACGGAATCGCGGCCTTCATGAACCGATTGCTGGGCGCCCTGGTCAATGGCGGCGACGCGTACTTAACATTTCCCATCGGGGACGACGGCCCGGCCACCGACAATCCGTTTCACCTCAACGAGCCCGGTCTGGCGACGATTCACCAACAGTTTGGCGAGCGATTTTCCGATCTGTCTTATCGGGTTGCGCACCGGCGCGACTCGTTTGGCCGGTGCGGGCCCTACGCCTGCGCTACGCTGACCGGCTATCGGGGAGACGTTCCATGCTGACGACGCGGGTTCGCTACACGCCCGAACTGAACAATTTCCCCAATCCGTCGTCGAACCGGCGGAACAATCTGTTTCACTATTACAAGAACCCGGCCTATGCGGCCGCCGCGGACGAAGCGCATCGCCCCGACTTTCCATTCGTCTGCAGCTTCGAATTCACGAATCGCTGCAATCTGGACTGCGTCTTCTGTGCCCGGCAAGTGATGACCCGCAAGCTCGGCTATATGGACGAGCCACTCCTGCACAAGATGATGGATGAATTCGCGCAGCACGGCACGTTTCTGAAGGTGAACGGCTACGGCGAACCGCTGCTGCACCCCCGGGCGCTGGATTTCATTCGGCACATCAAGAAGACCAACGGCCTCTACTTCACCACCAATGCGACACTGATCGACGAGCGCGTCGCGGAATGCTTTGTCGAGGCAAACCTCGACGTGGCCCAAATATCTTTTCAGGGCGTCGACCGCGAGGGATATGAATCACAGCGCCTGTTGGGCGAGTATGATCGTCTCTTTGACAACGTGCGTACGCTCGTGGCCGTGCGCGGTGACAATCCCTATCCGTATATTCATTTGTCGACCACGATACTCGACGAGACCACGGAACAGATCGAAGCATTCATGGAGGCCGCGTTCGACGCGGGGGTGGACATGGTGGGCGTCGGTCGCACGGACTACGACCGGGTGGTGGCGGACATGGTGACCGATCCGGACCGCAAACGCCTGATCGAACGGTTTCGGGAGCGCCAGACGCTCGATCAGGTGTCCGATCATACCTATCTCTACAGGTACATTGACATCAACTACAGCGGCGTCGTGGTGTCCAGTTTCTTCGATTTCAATGAATTCCTGCCCGTGGGGGACATGAATACGCAGTCCATGCACGACATCTGGAACAACAGTGCCGCACTTCGCGCGCTGCGCATTCTTGAAAGACGCGGCGGTCTAAACGGATACGCGGAAATACGCGACGCGGTGCGCGCACTGGATCAAGCGGGCCACGGCGAGACCATGAGCGTCTTCGACACGTTTTATCATGCGTGGAAGCTCGGCGGCAAATCCTACAACACCTGACGCATCATGAATGGCATGACACCGTTTCGGTTTGACGAGTTGGAACGCGCGTATTTGATCGCCGAGATCGGCATCAATCACAACGGCGACGTCGAAATCGCGCGGCGGCTCATGGACATGGCATGTCTGGCGGAATGGGACTGCGTGAAGTTCCAAAAACGCGATCCCGACCGTTGCGTTCCGAACGATCAACGCGACTTGCTCCGCGATACGCCGTGGGGACGAATGACCTACCTGGAATATCGACGACGGCTCGAATTCAATAAAACGCAGTATCATTCCCTGTGGAAACACGCCGGCGAGCGCATCGCGGCCACCGCCTCGGTGTGGGACGAGAATTCGGTCGATTTCATGCTGTCCCTGCCGACGTGTTTCCTCAAGATACCGTCCGCCCATCTGACCAACGACGACTTGATCCGCTATGTCTGCCGGCACGGGGCGCCCATTTTGCTGTCCACCGGAATGAGCACACTGGAGGAAGTCGATCACGCCGTCGAACTGCTTCAAAGCGCGTCGGACAATTTTGCCATTATGCACTGCCATTCCAGCTATCCGGCCGCTGAAGCCGAATTGAATCTGCGCGTCGTTCCGGTTTTCATCGAACGATATGGGTGCGTGGTGGGGTACAGCGGCCATGAATTCGGACTATCGACCACGGTCGCGGCCGTGGCTCTAGGAGCCCGCATAATTGAGCGGCACGTCACGCTCAAGCGAACCATGTGGGGCACCGACCAGATGGCTTCCGTCGAGCCGCACGGGATGCTAAAACTCGCGGCGCACATTCGTGCATTGGAATCGTCACTGGGCGACGGACATAAGCGTCTGTACGACTCGGAACTGCCCGCCCGACGCAGGCTCCGCGGCGCAGTCGAGGCGTGCCATGCCTAACGCCCTTCGCCGCAAGGCGGTGACGAGCCTTCGCCGCATTGCCGGTCGAGCAGAAGCATGGGCCGACCGGTTGCACCATTCTTCGGCGGCGCTTGCGCGCCGCGATCGCGAACGAATCGCCGCAAACGCCGAACTCCGCGGCATTCACGCGGGTCGACCTGCGTTCGTCATCGGCAATGGACCCTCGATCCGGCATCAGGACTTGTCGCCCCTCGCCGACCAGATTACGTTCGTGGCCAATGCATTCTGGAAGCATCCATTGATGAACCCGCAACCCGACGGAACCGCGTCACTATGGCAACCCTGCTATTACGCAATGGTCGATCCGCTATACACCGACGGCTCGGCGCCCATGGCCTTGCATTTTGAACACTTGCTGGCGCGGGTGCCCCGGTGTTTGTATTTCGTCACCTGCGAAGGATTCAACACGATTGAGCGGCACCATCTATTGCCGCTCGAACGAGTTCGGGCCTGTGTCTTGCGCGGCAATATGGCTCGAGTGCCGGACATCTCGTATGATCTGGCCGACGTTCTGCCGGGCGTTCAGTCGGTCTCTCTATTCGGCATATTGGCGGCCCTCCATATGGGCTGCTCGCCCATCTATCTTCTTGGCCTGGACCATGACTGGCTCGCTCGACCGAGCGTGCGTTGCAGGCATTTTTACCACGGGCCCTCGGTCGAGGGGCATGCCGAGGTCGTCGCTCTCGAACAGGGGGCGAAGCTGGGTTATCTGATCAACGTTGAGGCTGTCGCGGTCCTGTTTCGCAGTTATGAGCGCCTTCGAACGATGGCCGATGGTTTATCGGTGCCGATCTATAATGCCACACGGGGAGGCTTTCTCGACGTGTTTCCGCGAATTGCGTACGAAAGCACTATAACGAACCGAAAAGCGGGTTCATCCGCGGGAGTGCGCAGGCCGGCGTTGAGCACCTGACGCCATCGATCGACTGTCGGCGCCGTTGCGTGGTGTGGCAATAACGTGTTACGAACGACATACGCGAGTCGACCGTTGGATGTCTATCTTTTCAATGCGCCTCCATTGCCCGGCGGGGACCAACACCGCACGCCCGACCCCTATTGCAATCTAATTGAGGGGTTCGTCGAGGGATGTGGCGAAGTGGGTGTGAATCTAGCCTGCGCGCATGTGAATCCGTACGGACTCATTGTGCGTCCGTTCGCGGCGGACTACGCCGCGTATATCGTTCAGCGACATCCCAATCTCGACGGCGCTGCGATCTTCTCGGCGCTGGCCGCGCACGACTGTCTTTCTCGAACGGCATTCATTGATGGGCTGGACGATCGGTTCGGTTTGGAGTGGTTCTGGAAACACAGCGCGGCCGTCTATTTTCGAAATGCCAATCGGCCACACTTCGGCGTTGCGACGTTGCCATTCGGGATACTCGGTCGATACGTTCGCCAAACCCAACTGCGGCCGGGGAATGTAGTATTTTATGTCTGCAATGAATCCAATCATCCCGACCGCTTGCTGCTTCGTCGTCGACTGGAGCGGGGTCCGTGGGAATGCGCATTCGGACCTCTGGTCGACGACGACGGCCCCGTGGTGTGCAACACGCGACGCGGGCACCAGCGATACCTTCGGCGACTGAACGAGTGCAAGGTTGCGATCAATGCGCCCGGTGGCGCGCCCGACTGCTACCGCTATTGGGAAATCGCGGCTAGCAATGCCGTCCTGGTTTCGTACCCCGTCGAGCACTGCGTGCATGAATTCCCCGACCCGCCAACGCCCGGGGTCCATTATGTCGCTTACAATTCAGTTGCCGGAATTCATGACGCGATCGCGGAAGCCATGGATCGCTACGACGAGCTCCACGCGGCCCAGCGGGAGTTCTTCTTAACCCGCCATCGCAGTCGCCATCGAACGGTTCGAGTTCTAAATGCGCTTGGAATTGAGACGGCTGGTTGCACGGGCGACGTGTGCGACCAACGACGCGAGTGTCTCGAGGGCGCGGTATGAAAATATACGTCGCAAACGTGCCGCAAGCGTCGACGGTGGACGAACCGACCAATCGTGGATCTGGATATTGCGGCGTTACGGCCTGCCTTCTGGAGGGTCTGAAGCAACTCGGATTCGCCGTGACCGCCGCCCATGACGGATTGCACGTATACCAGACCGGCCAACTGCACGAACAATACGACCTCTACGTAGTGCAACGGTCCATGCAGCACGACCAGTCGACGGTGTTTCGTGAATTGGAGAAATGGGGCATTCTTGGGCGAACGGCATTCATTGACGGCTTTGACTACGTGTTTGGGCCGGACTACTTCTGGCTGAAATCGCCGGTCGCGTATTTCCAGAAGGAGAATCTGGGACGCCATCCCGTTCATACGCTGCCGTTCGGGATCGAGGACCGCTTCATTCGTGATGGCCGGCGAATCCCCGCCCATGGCCGTGCGAATGCGCGAGTGATGTTTGCGCATCGGTATCAGACCCATGCAGACCGTCCCGTGATACTGCGGATGCTACAGGAGGCCGGCATGGACGTAGTCTGGAGGCGAATAGAAGACCCACCGGAAACTCGGGGTCCAGTTTACTGGCAGACGGGTGGTCGGCATAACGCATCTTACTACGGGGCGCTGGACACCTGTCGCGTGGGTGTGGCCGCGGAGGGAGAAGCCGTGGACACGTTACGGTATTGGGAATTCGCGGCCAGCGGGGCCGTGCTCGTCTCGCCGCGTGTCGAGCAGATCATTACGGGATTTCCCGATCCGCCGACGCCGGGCGTGCACTACGTTCCCTATGACGGTCCGGAGGAGGTGGTGGACGCGGTTCGAACGGCCATCGATCGCTATGACGAGGTCATTGAGGCGCAACGTGAATTCTTCCTGTCGCATCATCGAAGCGTGCATAGGGCGAAACGCTTGCTTTCCATCATGGCCGAACGCGCGAACGCGATCGTTGAGCCGGCGACCGCATGTGGATAACGGTCGAATGACCGCTATCGCCACCTCTGTTCGCCGGCCAATTCCAGATATGCCGTTCCGACCTTGTAGTATTCCTGGGCTAATGCGTCGCGATCGGGTCTCAAGCCGTAGTAGAGATGCCCGTTCAAGTGAAACATGGTTGCGCTGGACAGTCCATCTTCGGCGTCCCGGGCGATGACCCTCTCAATGGCGCGAATCGCGTCCATGGCCAACAAATCGCGCCGGCCCTGCGCGTCGGGCGATACGGTCGGGCGCGATGTGCGGGGTTGCGGGAAAAACGGCACGCGGCGCATGGCTCGGGCCACTTCCAATCGGGCCTGTAATCCCGCCCGTGATCCCGTGGCGGCGAATAATGGTACGACCGCGGACACGCCGATGATCAGGAGCACAAGACGTGTCACCCACCCATGGCGCAGCGACGTCCACATTCGGCGTGCGACGGGTTGACGCGCCGGTGGCGACGCCGGCGATGACGTCTGTATCCGCGCATACCACGGGCCCGCGGACAGCATCCAGATGACCAGGCCGAACATCAGACAGTTGGCGTTGACCAGGGCGCTGGTCGCGGACGCGCGAAAGCGCGTCTCCGACAGATAGGGCGATTCGTTGACGATGATGGCGATGGCGGTCAGACAGGCGTACGTCCCGTAGCCGACCACGGTACGCATCACGCGGTCGCGCCAACGCAACCAATAGGACGCCATGACCAGCCCCACGACGGGCGGGAACAGCGTGGCGTGCCAGAACAGGGGATGCTCGTCGCAGAAAAGATACGGCGCCGGGAAACCGGCCAGGCGTTGCAGACCCTTGGCCAGCCAGATGGTCACATCGGCGTTGGCGCGGAGGGTCATTTTCCAGGCCACACCGGCCAGGACGGCCCACGCGATCGCCCGCCATAGGAATCGCGGCAACGAGAATGGTCGCGGGTCACTCGGCGGCACGGCGTCGCCTCATTCGTCGGCCGGTCCAAACCGCCCACGCCAGCCACAACGGGGCGACACAGGAAATCAGAAACCATTGCATCAACACCAGATGGGCGAATTCCAACCAGTCCGTGTCGTAGACGCCGATCAACACCAACCCGGCAATGCGCAACACGTTGACCGCCGCGACCCCCAACAGTCCGACCACGAACCCCCACACCTTCTCCCGCCACGGGCACGGAAACGCATAGACGGCGGCGCAGAACAAGCCCTTGGCGAACAGGGCGGTGCATTCCAACGTCACCACCAGAATCGGCCCGCCGCCGAATATCTGATTGCCCCTGCGGCTGATGCCGGACGTCAATTTCGACGCCAGACCCGCCCCCGCCGTCGCCACCCAGTCCTGCAGCCACTCCCCCCAGCCGATTTC
>JABFSN010000052.1 GCA_013140575.1 Phycisphaerales bacterium | reverse complement strand
CGCCGAGGGCGCGGAGGGAAGGGAGAAACGTTGGCGGGGAAGGAGATGATCGGTGGAGCGGTGGAAGGGTGAAGAGTGGGAATGGTGCGAAGGGTGTGAAGAGTGTAAAGGGTGTGAAGAGGAGACGGGGTGAAGGTCTGAAGGTGAGAACGTGGGAAGGGGAGAAGGGAAATCGAAGAGGAACGCGAAAAGAGTTCGGTGGGGCGTGGGGAGGGGACGTGAAGTACATGTCTGAGCGGTTCGTCATCGGTGCATCGGTCCGGTGGCGCCGGTAGCGGCGATTTAGAGTACATATCAGCGTTGTCGCGAGCCTGGACGCGGATAGAATGACCACGGGTTTCCGCGTTTCGGGAGGTTCCGGGACCGAAGCCGGTTTCGACGGGGAGGTTTGACATGGAAGGATTCACGCGTCGTGAGATGCTGGGAACGGCGGCGGCGGTCGGCGGGTGGATGGCCGTGGGGGTTGAATCGGCGGTGGCGCAGCCAGGCGGTGAAGATCCGAAGCCGACGGAACCGTACAGCCTTGCGCCGCTTCCGTATGACTACGCCGACCTGGAGCCGCATATCGACGCGCAGACGATGAAACTGCATCACGACATTCATCACGCGGGGTATGTGAAGAATGCCAATGCGGCGCTTGCGGAACTGACCGCGATTCGGGTCGCGGGCGGGGACCAGTTGGCCCGCGTTCGCGCGGTGACGGAAGCACTGTCGTTTAACCTGTCGGGCCACCTGCTGCACACGGTGTTCTGGACCAACATGAGCAAGAGCGGCGGCGGCGACCCTGCGGCGGATGGCATGCTGGCCGGGATGTTGCGGCGCGATTTCGGATCGGTGGATTCGGCGTGGAAGAATTTTTCGGCCGCGGCGGCGCAGGTACACGGGAGCGGGTGGGGCATTCTGGCGTACGAGCCGCATGCCAAGCACCTGATGGTTCTGCAGGCGGAGAAGCATCAGAACGTGACGGTTTGGGGCGTGGTGCCGTTGCTGGTGCTGGATGTGTGGGAACATGCCTATTACCTGAAATATCAGAACAAACGGACGGCGTACATCGATGCGTTCCGGAATGTGGTGAACTGGGAAGACGTCGACCGGCGTTTACGCGCGGCAGCAGGCGCATGAACGCCGATCAACTGAATCGTCACACGCGAATAGGAAACTGATTTTGTGCGCCCTCCGGGCGGGGAAGATACGGGGGTCGTCATCCAGGGACTGAAGTCCCTGGCTAAGATCGTGCGCTCTTCGGGCGAGGATTCGCGCGTCTTGTATGGAATCGGCGTCCCTATTCCGCTGTTCCATTTAAGCCAGAACTGAGGCGATGGTGATGCCGGCCATCAGGAGGGCGATGAGTGATTTGGCGGCCATTCCGAGGGCCTGTCCGACGGCGGCGAAGAAACCGACGCGGGCGCCCTGGCGGATGCTTTTACGGAGGGTCCATTCGGCGATCGCGGCGCCGAGAAAACAGCCGATCAGCCCGCCGATGATCGTTCCGATGATCGGCAGGGGGATGGTGAACACGAACATTCCGGCGACGCCGCCGATCAGGGCGCACCAACCGGCGCGACGGGTAGCGCCGGCACGACGGGCGACGACGACCCCCGCGGCCAACTCGATCAATTCCGCGGCGACCACGAGTACGCCCAGGAACGCCAACGTCGAGGGGGAGGGATCACGCCATTGGAGGTGCCAGCTATAGGCAGCGGCGGCGGCCAGAATGAGCCAGGTGCCGGGCAGACGGACGATGGTGGCGAGTACGCCCGCCGCTGCGACGATTACCAATGCGGATTGCCACACCACAAGCGTCATGCAGGGAGTTTCCCGACGGCGCGCGAGTCCGTTTGGCGACGATAACCTGCGACATCGCGGCACGCGAGCGGCGCGGCGAACGATCGATCGCGCGGGCGGCGAATGACGATTCGATTGCGGTTGGTGCGCGTCTGCCGCCCCGCTGGGGCTTGATTGCATCGGCCATTCGATTCCGGGGGCTTGCGCCCCCGGCTAGTGACCACCGCCCCTGCCGGGGCTGGATTGCGAACGCCGTACGACATCGGTGGCTTGCGCCTGCGGCTTCGAACGGCGCGGAAACGCATTGTGGGTACGGGTTTAGCGTGGGGCGCCGCGAATCCGAGCCGCGGGCGCAAGCCCGTGGTTTCTTGAAACGAGGGGCGCCTTCGATTCTTCGTAACAGGTCAGGCAATTGCAATGCCCCGACAATCAAGCCACTCGTCGTGCCCGAATTGTAGGGCGGGTTTTACCCGCCGTTCGCCCTCCGGGCGAGAACGAAGAGGAAGAGGAAGAGGAAGAGGGACATGGAGGGCGCGTTCACCAGGGACTGAAGTCCCTGGCTACGATCGTGCGCCCTCCGGGCGAAGCGACGGCGGGTGAAACCCGCCCTACGAATGAAGACGGCGGGTGAAACCCGCCTTACGAATGAAGACGGCGGGTGAAACCCGCCCCACGAATGCGTCGGCCCGGCGATTGCTGGTCCGTGGCATTGCAAATGCCTGAACAGTTGCGAGTCTTCAATCACCGGGCTTGCGCCCCGGTGCTCTGAAACAAGTGGAATGCGCCAAGCACGTATCCTTGTGGACAGTGCTGGACGGCGACGACGAATGTTCGTTCGGCGGTTGCGGGGAAGTAACCGGCGTCGTAGATTCGCAGCGGATGAAACACGACATCACAGATCACCTGCCAAGCGAAGAGGGCGACGCCGGCGATTCGCCGGCCGGGCGGGTGCTGGCGCTGGTGGCTGACCTGATGTTTGATTCGAAGATACGGTCGGCGGCAAAAAATCGCGGCGTCGCGGCGGTGACGGTGCGAGCGCCGACTGGGTTAACGAGTTTCCTTGAAAAAAATCCGGTTGATCTGGTCATTGTCGATCTGGATGCGCATTCCGAGGCGGTGCAGGCGGTGAGCGCAATCCGGTTGCGGTGGCCGAGTATTCCAGTTTTGGCGTTTGGATCGCACGTAAACGAGCCGCTGTTGCAGGGGGCGCGGGACGCGGGCGCGGCGCGGGTTTGGCCGAGGTCGAGATTGAGTGCGTCGTTGGATGCGGTGATGGGGGAAGTTGTGGGGGAGGGACGAAGGGACGGAGGGACATAGGGACGAAGTAAAACGCACGCATCCCGGAGGATTCGGAGGCGGCGACCGACATCTATGCGAATGGATGGCTTGGCATGATGGTGCGCGAACCCGTCGTGGCGGGATCGTTTTATCCGGCGGATGAGCACGATTGCCGCGGTTCGCTCGACCGGTGTTTCGACGGCGTGTCGGCGGCGGTGGTCGATGGGCGAATCGTCGGGGGGGTTTTGCCGCATGCGGGTTGGATGTGTTCGGGACGGATCGTGGCACGGGTGTTCGCGACGATTGCGGCGCAAAGGTCGCCCAGGACGGTCGTGCTGCTGGGGGCGGTACACCGGGTGAAGGGTTGGGAGGGGGCGATTTTCGCCAACGGCCGCTGGGACACGCCGCTGGGGTCGATCGATATCGATCAGCGGCTGGCCGATCGCATCTTGAGCCACACCAACGCGATCGTGGATGATCCGTACGCGCACGAGCCGGAACATTCCATCGAGGTGGAGGTGCCGTTCGTTCAAAGGACGTGGCCGGAGGCGAAGCTGCTGCCGATCATGGTGCCGCCGTCGGAGCGGGCGGCGGAGATCGGCGACGCGGTGGGGCGGACGCTGGCATCGTACGGCTACGACGCGGTGGTGCTGGCGTCGTCGGACCTGACGCATTACGGGGAGCGTTACCGATTCACGCCGGAAGGACGCGACGAGCGCGGTCTCGATTGGGCGAAATCGGTGAATGACCGGCGGGTGATTGATCTGATGCTGGCGATGGACGCGAAACAGATCGTGCCCGAAACGACGGCGCGGCGGAACGCGTGCGGCGGCGGGGCGATCGCGGCCACGATTGCGGCGTGTTCGGCGATGGGGGCGGATCGGGCGGTGCTGGTGGAACATGCGACCAGCCGGGAGACGATGGGGATGATGCGGGAGATGAATGCAGTTGGATACGCGGGTCTGGTATTTGCCGCATCGGCCGCGTTGAAAGTGAACGAATGAACCGAATTCTGGTCGCGGACAAGTTGGCGGGCGAGGCGCTGGACCGGCTGACGAACGCCGAAGGCGTCGAGATCGAGGTGCGTACCGGTCTGACGCCCGCGGCGTTGGCCGATGCAATGGGTGATTTCGACGGGATGATCATCCGTTCGGGCGTGCAGGTGACGGCCGAGTGTTTCGCGCGGCCGGGGCGAATGCGGGCGATTG
>JABFSN010000016.1 GCA_013140575.1 Phycisphaerales bacterium | reverse complement strand
GGGGATTCGCGGGCGACGGGGCCGACGCCGGCGGATGTCTGTTGAACGGCCCGTCGGGCGTGACATTCGATGCGGATGGGTCCATGTGGATCAGCGACACCTACAATCACCGCGTGCGGCGTGTGGCCGACGCGATGGCGCTGGTCGAGCGATGAACGATTGCGGCCATGGGCGGCAGGAGTTTCACGCGATGAATGGAGTCAACTGGATGACGGAATTGAATCGGGCAGTCCGGCATGCGGGTATGGCGCTGTTGCTGGTCCTATCCGGATGCGTTGTCGATCCGGGCATGAACGTCGACGACGACGAGCCGCGGCGGGTGGTGTTGAAGTTCGCGGCCAACGTCGGCGACCGGCCCGCCGAATGCGGAACGATGTACGACGCGTTGGGCACGACGGGGGAGCCCGCGGAGATTCTGGATTTGCGGTTCTACGTGTGCAACATTCGCCTGGTGGATGACGAGGGCGACGAGGTGCCGTTGACGCTGGAACAGGACGGCAAGTGGCAGGTGCAAGACGTGGCCCTGCTGGATTTCGAGAACGGAACGGGAGCGTGCGGCGACACGGGGACGATCGACGTCAACGCGCAGGTCGTGGGAACCGTGCCGCCGGACGCGTACACCGGCGTAATGTTCGACGTGGGTGTGCCGTTCGACCTGAATCACGCCGACCTGGCGGCCTCGCCATCGCCGCTGAACGTGGGGGCCATGTTCTGGACGTGGGCGATCGGTCACAAGTTCATCCGCGTGGATTTGCAGACGGCGGATGGGCTGCGCTGGAACATGCACCTGGGCAGCACGATGTGCGAATCGGACGGACCGATGGATCCGCCGGTGTCGGCCTGCGCCCGGGTCAATCTGCCGTCGCTTGCGATCGGCGAGTTCGATTTCGACCATGACGCGATTGTGTTCGACGTGGCCGCGTTGTTCGCGAGTTCGGATTTGACGCAGGACACGCCGGACACGGCGTCGGGCTGCCAGACGTTTCCGGATGACGTGAACGAGTGTACGGACCTGTTTCCGAATCTGGGGCTGGATTTCGCGACCGGGGCGTGCGTCGAGGGGTGCGCCAATCAGCGGGTGTTCAAGATCGGCGCGCCGCGGGAAATCAACGAAGACGTGTTGGCTGCGATTGATCGCGGGCGGACCGCGTTCGCCGCGTCGCGGACGTCGGCGGGCGGGGCGATGCTGGCGTGCGTGAACTGCCACGGCGACGACGGATCGGGGTTGATCGGTCCGGACATCCGCTCGTCGACGGAGGCACACGTGCTGGAGCATGGGCGGGGCGACGGTCCGCATCCTGATGGCGTGAAATTCGCCGACCTGACCGATGCCGACGCGGCGGACATCGCCGTCTATCTGGCGTCCATCTGCCAAACCGATCCGGAATGCGATCCGGGCAGCGTCGATGAACATGGCCACGATGAATGACAGGTCAACGTCGAACCGCGGGAATCGCCTGTTTTACGCGGGGTTGCTGGCATTCCTACCGGGGGCGTGCGTTCCCGCGCCGATGCCGGGCGATGGCACGGAGCCGCCGCCGAGCACCTATGAATTCAGGCTGCCGCAGGGGTTTCCCACGCCGGTGGTCCCCGACGACAACCCCATGACCGACGAAAAGATCGAACTGGGCCGCCATCTGTTTTACGATACGCGGCTGTCCGGCAACGGCTTGCAGGCGTGCGCGTCGTGCCACATTCCGGAGCACGGATTCGCCGAGCCGCGGACGACGGCCGTCGGTTCGACCGGGCAGGTGACGGCGCGGAACGCGCCGGGGCTGGCCAACGCGGCGTACTATTCGACCTATACCTGGTCGAGCAAGCTGCTGTTGCGATTCGAGCAGCAGATGCTGATCCCCATGTTCGGGGAGGACCCGATCGAAATGGGCATCACGGGGAATGAAGACGTGGTGCTGGAACGGATCCGGGACGACGATCGGTACACGACGCTGTTCGCGGCCGCGTTTCCCGACGACGCGGGCGCGTTTGATTTCGACCACATCGTCAAGGCCATCGCGTGTTTCCTGCGCACCATGATCGCGGGTGACTCGCGGTGGCACCGGGCGATCTACCAGGGCGAGGACGCGGCCCTCGGCGACGCGGCGCGGCGGGGGGCGGAACTGTTTTTTTCCGAACGGCTGGAATGCCACCATTGTCACGGCGGGTTCCATTTCACGCAGGCGACGCGGCACGACGGCACCGTGTTTCAGGAGGGGTCGTTCCACAACATCGGGCTGTACAATGTCAACGACGAGGGGGGCTACCCGCCGTCGGACACCGGTCTGCTGAAATTCACCGGCGACCCGAACGACATGGGCAAGTTCCGGGCGCCCAGTTTGCAAAACGTCGCGGCGACCGCGCCCTATTTTCACGACGGCAGCGCGGCCACGCTGCGCGACGTCATCGCGGTGTATGAAGCGGGCGGACGGCTTTTGGAATCGGGACCGAACGCGGGCGACGGTCGCACCAACCCGTTGAAAAGCGGGTTCATCCGCGGGTTTACGTTGACGGATTCCGAACGCGACGATCTGATTGCGTTCCTCGAATCGTTGACCGACGACCGGTTCCTGTCCGATCCGCGATTCGGCAACCCGTTCGAGCAGGAGCCATGACGTACCATTGCGAACGCGTGGCATGGGCCTCCCGCCCACGTTTCCACGGGCAGTAGGCCCGTGCGACCAAATAATCGATGACCTTCGCCGCGGGTCGGCATCGTCGCCCGCGGTTGATGCTGACGTACCATTTGTTGAATCTGACCGGATCATTCCATTCGTCGGCACATGAGTGGCGCGTCACGCGGCGATTCGTTGCGGCCGCGAAACGCGGCAACATGTTGGCTGTTACGATTGCCGTTTTGACCGGCTGCACCGGCACGCCGCCTGGCGACGATTCGCTCCCGATCGAGCCGAATCCCGACGGAACCATGTCGACGGTCGTCGGAACCGGTACGGCCGGTTTCAGCGGCGACGGCGGACCGTCCACGTCCGCCGAATTGGATCGGCCGATGGACATCACCGTCACCGACGACCGTGGGCTGTTGATCGCCGATTTCAACCAACACCGCGTCCGCCGCGTCGAGCTGACCACCGGGACCATCACCACCGTCGCGGGCACGGGTGAAACGACGGGTGTTGACGCGCTGCCGTCGCCGTCCGGCGTCACCGTGCTGTCGGACGGTGGGTTTCTGGCCGTCGCCCAGCAGGCCCACCGCGTCTACCAATACGCGCCCGACGGATCACGGTCCGCGGTGGCCGGCAACGGGATCGGTGCATGCGCGGCCGAAAAACTGGACGACCCGCCGTTGGAAACGGCCCTGTTGCAGCCCCGCAACGTCGACGTGCTGGCCGATGGATCGCTGCTGGTCAGCGACCAGGGCTGTCACCGCGTGCGTCGCATTCGGGACGACGTGATCATCACCTACGCCGGGACGGGCGCGGCCGGCTATTCCGGCGACGGCGGCCCTGCGGTCGAGGCCGAAATGCACGCCGGGCCGATCGAGGCCGGACCGTCGTTCGGCATCGCGCTCAGCCCGGAGGACCCGCCCGACGAATTGTTCATCGCCGACACCGACAACCACGTCATCCGCCAGGTGAAACCGTTCACCGGACGCATCGAGACGTTCGCCGGAGACGGCGAGCCCGGTTTCGTTGACGGCCCGCCCGACGAGGCCCGGTTCAACCGTCCCACGCACGTGTTCAGCGGCGGCGATCATTCATTGTGGGTGGTCGACGCGGGCAATCACGCCATTCGCTACGTTGATCCGCTCGGCACCCGGGTTGTCACCGTCGCGGGCACGGGGTCGGCCGGTTTCAATGGTGATGGGTTGCCGCCCGATGAAACGCAATTGGACACGCCCACCGCCCTATGGGTGACCGTCGATGGCACTGTGTTCATCGCCGACGCCGGCAATCATCGAGTCCGATTTTACAAATCAAACCCGCCGCCGCCGGTGGCATCCGCGAAAAACAAATTACGTTAGGCACGTGGCATGGGCATCGTATGTGTTTAGCGTCCCCTGGGGACGCTGTGAATGTAGCCCAGCACTTCAGTGCTGGGATGATGGCGCCGCCGGGCATTCCATAGTCCCGCAGGGACGGCTGAATCGGAACGCGAGGATTCAGTCGTCCCTACGGGACTCCAAACGCAGGAGACGTCCGTGAACCCCGCGTTTCACAGGATTTCGCGCCAAGCTTGATGAGGTTGCGTGTAAGTATGTATGGCTGCCATAGTTACAACTCCAAATGTTGGTTCAGAACATGGAGGTGTACGATGGACAGCCACACATGGC
>JABFSN010000012.1 GCA_013140575.1 Phycisphaerales bacterium | reverse complement strand
GTGCCACCGGCCACCGTGCCCAGCGTCAGGTTGCTGCTGGCGGTGAAGGTAAACGACCCGGCGGCCGCGGCGGTAATGCCGGCGAACGTCGCCGGACCGTCGGTCACCGTGACGTTGACCGTCTCGATGCTGGCCGCGGTCAGCGCCCCGCCGATCGTGAACACGTTCGTCGTGGCGCCCGCGGTGTTGATCGACGTACCCCGATTGTTCACGTTGATGGCCAACGTGTCCGCCGAACCGGTGGCTGAGTTAGTCGTGTACGTGACGGTGTCAAACGTCTGCGCCGCGAGCGTCCCGTTACCCCGGAAATTGAGGTTGGGAAGCCCGGGCACGTTGAGCAGAGTAAACGTATTGCTCGTGCCGTCGCCCTCGATGGTGAGATTGGCCAAGCCGGTCACCCCGCCGAGATTGACGCTGATGCCGCTCGCAGTCGCATTGAAGCGGACTTCCTCAGTGTCCCGCAGCGGAAGCTGCGTGCCCACCGTCGAGCCGAACGACGCCGTAATGACGTCGGTACCGTCGTTGAGATCGATGGTCCCGGTCGCGGCGTCGCTTCCGTCGAGCGTCGCGGCGAAGTTGATCACGTCGTTGCCGCTGCCCGACGAGAAGTTGGTCAGGTTGGCCGTCGCAAACGTCGCGTAGACCGTTCCGCCGTTCACCGACGTGCCGGTGCCCAGAGTCAACGCCCCGGTCATGGCCGAGCCGTCGTAGGTCAGGATCGTGTTCGGCAGCACCAGCAACGATGTGGCCTGATCGCCGGTGAGGTTGGCCGTCACCAGTGTCGTGCCCGTCGTCTGGGTCAACATCGCCAGCGTGTTGGCGATGCCGCCGCCGCCGTCGATGGTAATGGTCTCAAACCCGTTGGCCGCCGTGGTGATAGCCACCGTGCCGGCGTTGCTGCCCTTGAGTTGCAAGCCGACGGTATCCGCGGTGCCGGTGGTCACGGCCGTGGCGAATGTCGCCGCCAGGCCCGACGCGCCATCGGTCACGCCTTCGACGCACAGATCGGTCGTTTCCTGCAGGTTGGTCACCGTCAGGGTCGCGACGCTGTTCTTGGAGTTGATCAGATCAACACCGGTGATGTTGGTTCCGGTCAACGCGGTCGCCGCGAAGCAGGTGTAATTCTGCGTCTCGATGTCCGTCAGCGTCGGGACCAGCGCCGTGCCGTTCACCGTCGCGTCGAGAACATCGTCGCCCGCCAAACCGTTGGCCGAGTCGCCGGTCTGTACCGTCGCGATCTGCGTGCCGCTGCCCGCGTTGAAAGCGAGCGGACCCTCGAACACGTCGTCACCAGTGGAGCCGGACAGCGTGTCTTGGTTGAGCGTGAACAGCTCGGCGATGACGTCCGGGCAATCGCATTCGGCATCGCCCGCGTCGTTCACGGTGCAAATCGGATCATCGTCACCGCAATCCGTGCCGGCGCAGGCATCGGTGCCCGCGACGCAGCCTTGATCGTCGGCCGCTTCGTTTTCCGCGTCGCACGTCTCATCGCCGTTGCACGGATCGCCGTCATCGCAATCCTCGTCGGTCTCGCACGCGGTCACCTCGACGCAGTCACCGGTGTCCGCGTCGCAGGTCTGACCTTCCGGGCACTCCGTGGGCGCGCTCACGCACTCGCCGGTGGCCGGGTCGCACGAATCGTCGGTGCAGTTGGTCTCGTCGTCGCACACTACGTCGGTGTTGGCGCAGGCGCCGTCCGTGCAGGCATCGTCGGTGCACAGGTCGGCGTCGTCGCAGTCGGCGTCGTCGCCGCACTCGACGCAGGTGCCGTCCACGCACACCGTCGCGCCCGCTTCCGTGCAATCAGTGTCATCGACGCACGTAACGTCGCACGAATCGGAGGCCTCGTTGCACTCTTGGCCTTCGTCGGTGCACGGCGCCGTGCCCGTCGCGCACTCATTCATGTCCGAGCAGGTTTCGGCGCCGTCGCAGAAATTGCCGTTGTCGCAATCGCCGTCGTCGCCGCACTCCACGCAGACGTTTTCCACGCAGAAAGGCGTCGCCTCGATGACGCACTCGGCATCCGTATCGCACGCTTGCGGCGGCGGCATCGGCGGGCAGCCCGTCGTCATCGTCATCATCGCGGCCAGCGTGAACACGCAGCCGCCGTTCCAGAGGCTCGTGATCCAGCGCCTCTTCTGTCCTCGTTGATTCATGGGTACCATCATTTCCTTATTGACCTCCAGTGAAGACTCGGGCGTGAATCATCTCACACGCGATTCGTCTCGTTTCTTCCACTCAAAACGCCTAGATATCCATCCCCCCGCGAACCGCAACCGCCCACGGCCGAAGGGTTTCCGTTACATCCGCAAATAATGTGCCGGTCCGACACCGGAACCCGCAACCCCCACCAAACCAAACCGCCCGCACCCATCGATCCGCCGGCTCGAAACGCCTCAACCCAACAGGCCGGCAAGAATACGCGAGTCCGATGGCTGTTTGTACCTAACCCTGCGTGGAGGTGGCGGCTTTCGTCGTACTGGTCACGCGCCAGACTCAGCTACGACCGGCCTCCCTGCACCGCCGCCGCCCGCTCATTTCATTCCGACGCAGGCGGCGAACCTGTTCCGATAGCGGGCGAATTGTAGGTGTTACCAAGGTCAAGTCAACACCCAAATTGCCAAAAAACGAGCGGATTCGCGGGCACCCGGGCGCGCCCACCCAAACGGTGCGACCGCGCAGAATACGCCCATACGTCCTCCCGTCATCGGCGGTCGGCCCGAAAACCCTTGAACATTTGCGCCAAAATGGCCGGAATCAACTTCGCGAGCGATTTCATATGGGGAGGTCAGGCGACGCGAGAAACGCGGTGTTCGGTAGAATTGTACAAAACGGCGTTCCGCACACACTCATGCGAAAGTATTACAACCACGACGACCTGGCAAACAACGTAACAATTTATGAATAATGACATTATGTCAATTTTCGATGCTTCGCCGACAAACTCGAACACACCGTCCTACGCTGTCTATTCCATCCATTTTGACCAGCACTACGCCGTACGATCATCCAACACGCAACTGGCGGCCGATCACGCACCGCGGTTGGTGAGTCGAGCGCGCGTTGATAATTCTTCGACCAGCTTCACCACCCGATTCGCGATTTGTAGTTTTGTTCCCGAGACCGGTTTCGACCAGCGGCCGTCGGCCCGGAGGATTTCGACGGTCGCGCGGGTCGAACCAATGTTGGCGAAGCCGTTCAGAACCATGGCATCGCAGTTTTTTTTTCGCCGTTTTGTCTCTGCGTGGCGACGGGCGTTCTGATCTTCCATCGCGAACCCGACGATCACGCGGTCCCGCTTGATGCCTCCCAAATGGGCGGCGATGTCGCGGGTGGGCAGCAGTTTCACGATCCGCGGCGCGGCACGCTTCTTCAGTTTGTGCGCCAGCACGCTTGCCGGCCGATAGTCGCAGACGGCCGCGGTCATGATGGCCGCGTCGCAATTCGTGAACGCCTTCAGGCTGGCCCGGAACATCTGTTCGGCCGACACGACGGAAATTGTCTCCACACCGCCCGGCGGTTGCAGATCGACCGGCCCGGCAATCAAAACGACTTGGTGTCCGCGTCGGCGCGCGGCATGGGCGAGCGCGAAACCCATCCTGCCCGACGAGGGGTTGGAAATGAACCGCACGGTGTCGAAAAACTCCCGCGTGGGACCGGCTGTTATCAGGATGCGCACGTCGTGGCCTCCGTAATGCGATTCGTTGCGCCATCGGCCCGATCAACGATTGGTGTGCCGTCGCGCTTCCAATTTCGGTCAGCCCCAGCGGGGCGCCAGTCAATAGCCGGGGGCGTCAGCCCCCGGCATGCGTCCCCGCGGCAATTCAGCCCCAACGGGGCGGCAGACCGGCGCAACGCTCCCAGCCCCGCTTGATCGAAAACGAGTGCGTGACGGAGTACCGAATAGGAACGCAAAAAAGGGAAACCGGCTTTCGACCGCCCTCCGGGCGGGGTTGGGCAGGGGCCGTCGTCCAGGGACTGAAGTCCCTGGCTAGGCTCGTGCGCCCTCCGGGCGAAGATTCGCGCGTCACGAAGCATTCGGTTTCCCAAATCCGTGGTTTTATTTAGTGCATCGATACACATGAATTCTCGGATGGCGGCGCGGATTTCAGAACCCCGGACGGCAGTCCGGTACGTGTTTAGCGTCTCCGTGGGTTGCCTGCCGCAGGCGGGCCTGAATGTAGCCCCGCGTTTCACAGGATTTCGCATGAAGTTTTCAACTCACAGCCCTCCTGAGTGCCAGCCGGGCATGGTACAGGATCAGTTTGGCACCGATCCAACAACGAACGCGAGGAAGG
>JABFSN010000041.1 GCA_013140575.1 Phycisphaerales bacterium | reverse complement strand
GGGCGGACCGGAGCGCGGCGGGCGTTTTTTCGACGGCGAGGCGTGGGCGGAGGACCTCGACGAGGCCCGGGCGTTCCTGGAGGAGCATTTTCCGGAACGGGCCGACGAGCTGAAACGACTGCGGACGACCAATCCGCGGCAGTTCCGCATGATCATGGGTCAGATGATGCCGCGTGTACACCGCATGATGGAGATGTTGGAGCGCAGTCCGGAGGCCGGCGAGCGGTTGATCCGCGAGCAACGGCTGGGGTTCGAAATCGAACGGCTGACGGAGGAGTATTTCCGCACGCGGGACGGGAAGCGAATCGACGCCATCCGGCAGGAGGTGCGCCAACGGGTCGAGGAACAATTCGACATCCGCCTGCAACTGCGGGAGATGGAGCGAGAACGTTTGGAACACCGGCTGGAGGCCATGCGCCAACAATTGGAACGCGAACGCGAGCATCGCGACGAACGGATTCAGCAAACGCTCAACGACTTGGGCATCGTGGAACGCTGACGGATTGCCCCACGATTCATCCGCAGGCACCGGCCCGCGAAGGGATTTCCCGCCGTCTCCCGTTCACGGGGGTCTCGTCACCCGCCCTAAATGGGAACACACAAATGGGAAACCAGTGTCCGGATGTCCCTCTGAGGTCGCCGCGGGCGAGCGAAGATTCTCGTCGGAACGGGGTGCTTCGCTGCGCTCAGGATGACGCTGCCGCTGCGCTCAGGATGACGCCGCCGCTGCCGCGTCGGTTTCCCTGTTTTGTGGACTTATTTAGTACATGACTTGGCATATGCTACACCGCTGTTCGGCCCCGGCAGGCTTCGCCGGGGCGTGGCAGACGGCGGTGCGATTTCGTTGCGATAGCGCCTCGCGCCGCGTAGACTTGCCTCGATGAGCCTTGCTGTATTACCACTCGATGAGCGAGTCCCCGGTCATGGTGTCGATCGCCCGGCCGAGGCGGCAATGCGTGCGCGGCGCGATTCTCCGCTTGACAGGTACGTACGCCTGCCCGTGCCATGGTCATCGCGTGAGTGCGCGCGTTGGCCGCAACGGTCGCGGCAATGCACGGGCAACGGCGTACTGTAGTCCGTGCCATCCGGCCCGCAGGTTCGAGTGGATCGCAGGCCGAGTAGTTCGTCACGCTCTCGTTTTCGATCAAGCGGGGCAGGGAGCGTTGCGCTGGTCTGCCGCCCCGTTGGGGCTGAATTGCCGCGGGAACGCTTTCCGGGGGCTGACGCCCCCGGCTATTGACCGGCGCCCCGCTGGGGCTGACCGAAATAGAGAGCGTGAATGACTGCGAGTGGTTCATGGTATACGAATCCGCGGTTGGGCGGCGCGACGGTTGCGGGAACGGGACGCACGACGACGACCAGCGCAACACCGGCGGGTGGGTGACGGTTTCGGCGGCCCCGAGGAGGCTTGCCGTGGGGTGCCCGCAGACGACGACGCGCTTCCGCCGCCCCTCCGGGGCGGAAGCGCATACGCTCGCGGACCACGGGTTCCGCCGCCTGCGGCGGCTCCGCCCGTGGCTGCATTCCATCGCCCCTTCCGGGGCGAAGACTGGTGCGCCGATTCCGTCACGGACCCCGTGGGGTGTCCGCGGGCTTGCGCCCGCGGCTCTGACAGGGACGGAATCACCTCGCCTGAACTGTCACGGATCCAACACTGGCAAGCGAGTACGCTTGTACGTGATTAGCGTCATCGTGGGTCGCCTGCCGCGGGCAGGCCTGAATGTAGCCCCGTATTTCAACGCGGGGTTTCGGGATGCCTCCTGCATTCGGAGTCCCGCGGGGACGACTGAATCCCTGGGCTGCGATTCAGCCGTCCCCGCGGGACTATGGATAGCCCGGAGGCGCCGTCATCCCAGCACTGAAGTGCTGGGCTACATTCACAGCGTCCCCGTGGGACGCTAATCACAGGCGTACGCTTGCCAGTGCCGCCTGTCGGTTGCGGAAACGGGACGCACGACGACGACCAGTGCCACCCTCCGACTTGCGTGGTACGCTTGTCAGTGCAACCCTCCGGCTTGCGTGGATCGGGGCACTAGGTCGCAGATGGGTAATCGCGGGAATGGACGAGAATGACGTTGCGGGATGAACGACCTGTCGGGGCATACGATTTCGCGGCGATCGAGGCTAAGTGGCAGCGATTGTGGGCGGAACGGGGGACGTTTCGCGCGCCGAATCCCGCGGACGCGGGGTTCGATCGGTCGAGGCCGAAGTTGTATGTGCTGGACATGTTTCCGTATCCAAGCGGGGCCGGGTTGCACGTGGGTCATCCGATCGGGTACTGCGCCACGGACATTTACGTGCGTTACAAGCGGATGCGGGGTTTCAACGTGCTGCATCCGATGGGGTATGACGCGTTCGGTCTGCCGGCCGAGCAATACGCGATCGAGACGGGGGTCCATCCGGCGATCACCACGCGGAAGAACATCGAGACGATGGGCCGGCAGTTGAAGCGATTCGGTTTCAGTTACGACTGGGACCGGGAGATCGCGACGTGCGACGTTTCGTTCTACAAGTTCACGCAGTGGATTTTCCTGCAGTTATACAACAGTTGGTACGATCCGGCAGCGGACGCGGCGCGGCCTGTCCAGGAACTGATCGCGAAGTTGGAGTCCGGTGAAGTGCCGCCACGCGTCGACCGCAGTGCCGCGGAATTTTCCGGGGCGCCTGGCACCGGACAGAAGATTCGGCCCGCGCCGGATTCGTGGCAGCACGCCGGTCCGGCAGAACGCCGGCAAGTCATCGACAGTCGGCGATTGGCCTATCTTGCGGATGTCACGGTGAACTGGTGTCCGGCGCTGGGGACGGTGTTGGCGAACGAGGAAGTGACCAACGAAGGGTTGAGCGATCGGGGGAATCACCCGGTGTATCGTCGGCCGCTGCGGCAGTGGATGCTGCGGATCACGCGTTACGCGGACCGGTTGTTGGGCGATCTGGAGGGGCTGGATTGGCCGGAAGCGATCAAGTCCATGCAGCGGAACTGGATCGGTCGCAGCACGGGCGCGGACATCGATTTTCCCATCGTGCCGGTCGGGCCGGGGGCGCCGACGGTCGGGGACGTGAAGAACCGGATGGCATCGCGCGCCGGTGGATTCCCGGAGCGGCCGGAATCGGGCGTGATCCGGGTGTATACGACGCGGCCGGATACGGTACACGGGGCGACGTACATGGTGTTGGCGCCGGAACATCCAGTGGTCGAGACGATTACGACGGCGGGGCAGCGCGTCGAAGTCGATCGGTATGTCGAGCGGGCACGGCACCGGTCGGATATGGACCGGACGACGGACACGAAAGAAAAGACCGGCGTGTTCACGGGCGGCTACGCGATAAACCCGGCCAACGGTCGGCGGATTCCGGTGTGGGCGGCCGACTACGTGCTGATGGGCTACGGCACGGGGGCGATCATGGGGGTGCCGGGGTCGGACGTGCGCGATTTCGCGTTCGCCAAGGCGTTTGGGTTGGACATTATCACGGTGGTGGAGCCGACGCTGGAATGGTGCGAAGAGATTGCGCGTCTGCCGAAGGGGACGTTGTCGGAGATGCGCGCGGCGGCGGCCGATCGGCTGGCGGCGAGCATGGAACGATGGAAACGCGACCACGCGGTGGGTCGCAAGGAGCATGTTGCGTTCGTGGACGGATACCTGTCGTCGCATCGGCCGGAATTGGGACTGACGGTCGAGGCGATACAGAAGCTGTATGTGTTGGCGCCGCAGGTGTTCGCGGCGCCGTTCTGCGAGGCGGGGGTGGCCGTTCATTCCCCCGGCGACGCTGTGGAACCGGACGGCGTCTGTGATTTGAACCGACTACCGACCGAGACGGCCAAGTCGCGGATTATAGAATGGCTGGAAGCGAAGGGGTTGGGTCGGGGCGCAGTGAATTACAAGCTGCGGGACTGGGTGTTTTCGCGGCAGAAGTATTGGGGGGAGCCGTTTCCGGTGCTGCACGGGCCGGATGGCGAGGTGGTCGCGCTTGACGAATCCGAATTGCCGATCGAACTGCCGGAACTAAGTGATTTTCGACCGAGGAGCTATGCGGACGATCCGCACGCGACGCCGTCGCCGCCGCTGACGCGCGTGGCCGACTGGATGAAGGTGGAGCGCGGCGGGATGCGTTATACGCGGGACGCGAACACGATGCCGCAGTGGGCGGGATCGTGCTGGTATTACTTGCGGTATTTAAGTCCGGGGAACGGAACGCGTCTGTGCGACGAGGATGCCGAAAGATATTGGATGCCGGTCGATCTGTACGTCGGCGGGGCGGAACATGCGGTCTTGCATTTATTGTATGCCAGGTTCTGGCACAAGGTTCTGTTCGATCTGCGGCACGTGTCGACGGCCGAGCCGTTTCTGCGGCTGGTGAATCAGGGAATGGTGCAGGCAGTGGCGTTCCGCGATCCGAGCGGGCGGATTCTGAATCAGGATCACGTGCGATCGGCGTCGGCGGGCAAATTCGAGTCGCACGACGGCCAGTCCGTCGAGCAGATCACCGCGAAGATGAGCAAGTCGCTGAAGAACACGGTCAGCCCGGACGAGATCATCGGGGAGTATGGTGCGGACGCATTCCGGCTGTACGAGATGTTCATGGGGCCAATCGAGGCGTCCAAGCCGTGGAACAGCCGGGACGTGCCCGGTTTGTTCAAGCTGTTGCAACGCACATGGCGATTGGTGGTGGATGAAGAGACGGGCGAATTGTCGCCGAAACTGGACAGCGGAGAACCCGACGCGGCCGCGGTGCGGCGTCTGCACAAGACGATCAAGTCGATCGGGGAAGACGTGGAGGCGTTGAAGTTCAACACGGCCATTGCGGCCATGTTTGAGTTTGTAAATGAAATGACGCCGCGGGAGCGACGGCCGCGGGCTGTGATCGAGTCGTTTGTTTTGCTGCTGGCGCCGTTTGCACCGCATATTGCAGAAGAGTTGTGGCAGCGACTGGGGCATGGCGAGTCGCTGGCGAATGCTGCGTGGCCGGCGTTTGATCCGGCATTGGCGAAAGACGATGAGGTCGAGATCGCGGTGCAGGTGACGGGGAAGGTGCGGGCGCGGATACGGGTGCCGGTTGACGCGGATGAGAAGACGATGGAATCGGCGGCGATGGCGGATGAGACGATTCGCAAAGAGATTGCAGGCAAGACGGTGAAGCGGGTGATCGTGGTGAAGGGGCGGCTCGTGAATATCGTGACGACGTGACGGCGGATGGCATGTTGGAGATAGAGGCCAAGGTTCGGGTGGACGATCATGAGCCGGTGCGGGCGCGGCTGAAGGCGCTGGGGGCGAGGTTCATCGGACGGTATGTGGAGACGAATTACATTCTGGACCTGCCGGACGGGTCGTTGCGCGATCGCGGGTGCGGGTTGCGGGTGCGGGAGATGTGCGTCGAGCAGGGCGAGCCGGCGGCCGCCACGATGACCTATAAAGGACCGCGGCGCGAATCGACGATGAAAGTGCGTGAAGAGATAGAGGTCGAAGTGTCGGACGGGGGCACGGCGCTGGCGATTGTGCAGGCGATCGGGTTTGAGACGGTGGTGTCGTATCGCAAGCGGCGCGAGCGCTGGGAGTTAGACGGGTGCCTTTTTGAACTGGATGAAGTGCCGATGCTGGGTTGGTTTGTAGAGATTGAGGGTGCGGACGAAGCGACGATTCAGCGGACAATGAACAAGGTCGGACTGGGATCGGCCGTCCACGTGTCGAAGAGCTACGTGGGTCTGTTGGCCGAGGCGTGCCGGGCGGCGGGTCGGTCGACAATCGGAATAGGGTTTGAATAACGCAATGGGAAGGTGAATATGAACAGGGGGAAACGGGTCGGTCTGTCGGTAGCGGGAGTGTTGGTGGGTCTGACCGCGTGGGCGTTTGTTGCGGAGCGCGGCGTGGTGCGGGCGCAAGACGCGGCGGCGTTGGGTTTCGCGCCGGTGATGCCGTTGCATTCGCTGATGATCGAGCAGGATTTGCATTTCGAGAACATCCGGCATTGGATACGCACGTCTGACGATCCGGAGCGGTTCGTCAAGCTGCGGCACGAGGCGCTGGCGCTGGCGGAGATGGGGAACATCAACGGGTTTCATGCGAAGGCCGCGGATCACGCGGACTACCGGCAATGGGCGGCGGAGTTGAAGACGCTGGGCATGGCGCTGGCCGGTCATGCGGAGAAGCAGGACCTCGATGCGGCTAAAGAGTCGGCCAAGACGATTAACGCGACGTGCAAGGCGTGTCACGAGAAGTATCAATAGAGACGATGCGGTTGTCGAGCAAGCAGTTCATGCGTCTGGTGGAAGAGGCCGTCGCGGAGATTCCGCCGCAGATGGCCGTCTATCTCGAGAACGTGGTCATTGACGTGGAAGATATGCCCGACGCGGAGACATGCGCATCGATGGAGCTAGATGACCCGGCGGAACTGATGGGTCTGTACCACGGCACGCCGCTGACCGAACGCAGCGTGGAAATGTCCGGGCAGATGCCCGACCGCATCGTCATCTATCAACGCAACATCGAACGCGAAGCGCGGTCGCGACGGGAGATCATCGACGAGGTGCGCACGACGGTCTTGCACGAGATCGGGCATCATTTCGGTCTGGACGAGGACGCGCTGGATGATTTGGGGTATGGCTGACGGGGCGGCAGGAGGAATTCAGCAGACGAGGATCAGCGGCGGGTGAAACCCACCCTACGGGTACACCGGCAGTCATGCCTGCCCCGATTGTTTGCGCATGACCCAGTCGAAGTTGCGGACCATGGAGCGGTAGCCGCCGAGGACGGCCAACAGGTAGATGGTGATGGTGACGGCGGCGCCGATGGCGGCCGCGGTGCGGTGTTCGGTGTGGGCGGTCGGCGTGCCGCCGACGGGGGAACGGAAGATGGCGGGGTCCACGAGCGCGCCGATGCCGGTGAAGGGGAACAGCGGGGCGAATAGCGCCGACCAGGGGCCGCTGCCCTCCACCACCGCGTCGCCGATCAGCGTGGTCAGCAGGCAGAACAGGACGATGATGCCCACGCTCAACATGACGGCCTTGACCGTTTTGCGGCAATACAACGAAATGTACAAACCGAACAGGCACGCGGCTGCGGAATAGGCGAGCATCAAACCGACCATTTCGAACGGGGCTTCGATGGGCACCGTGGTCGGGCCGGATTTTTTCAGCAGGTCGCCGATGGCCAGGATCAAGACGGTCAACACGGGCACGGCGATCAGCGGAAGGGTGAATGTGACCAGTCCGCGGAGCTTGCCGAGGACGATGTAGCGACTGGTCAACGGCGTGGCCAGCAGCAGGTCCATGGCGTTGGATTCCTTTTCCTTGGTCATGGCCGTCGCGGCGGTGTTGGTGGCGGCGAGGAGGATCAGGCCGAGTTCGGTCAGGACGATGATGTTCAGCAGGCCGCGCGTGGCGAAGGGGTTGCCGGTGCGCAGATGATCGACGAGCACGTAAATGGCCGCTGCGATTCCGCCGCCGAGCAGCAGGACATCCAGCAGGCCGCGGGTGGTCGCGGATGCCCGGGTGGTGGCCTCGCGCCAGGCGACGGGGTTGTTCCAGACGTGGCGGGGTTTGCGGCGGCGTTCGCCGACTTCGCGGCGGAGCAACCTGGCTGCGAGGGCTGACAACATGCCCACCTCGCCTTCCTTGGGTTGGCGCACGAAGAACATGGCCACCACGGTCAGGATCAACGAGACGAACAGGGAGATCATCACGTAGGCCCGCTGGGGATAGGCCAGCACGTAACGGGTGATGGCGGACCGTCCGCCGAGAACTGATGGGTCCGGCGCAGGCATGGAATTGAGGGCCACGTCCAGGGCGAGCAGGGGATGAAACGCGGCCAGCCAGCTTAACTGTCGGCCGTTGGTGTCGGTCGGCGCTTCGGCGATCCAAGTGTTGGGCTGCCGTGCGGAGAACCAGACGGCGATCAGGTACAGCCCGATCATCACGTAGAAGGACAGGATGGTGCGGCGCGTGCCGACACGAATCATGCTGATGCAGATGGCCAGCGAGCCGGTGAGGATGGCCGTCGCGCCGGCGATGGCGAAGCTCTGCATGATCTGTGCGAAGGTGACGCCGCCGTAGATCATCATGACGAGAAAAATGGGCAGGCCGCCGACGAGGAGCATCAGCACGAAATACAGCCGGCTCATCAACGAGCCGAGGACGATCTGGGCGTTGGACAACGGCGTGGAGATCAGAATGTTGAACGTCTGGGCGTCACGTTCCTGGGTGATGGCCGCGGCCGCGAAGACGGGGGCGAGGAAGCACATCAGGGCGAGCTGGGTGATGGAGGCCCATTTGAACATGACGGACGCGTTTTTGGCGAGATCGACGAGGGTGGAGCCGCCGGGGCCGCTGACCTGGGCGATGAGCACGACGAGCAACAGAAACGCGAGGTAGGCGACGCGGATCCACAAGTGCCGAACGCGGCGCGAGGCGCCGAACACGACGCGGACGAGGATGGGATTGGCCGGGATCAACCGCCAGACGGAAAGCCATAGGCGCGAGCCGATGCCGGTCATGTTTGGATTCTATGGCGATTGGAATTGACGCACCAGATCGACGCGGGGGTGGCGACGCAAATGGGCGCGATTTCCAGGAAGGGATTCGGGCACCAGGACAGACGATGGGTTCCATCGCCGTTGTTGATGGATTGCGTTCGAAGGCGTCCGTCGATCATCACGTTTCGTTCGCCCTCCGGGCGAAAGAGACATGGGGGACGTGATCCAGGGACTGAAGTCCCTGGCTAAGATCGTGCGCCCTCCGGGCGGGTTCGCGGGAAGGGACTCCCGCGAAGAGTGGGTGCGAGAAGGGATTCTCGCACCAGCAAGGTGGGTGCGAGAAGGGATTCTCGCACCAGCGGTGAAGCGCCGGGGCACCCGACGCCCATCAGCGAAGCATGGCCACGCGAGCGTGGGCCATGCCACCCGACGGAGTTTCGCGTTCGGTGACAGGTTATGTCATTGCGCGAATTCGTCGGTCTGTTTGTAGCCCTCGGGGACGGACGGTGCGAAGGCGGACGGCGACACGTCGGGGTCAATTTCGACGTGGTGCAGGGTGAGCTGGGTGGAGCCGGGTTCGTCGTGCTGGTTTTTGCGCAGGCGGACGATGCGGCGCGGGAAATAGTCGCGGGTGGAGATGAACCAGAGGACGTCGGGCGGGTCGCCGCCCTTGATGTGAATTTCGTAGCAGGGTTCGTCCATGATGGTCTGCTCGCCGACCAATTCGATGGTCTTGCCCTCGTTCTTGTCGTCGTACGGCTGGGGCTTTCCAAAATCGGCGAGGATGACCCGGCGGGTCTCGGAGCCGAGTTCGCCGAGGACGCCCGGGTCCATATCGCGATGAACCGTTTTGGATTTGGCATCGATCAGGAAGTAATTGTCGCCGTCGCAGCCGGCATCGATGGGTGTGGGGGATTCGGCGTCCTTGGGTTTCACGGAAACCTTGGCGGTGTACGTGTCGATCTTGTAGGGCGACTGCTTGCCCATCACGACGGTGCCCTCGATGTTGGGCACGAATTCCGAGATCCATGCCGTGGCTTCGTAATGAGCCTGATAGCGGAGATGGCGGGCCTTTTTCATGGCGTCGGCGGAGCGCGTAAAAATCTCGGCCGGGGTTACGGCGGGTTTGTCCTCGTTGACGAGGCCGATCGGGCCGGACCATGCCACCATCCAAACGACAACGTGCGTCATGTGTTGAAATCTCCCACGGGCGGTGTTCGGGCGCGCCGCACCCGCGGTCGCGCATCGGGGATAGACCCGTACCCGATCCCATTCTACCGGACCGCGTAAACGGCCGCCAGAATCCGTCATCGCGCTTGTCGGTCGGCGGACGGGAGCGTATAACGCGGGCGGCGCGGGCTTGGAAGGATCAATCGGGCGGGAAACAAGATGTCGGGAATTGCAAGAACCCATCTGATTTGCACGGCGTGTCTGGTTTTGATGGTTGCGGGATGCCCGCGGCCGCCGTCCGGCGACGGGGACGGAATGGTGACGGGCACCGTGCAGGGGACGAGTTGCGGAGCGGCGGTGATCGCCTGCTACGACGAGTTCGCCCGGCAGCCGGCGCGGCTGATCTGTTTCCGGGAGCAGTCGCGATGGAACCGGACGGCGCTGACCTGGGAGCTGGCGGAGCCGCTGGAGTCCATCGCGGAGCAGGATCAGGTCGACGCCATCGAGCGGGCGTTGTCGTTGTGGTCGTCGGCGTCTTCGCTGACGTTCGCGCGCGGCGACGGCGGCGGCGACATTGAAATCCGATTCGTGGGCGGGGAGCACGACGACCCGTTTCCGTTTGACGGTCCCGGTGACAACCTCGGACATGCGTTTTTTCCCGGCTCGCCGCGTCCGGGCGAGGTTCATATCTGTTCGCAGGAGCCGTGGTCGCTTAATCCCGCGGAGTCGGAGAAGGATCTGTTCACGGTCCTTCTGCACGAGATCGGTCACGCGCTGGGTCTGGAGCACAGTTGGCGGCCGGAAGCGGTGATGTCGGCCAGCTATCGGGCGGGCGTGACGGAACTGTCGACGGTCGATATCGAGGCGATTCAACTTTTGTACGGCAACGCGGGGGGGACGGTGCCGCCGATCATCGAGCGGCCGGAGGAGTTTGCGGCGTATTGTTCCGACGTGGGCAACCTGACGGCGGCGGACGATCCTGATACCGACGACGATGGAATTCCGGACACGATCGAGGTTTTTGTACTGGGAAGCGAGGCGCTGGAAGCGGACAGCGATGGCGACGGGGCGGACGATTTTGACGAGGTGATTGTATCGCGGACGGACCCGGTGGATGCGGGGGATGTGTTTGCGCCCGGCGGTTGCCGGATTCGTACGGTTACGTTTGTGAATGCGGACGGCACGAGCGGTTCGGGCGGGGACGGAGCCGAGGTCACGGTGACGGGTTCGAGTTTGGCCCCGACAATTGCGTGGTCGCTCGCGGAGGTGTTTGGGCTGACGGTCGCGCGGCCCGATGGCACGGGCGTGTACGGAATCGAGACGGAAACGGGGGACGACCTGCCGACGTCGATTTCGTATGGTGACTACTCCATTCCGGGTACGACCGTGAAGGATGATGCGTTGCAGCCGGCGGGCGAGCTGGTTCGCAACCGGATCTATCGGGTGACGGTCTATTCGCGGGCGGACGTGTCGGCATCGCTGTTTTTTGAGCTTCTGGGGAGCGGGTGTCCGGCACCGCCGCTGCCGCCGCCCGTGGACATGCCGGATGGCGATGGCACGGACGATGATGGAACGTTGCCGACGTTCGTCGACGCGGTGATTACGCACGAGGGGGCGGAACATCTGTTCGCCGGACCCGCGGTGGATTCAGCGGTCAGTTTCGTGACGCCGGCGGGTTATGCAATCGGGAATGCGTTCACGGCCCGGCCGTTGGCGCTTAGCGGCGACGGGGCACTGGTTTGGGTGGGGCTGTACGACGAGTTTCCAGACGTGTCCGGCGACCCGCAGACGCAATTGTGGGTGATTCACACGGACGGCACCGGCGGTCAACGGTCGGACCTGCCGGACACGGACCTGCGGAACGGCGTGAACGTGGCGACCTCGGTCGACGGGTCGGTGGCGATTGTGGACAACACGCAGACCACGGATGTCTACCGGGCGACGCCGGGTTCGCCGGTCGCGACGCTGTTCGGTGCGACGGAGCTGGCGGGCAGTTGCATTCGCGGGGCGATGCACCTGTCGGACGACGGGTCGCGGCTGGTGTATGCGAGTTTCTGCGACACGTCGGTCTACGCCGTCGATCTGGCGGCAGCGCCCGCCACGCCGGTCCGCATCGCGACGCCGATGTCGTTCCTGATTGGCGGGCTGACGGCGTCGAGTTTGGAGTCGAACATTGACGCGACTGCCACGGGCGATTCGTGGCTGGTGGTACCGAGCGCCGTCGACTCCACGCGCGGTATCCGCGTCTACGGTTTGGGTTTTGGGAGCGGCGTCGTGCCGGGATCGCCCGTGGTGGGACAGGAACCGCCGACGGCGGATCGTGCCATTCGCGGCGTCCAATTGTCGGACGACGGCGGACTGGTCGGTTACTGTCAGGCGCCGGTGTCGCTGGGGGCGGTGCAGCCGTGTTACACACAGGCGGCGGGTTCGCCTGTGCGGTCGGAAATCGGCGACGGAATTTCGACGGTGGGCGATCTGTCGATGTCGGACGACGGATTCCGGGTTTACGTGCGTTCCAACATCGAATCGGCTGGTGGATACGGTTACGTAGCCGGTGCGGACGGTACGGGTCTGCGGCTGTCGGGGAGCCAGCGGTTTTCGGGGGCGCCGACGCCGGCGTTTTCACGGGTGCAGTTCAGCGACAATGGGGCGCTCATCGTGGCGGCCGTTCCGGGCGGCTTGTACGCGCTGCACGACAGCACGCCGCCGCCGGGCGGGTTTCCGACGATCGACGCCATCGGGTACCGGTTTGACGACGAGAATTGTCTGTTGAAGCTGCGCGTCACGGTATCGTCGCCGTTGGGCGTCGAACGGATTTTCACGCTGCCGATGTTCAACGGGCGGGAGCCGACGGCGGTCGTTCCCGGCGAGGAAAACCCGCTGTTTGTCGAGCGCAGCGGCGGCGGGGTCAACTGGTCCACGGTGTTTACGCAGTCGATGGACGACCCGGCCGTTTGGGAGCGCGACGTGCCGTTGACCAACAGTGTGGGCGCATGTGCGGCGGACCTGTTGGACGGATCGTACGAATTGCGGATCGTTCTGGTGGAGGCGACCGGTTCGCGGACGGCATTCAAGGATTTTTCGCCGGCGCGCTGACGGGGCAAACGGTGCCCGCGCGCAGCCCGGCATGGCGAATGGGAATCAGGATGAACAGACGAATGAAACGGTTGTCGGCGCGGCGGTTTTTCCGCAAGTTGGGTTTGGCGGTTCTGGCGGGCGGGTCGCCGTTGGTCCTGGTTTCGGGCTGCCCAACGGACGGCATGAACGGAACGACGCTGACGGCTGAAATCGAGTGTCCGATCGGCGAAGTCGCGGTGTCCGACGGCGTGCTAGTCTCGGCCGCGTCGGACCCCGACGGGGCGACGCTGACTTTTACGGCCGTCGGCGGCGCGACGGTAATGCCGCAGGGAGCTTCGCAGGCGGAAATCACGGTGGGCGCGGCCGGAACGGTAACGGTCACGGTGACGGCATCGGAAGGAACGGACACGGCCACGGACACATGCGTCATCACGTTCGCCGCGCCCGACGTTCCGCCGCCGACGTTATCGGTGTCGTTGGCGTGTCCGCGCGATGGCGGGGGAGGCGACGGCGAGATGGGGGTGACGGCCACGACGGCCGCAGGGGGCGATGTGTCCTATGCGTTCATCGTGGTTGATGAATCCGGCGATACGATCACAACCGAGGCGGTTTCGTCGGACGCCGGAAGCGTCGGGTTTTCGTTCACGGCGCCGGGTCCGGGCGAATTCACGATTACGGTGACGGCGTCGGCGGGGGATGACGTGGCGGCGGACTCGTGCACGGTGTTGATCAGCGACGAGCCGTTGCCGATCACGGCGGGTCTGCAATGTCCGACGGAGGTGGTGACGGTCGGCGACACAGTGTCGGTCAGCGGTACGGTTTCGAATGCGAGCGCAGACGTGATTTTTGCGTTCGAGGCGACCGATGCCGAATCGACGGTGGTGGCCGAACTGACGACGACGGAGAACGATGGCGAAGCGCTGTTCACATATTCGGCGACGGAACCGGGGGCATTCGTCGTAACCGTCACGGTCAACGACGGTAACACGATGGCCATGGATTCGTGTCCGATCACGGTGGTACCGGTCCCGCCGCCGACGGGGTCGTTGCCGGCGTCGGGGTCCAATCGCACGCCGTTCGCCAGCAGCTGCGCTCAAAACGTGGTGGCGTGTACGACGTCGTTCCCCGACGCTGCGGTGACGGTCGTTCCCGGCACCGGCCAGGGCGTTGCGGCGACGACCAGTCCAGTCGGATTCATCGTGTTCGGGTCCGGTGGCGATGGATTCGAGACCGTGCAACTGCGAAGCACGGGAACAACGATGGGGAACGGGGCGACGACGTTGACGTACAGTTGGTCCTACGGCGCGACGGATGCGAACCCGTGCACGTTGCCGCCGGGGACGCAGTTTTCCGTGGAAGCGAACCCCAACGTGGCCATGCTGGTCGGGGTGCATTACATACGCCTGACGGTGGAGAACGAGTTGATTCGTGCGGCCGAACAATCGGGCGTGTTGGCCTGCGGAACCATCCCGGAAGGGCCGAAAAGTGATTTTGTCGAGTTGGTCATCGACGTGCGTGATCCATGACGCGGCAATCGGGTCTAAATATGATGTCCATTAGCCGGGTGTCGTTTTGGCCGGTGGTCGTTTTGGCGATCCAACTGGCGTGCATGTCCGGGACCGCGATTGCACAGGAAACGCAGGACGTGCCGGGACAACCGGTTCAGCCGGTTTCCGTTGTGACGCTGCTGGAATCGGCGGCGGATTCGCTGGCCGGCGATCGGCCCGCTGAAGCCCTGGCGACGTTGCGGCAGGCCGAATCCATCGAACCCGACAATCCGTGGTTGTGGTATTACACCGGGCTGGCCCACCTGCAATTGGAGGACTGGTACCGCGCGATGGAATCGCTGGACAAATCCCGCGACCTGCTGGCCGGTTTCGGCGATCCCGACCCGGCGCTGGCCGACTCGATCCGGGAGGCCCGGTCGCGGGCCCGGCGGCGCGTGTTTCACATGGGGATGCAGATCGGGCTGGCCTACGATTCCAACGTCACGTTTCTGGGCGACGCCGGCGACACGTTTGACGTAATCAGTGGCCGGGGCGATGCGCGGTTCCTGTCGCGATTCGATTTCGCCTACGCGCCCATCGCGGACGCGACGGAACGGCTGACGATCCGCGGTCGGCTGGCCCATGCGTGGCAGTTTTCGGTCGAGGATTTCAACTACCAGGACTACGGGGCAACGATTCACTACCAGCGGCGTCTGGACGAACATTGGGTGTCGTCGCTGCAGTACGATTACGACATCACCTATCTGGACAACGAATCGTTCGCGTCGGTCCATTCGTTGACGCCCAGCCTGGCCTACGCATGGAACGGAGGCGACGGTCGGTTTCGGCCGAATGAAACCCGTCTGTCCTACCGCATCGACGCCCGCGATTTCCTTTTCGACACCGAGCGTCAGTTCGATCGCGACGGGTTCGTGAACGCCGTCGCATTCGACCAGTCGTTCAAGTTCCGACCCATCGCCGACCGCGAGTGGATATGGGACGTCTTCGCGGGATACAGCTTCGCGTCGCTGGGCACCGAAGGGCGGGAATTCGACGAATTCGCCCACGATTTCTACGCGGGCGTCGGCGTGCCGTTGCGCAATCCGTGGCTGCCGGCGAGGGACATGCGGCTCAATTTCACGGCCGACGTGCAGATCGGCGACTACCGCCGGGCCGGCCTGCTGGACCGCAATTACGACGAACGGCACGACGTGATTACCACGCTGGACCTGGTTCTGGAACACCCGTTGACGGCCGACCCCGACCGCGGCGATCTGACGCTGAACACCATTGTGGGCTGGACGGACGCCGATTCCAACATCGTGACACGGGATTTCAACGCCCCGTTCCGCTACGACAAGTGGATCGTGGGGATGCAGTTGATCTGGTCGTGGTGAATGTAATCGGTTCGGGTGCTACACTTGGCGAGTTCTGCCGACTAAGATGGTGTGAACAGACCCGTCGTCCTCAGCGGTGGATCGCGCCCGGGTTGATGCCCGGCTCAATCACGCCGACGGCGATGCAGCGTTCGAAGCGCTGTGCGTAGCGACGAGCGCGGTCATTCGCAGGATGGTACTATGTTGAAGCACTTTACGACTGCATTGATGATGATTGTGCTGGGTCCATGTTTCGCCGGTTGCGGCGTTCAACGCGTGTTCTACCGCCCGTCCACGTCGGCCCAGATTATTTCCATGTACGATGTTGTGCTGGCGGCCGACTTCGGACCGACACAACCGCCCCCCGACGGCACGACCGCGCCGCAATCGCCGCCCGATCAGCCGCCGCCCGACGACGAATCAGAAGCCAAGCGCGACACGATCGCGGCCGAGACCCGGCCCGACGGCGAGAAGGTCGTCCCATATACGGCCCCCGGCTCCCGCGTGCAGCAACTGACGCTGATCGCGCTGACCGTGTCGGCTTTCGGAACCAGCGACGTGGGCGGCGCGGGCCGCGAGGTGGCCGAATCGTCCATGATGGGTTTTGAACCCGCGGCCGGCGGACGCCCCGGCCTGACCGCGCCGACGACGACACGATCCGCCATCGCCGGCGGTCGGCCCGGTCTGCAACAGGGTTTCGCGTCCGGCCTGGGATTCGCGTCGCCCGACCGGAATATTTTCACGCCGATTCAGAACCCGTTGTCAGGTCCTACCGGCCGATGCGGCGAACTGGCGACGGCCGGTTTCTTCGCCGACCGGGCTGCGTGCGAGATCCAATTCCGGCGATAGGCGCATCGCGCCTTCATTCGTAGGGCGCGGGCGGTCCAGTGATGTCCGTCCACCACGGTACTTCGGCGCCTGCCTATCAACTCAATGCAACACGACTCTCATTTCCCAAGCAACGCCGCCAACACCGCGATAACTCCGCCGGCGATGACAAGGGCAAGGAACAGCCAGAAGATGACCTGCATAAACGCACCAAGCGGATCACGGACCTCGCGTAGTTTGAATTTACGCCAGTAAGGCCGAGATTCGGCGTATTGCTTTTCGATCCCGGCCAGCCGCACTTCGAACTGGCGCTGCTTGATTTCCCGCTTCGCCTCCCTCTGTGTTTGCCGATACTCATCTTGCAATTGAGTCACGCGAAGCCGTATGTACGCAATCATGGTCGCTTTTTCGTCGCCGTTCGTATCGACAAACGCCTTGGCCCACAACCCGGGTATCGGCGTTCGCGTCGCCACCTCGCGGGCGGCGATCTCGTAGAGTTCTTCGTCTGACGCGCACACCCGCAGACCCCTCCGATCGGCAATCAGTAATGGTTCGACCGCGGCTTGGTAGCTAAATAGGTCCACTTGAAAAGGAAACTGGCTTGCCTCCAAGATACCGGGAGTCATAGGAACCCGGATATCCTGGAGGCGGAGCCATGGAAGGCAGTGTCTCGCGGGGGCCGGCTGGCCGCAAGAGG
>JABFSN010000235.1 GCA_013140575.1 Phycisphaerales bacterium | reverse complement strand
GTCAGGGGGCGGCGACGGGGACGTTCCAGGGGGCGGCGTTGAGGACGCCGGGGGAGTCGGCCGTGCCGATCCATTTGTTGAGCTCGAATTGCACGGTCTCGGCGAGGGTGGCCTGCTCGCCGGCGATGGCCTGGCGAAGGTTTCCGGAGCGATCGGCCGGTGGGCGGACGACTTGTTCGAGCCAGCCCTCGACGGTGGCGATGCGTTGTTGAAGGACGGCCTGTTCGTCGGCCACGAATCGGCCGTTCTGGCCGGCGATGTAGCGGGCGACGTCCAAACGCAGCAACACGGCTGCGGCTTGGACGGCGCGGGTCAGTTCGGCCGCGTCCAGATTGGCGGTGGCGAGATACTCGAAGACGGCGATTTCGGTGCGGTCGGCGAGGATCGCGCCGCGGCGATAGCGTTCGTTCTGCGACAGAAGTACGTCGATGAGGGCGGTTCTAGCGTCGTCATTGTTGGGCACGGACATCGCCCGGCAGATGCGGTCGAGGACGGTGTTGTTGGTTTCGGCCGCGGCGGCGGTGCGCAGCGCGGCGAGGAGGTCGCGCAATTCGTTGGGGTTGGTTCCCGCGGCGATGCGATCGCGAACGGCGTGCAAGCCCTTGGCACCGAGGTAGCGGACGGCCTGATGCGGGTGGCCAAGGGCGGCGAGCAGGGATTCGCGGGTTTTGACGTCGTCGATGTCGATGAGGGCTTGGACGAGGCGGGTGACGGCGTCCACCGCGTTGTTCGGATCGGCCAGACGGTTTTTCGCGAAGGTATTGAGCCGGTCGGCGAGGGCGGTTTGAAAGGCGGGGGTGGTGGACGCATCCTCGCGGACGGCGGTGAGGTCGGTCCGGAACGATTCGACGGCAAAACGGTCGGCGAGCCATTTGTCGATGATGGCGTTGTCGTTGTCGCCGGCCGGCGTGCGTTTGCGGAGTTCGTCGAGTGCGGCGTCGTCGCCGCCGACCTGGGCCAGGGCGACGGCGCCCGAGGTCAGCATCCACGCGGCGAGGCGTAACGTACGGTTGGTGATGCGCAAGGCGGTTCGTCCCGTATGGATGCCCGCGGCGGGGGCAACGGAAGCTGCATCGGCACCGCGCCGTGCGGTCGTCAACGTACCACGCGCCGACCTCCGCTGCCGAGAGGGCACGGTAACGACCGGGCGGGCCCATTGTCAAGCGGGGGAGTTCCTGGGCGATGCGCGGGTGACGGTTCGGTTTGACGTACGCATTCCAAGGCCACCGAAGGCGGGCGAGGAATCTTGTCCGCCCGGCGAGATTCCTGGGTCGCTGCGCTCCCTCAGAATGACCCGCGATGGCTGATTCTCAAACGATGCCGACGCCCGAATTCCCGTGGCGCATTGGTGCGGTTGACGGTCGGAACGGGCGCGGACTATAGTCGGTTCATGGTCCTTCGTACGGCGACGAAGATACGCCGCCCCCGGCGATCTACGCGAAAAACCGAACAGATACCCACGCCCGCGATTCGCCGATTGAGCCTGTACCTGCGGCAACTGGAAGTCGTTCTGGGGTCTGAACGGCGAACGGTGTCCAGCCGACAGTTGGGCGAGGCGCTGGGGTTGTCGGATGCGCAGGTGCGCAAAGACCTCGCGTATTTCGGGCAGTTCGGACATCCCGGCATCGGGTATCGCGTGGATGAACTGATTCAACGCGTGCGCCGCATTCTGGGGACGGACAAGAACTGGAACGTGTTGCTGGTGGGCGCGGGCAACCTGGGGCGGGCGCTGATGTCCTATCGCGGGTTCGCCAAGAAGGGGTTTCACATCGCGGCCGTGTTTGACACCGACCGGGAATTGATCGGCAAGCGCGTGGACGCAGCGCAAAAGCTGACAGTTCAGCCGATGGAGGAGATGGCCGCGACGATCGTCAAGCGGAGCATTCAACTGGGGGTGCTGGCGGTGCCGGCGGACAGTGCGCAGAAGGTGGCGGATCGAATGGTCGAGGCGGGCATTCGCGGAATTCTGAATTTCGCTCCGATCACGCTGCGTCAGGACGTGTGCGCCATGGCCGCGGTGGACCTGTCGGTTCATCTGGAACAGTTGTCATTTCAATTGCGCGGGGCGGGGGCGTAGCAGCCGGCGCCGGGTCTCGCGGCGTCGGTAATTGTACTTTTCGACAAGAGCGGCATAAGCGTGCCGAGGACGAGCACGGCCACGCACAGGTGGACTAATAGCACGCCGAGTATGCGCTGAGTGGATTCGTGTACGGACTTGTCGGAGTGACCCTCTGCGCGGCGACGCGCCGGGTGAGAACGCGTAGAATGCACATCAGGCGGCGGATTTTCGTCGATACACCCCGAATGAGTGGTTGAGTCAATTCGATAGGAGGATGACCATGTCCAGACACATGATGCGGATGTTGTTGACGGTCGCGATCGCGTCGTGCACGCAGGCGGCGACGGGGGAGCAGAAGATCGCGCATTTTCATTTGACGGGGGCGATGACGGAGACGCCGCAGGACAATCCGTTCGCCGGGTTGAGCGAAGCGTCGATGTCGCTGCACGAGTTGCTCGATCGCCTGGCGGACGCCCGTAAAGACGACGAGGTGCAGGCGGTGGCGCTGACGTTCGATTCGGCGGCGATGGGTCTGGGGCAGATCGAAGAGCTGCGCGCCGAGCTGCGCAAGTTCCACGCGGTGAACAAGCGGGTGTTCGTACACGTGGACGGGCTGCAGATGGGCAGTTACGCGCTGATGTCGGGTGCGTCGGATTTGAGCGTGGTGCCGCTGGCCGACGTGTGGCTGACCGGGCTGTATTCCGAAGGCATCTACGTGAAGGATCTGCTGGAGAAGATCGGCGTGGAGGCGCAGATTTTGCATTGCGGGGACTACAAGTCGGCGGGCGAGCTGTTTACGCGCACGGGCCCCAGCGAAGCCGCGGCCAAAAACATGAACTGGCTGTTGGACGGGCTGTACGAGGGCTGCGTGAACATGATCGCCGAATCGCGGGGGTTGACGGCGGCGCAGGTGCAGAAGCTGATCGACGAGGGGCCGTATACGGCCGAGTCGGCGAAGAAGGCCGGACTGGTCGATCAGGTGCAGTACCGCGACGAATTCCTGGCGGAGATCAAGAAGGTCTACGGGGGGATGACCATCGACAGCGATTACGGTGACGACGACGGCATGGCGCTGGACCTGGGTTCCAATCCGTTCGCGCTGTTCAGCAAGCTGACGGAGATGTTCTCGCCGGTCGCGGCGCCCGCGGAACCGAGCATAGGAATCGTGTACGTCGAAGGGAACATCGTTCCGGGGCACGGGCAGCCGAGCCCGTTCGGCGGCGCGTCCGGTGCGTTCAGCGGCGACATCGCCAAGGCGCTGGAAGATGCGGCCGACGACGCGTCGATCAAGGCCGTGGTGTTGCGCGTGGATTCGCCGGGCGGGTCGGCGACGGCCAGCGACATCATCTGGCGGGCGACGCAACGGGTGAAGGCGCGGAAGCCGCTGATCGTCTCGATGGGGAATGTGGCGGGCAGCGGCGGGTATTACGTCGCGTGCGGAGCGGACGAAATCCTGGCGGACGAGACGACGATCACCGGCTCGATCGGTGTGGTCGGCGGCAAGATGATCACCACGGAGATGTGGACCAAGCTGGGGGTCAACTGGGTCGGGTACGCGCGGGGCAAGAACGCGGACCTGATGACCAGCGCCCGGGCCTGGCCGGAAGATCAACAGAGCCGCATCCAGGATTGGATGAACGACGTCTACGGGGAATTCAAGGAGCGGGTGACGGAAGGCCGGCAGAGCAAATTGACCAAGCCGTTGGACGAAATGGCCGGCGGCCGGGTGTTCAGCGGCAAGCAGGCGCTGGAATTGGGATTGGTGGACCGCATCGGGGGGCTGTCGGACGCGATCGAGCTGGCCGCGAAGAAAGCGTCGATCAGCACGTATGAGGTTCGGGTCCTGCCGAAGCCGAAGAATCTTGTGGAAGCGGTGATGGCGGAATTGACCGGTCAGGGCGAGAGGCCGACGGACCTGCATTTGCGCGAGCGCGTGGCGATGGAGTTCGGCGGCGGGCGGTCGGCGTGGGAGGCGTTGCTGCCGATGCTGGAACGCGTCGAGCCGCAGCGGGCGCGGTTGTTAATGCAGGCGTTGAAGCGAATCGAACTGTTGTCGCGGGAATCGGTGCTGGTGATGATGCCGATGGATTTTCTGGTTCGCTAGTGCACTGCAAACGTTGATTGACGGTCCGTGTCGCACTATTGATCTTCGCCTAATTAAAGAAACATGACTTCGCGGCACGATAAAAGGGTACATGAGACCGCAAGGAAGCGCCGAGGAGTTGGAACGTCGTCGCCGGCGGGCGGTGGCGTTGGTTCAGGAGG
>JABFSN010000239.1 GCA_013140575.1 Phycisphaerales bacterium | reverse complement strand
CCGTCCGGCCCAGCGTATCCAACAACTCGCCCGCCGTGCCGCACCATCCGTCCCCCCCGTGCGCTAAATCCACGATCATCGTCCCGATCGGCGACGACTCAATCACCGACTCAATCGCCGCCGTCCGATCCGCAGACACGGAATCCGCCCCGCGTCGGCCTCGTCGGCCAGCCACGGACGCGGCAGCCGCAGCGCCAACGCCAGCCCCCGCAGATTCGTCAATCTCGATTGATCCATGCGAGAAGTGTACGACCCGTCGGGCGCGCCACGTGGGTGACTACGTGGGTGATTTGGTGGGTGATTTCAGAAAAATCGGCTTGACGCGGCCCCGCGTTGCGGCTACGCTTTTATGAATGTAATTGTACACTTATGAATGAAAACGCCGAAAGCGGAAACGCCGAAAAGGGAAATGGCATGGAAGGATATCCCAGCCGCATCGCCCAGGCCGTCACCGGCGTCTCGCCCACCCAGCTTTCCTACTGGGCGCGGACCGGCGTGGTGACGCCCACGGTGTCGCCCGGACGCGGCCGCGGATCGTCGCGCCTGTACTCGTTTGCCGATCTGGTCCAGCTACAGGTCGTGGCCAACGTGCTCCGCACGGGAATCAGCCTGCAACGCGTCCGCAAGGCCGTCGGCTATCTTCGAAAAAACTTCCCCGACCTGTCGCACCCGTTGGCCGAACTGGCGTTGCTGACCGACGGCGTCTCCATCTTTCACTTGACGGCCGATCCCAAGGTCATCGTGGACACCGTCCGCCATAGCGGACAAATGGTGTTCGCCGTCGCCTTGCGTGAACTGGTCAACGACCTGCGCCGCCGCGTGGAGACCATCCCCATGCCCCAAACGCACACCATCGCCGTCGGCGAATTCGAGTTCCCCGTCACGCTGACCCCCGACGAGGACGACGGCGGGTACGTCGTCGAATGCCCGGCCCTTCCCGGTTGCGTGTCCCAAGGCGACACCGTCACCGAAGCCCTCGAAAACATCGCCGACGCCGCCACCGGCTGGCTGGAAGTGAACGCCGAAATGGAATCCCGCGGCCAAATCCGCAAGCTGCCCGTCAAACGCTTCCGCAAGCGCGGGAAACGCCGTGCCACTGCCTAAAGGGCTTCGGCCCCGACAGGTCGTTCGGGCATTGCAACGCGCCGGCTGGACCGTCGCCCGCCAGGCCGGCGGTCACCTCATCCTGTCCAAACCCGGCCGCCGCCCGATCCCCGTCCCCCAACACAAGACCATCAAGACGGGCCTGCTTCGCAGAATCATCGTAGAAGCCGGTCTGACCGTCGATGAATTCAACGACCTGCGCTAGCGCAGCTACGCACGGGCACCGCCATCGTCCCCCGCCGGTTTCGCCCGATTCCGCTCGCTCAGGTTACACAAAGCCAAGGTTCTCACCACCCGAACTGCACATCATCGAAGCTCTCGGCGCTCGCCAGTATCGCGGCTACCTCTAATCCCACGTTTTAACTCATCGATCCCCAACTCTGACCCCCGTTCTTTTCTCGCATTGGCCGAACATTGCCGGAACTCCTTCCAATAAATAACGCCTTGCGGTATCGAAGCTTGCCATCGACGGGCACTGTTACCGCTCCCTCTCTGAACGCTTGACGACCCACTCGCGGGACAGTCGCTGCGCTTCCTCGATTTCCGATGGTATCATTGCTGTTTCTAATTGATTGCGCAATTCGGAAGCATCAGCGCAACCACGTGCCGCGGCGAGATTCAACCACATATAGCCAAGTACTGCATCCTTCGGGACACCCTTCCCAACAACGTGCGCCGATCCGATCGCGAGCTGTGCGTTCGTCAATCCCTGATGGGCCGCCTTCAGATACCAATCCACGGCTGTCACGTCGTCTTGGGACACACCATTGCCCTTTGAATACGCGTTCGCGAGATTGAACTGTGCTTCCGGTAGACCCTGCATGGCGGCCTTCTTGAACCATTCGACTGACAGTGCTTCATTTTTGGGAACTCCGTCTCCCGTGAGATACACGACTCCCATCGCAAATTGCGCCTCGGCGTAGCCTTGATCTGCCGCCTTTTGAAACCAATACGCAGCCGCGCTCAAGTCCTTGAGAATCCCCTCGCCTTGGGCATATGCGTTCGCAAGCAAATACTGCGCCTCCGGAAGCCCCTGGTCGGCCGCCTTCCGTGTCCACTCAACCGACTTGGCCACGTTTCGTGGCAACATACTGTTATTCAAGTACCCTTGCGCCACCATTAGTTGCGCAATTGGAGTATTCAGTAGCCCCTCCATTGCTGCCCGATCGTCCGACGTTGGACCAATTGGGCCGCCGGTCTCGATCTTTTTCCGGGCAATCATATGCCCTTGCTCGGCCGCCTTGTTGAGCCATGCAATGGCAAGCTCCTTGTCTTGCTGAACTCCGAGGCCCGCATCATATGCGACAGCGAGTGAATACTGTGCTTCAGGATGCCCTGTTGATGCTGCCTTACTCATCCAGTCGGCGCCTAACTGCAAGTCTACTGCTACGCAGATACCATCACGATAGAATGTCCCGACTGCGTATTGAGCAGATGCATCGCCTGCATCCGCCGCAATCTTGAGCCAGTCTACCGCTCGATCACAATCCTGCTCAACGCCGTCGCCGCGCAGGTAGCATAACCCAACCGCTGATTGTGCTTTTGGTTCATTCTGATCGGCCGCCCTCTTAAACCACGTAAAGGCAGTCTCCTTATTGCGTACAACGCCATGCCCCTCAAGATATGCCTGCCCGACAAATAATTGTGCCAAAGCGTCGCCCTCTTGCGCGGCCCTTTGAAACCAGTCAATTGCTTTGCGGAGATCGTTGTCGACGCCTTCACCTGTTACATACGCGGACCCGATCGCCCGCTGTGCAGCAGTATGATTCTGGTTCGCTGCCTTGAGATACCAACCAACACCTTGCACAAAATCACGCTCCGTGCCGATTCCTTCATGGTACGCGCGGCCGACGAAGAATTGTGCCGTAGCGTCACCCTGGTGTGCTGCCTTGTGAAACCAAACGAGGCTCGCGTGGTCATCCTTTGAAACACCCAATCCAAGCATATAAGCCGAGCCGAGAGCCGTTTGCGCCTCGGCAAGCCCCTGCTCGGCAGCCCGTCTATACCACCTGGTGGCCTCGGCTGGATCCTCGTCCACGCCCTGACCGCGAACGTAGTGTTGCCCAAGCAAGAACTCTGCTTCAGGGGAGCCGGATTCTGCCGCTTTCTGAGCAAGCGCAACTGATTTGTGTGCGTCCTTTTGGACGCCGAAGCCATAGAGGTAGGCCCGACTCAGGTCCAATTGTGCGTCGACGACATTCTGGGACGCAGCCTTTTCAAGCCATGCAATGGCTTGGCCATGGTCCGCAGTTACTCCATCGCCGACTAGATACCGGCGTCCGAGCCACCACTGGGATGGGGCATGTCCGTTTTCGGCCGCCTGGCGGAGCCAACGAATTCCATCTGCTATGAATTCATTTCCCGCGACTCCGGCCGTGAGGACAACACCGAGAGTACCTTGCGCTTCGAGGTTTCCTGCCGACGCAGCCTTTCGCAGCCATTGGATGGCCTCGTCAACATTCTCTTCTTTTTCGGTATTGAGCAAGGACTGAGCTAGCTCAACCTGCGCGTCAGCGTTACCGTTTTCAGCTTCTAGACGAATTCGCGGAATTGGGGGTTCCTGCGCCGCAATTGGAATCACAATAATGGTCAAGACATAGAGCGCGATTCGGATACATGTTGTTGCGCTGCTCATTCGTGCTCTCCCGCCGAACGGACCGCGTACGATAGCAGGGCTCTTGCCGTTTCTATACCTCGTGCCGCTCGGTCCTACGCCCTTCAAACTTCTCCAGCCGAACCGATCGCGACGGGATAGCCCACCTCAATGACGACGCCTCGGCCGGTTTCATCGCAACGTCGGAACACGGAAAATGCCTCGACGCGCTCCATTCACCCCACCGCAACGCACGCAGCCCACATAATCACCGCTCGGGCTAGTTCTAACCCGACGGCCTACCTCGCCCGCCACATCACCACCCGCCTTCCCGGAGCCGGTCCTCAAGCTGTTCGATGCGTCGCGCCGCCGTCGTTTCCAGATCGGTGATGCGCCGTTCCAGTTCCGCGGCCTCGCGCAGCCGCGGGCCCAGTTCCAGAATGGACCGCGCCGCCCCCAGCCGCGTCGCTTCGCGCTCGGCCGACAGCAGCCCGCGGAGCGTGTCGGCCGCGGCGGTCATCGACCCGGCCATCCGCCCGGCCGCGTGCTCGACGATCGCCGCCCGCGCCGGAAAAATGTGGCATGGGCGTCCCGCCCATGTCTTCACGGGCAGGATGCCCGTGCCACAGCCCGGCAC
>JABFSN010000106.1 GCA_013140575.1 Phycisphaerales bacterium | reverse complement strand
GGCGGGCTGGCATGAACGCATCGGTCGGCAGGCGGCCGGGGGGGGCGTTGAGTTGCTGGTGGGGGTGGGGCGTTACGGCGACGCGATGATGCGCGGGGGGCGGTCCGGGAACGGCGAAATGGAAGCGGTGGGTTGTGCGGACGCGAAAGAGGCGGGGGAAGTGTTATCGCATCGACTGACGGGTAATGAGACGGTTCTGATCAAGGGGTCGCGGCGAATGGGGTTGGAGGAGGTTGCCGGGAGATTGCGCGAGGTGTTTGCGGTCGCGGTGGGTTCGGGAGTTTGACCGGTTTCGATTCCGCGGCGCGGCGGGCGATCGAGTCGGGACCACACCGATGATGGACCGACAGCGGCGGTGCGACAGGAACGGGAGCGTGCGTCGGCTTGCTGTATCTGTTGATGCGATCGTGGCTGGAAGGGCAGCATTACGCGTACGAGAACGCGCTGTTCCGGGGTACGTGCGGGGCGCTGTTTTGTTTTTTGTTCATCGTGCTGATCGGTCCGGCGGTGATTCGGCAGTTGGTGCGATTGAAGGTGGGGGACCGGCCGGAGTTCGATCACGCGACGTTGAACGAGCTGACGGCGAACAAGCGCGATGTGCCGACGATGGGGGGGCTGATGATACTGGGTGCGGTGGCGCTGGGGACGCTGCTGCTGGCGGATTTGACGAATTTCTACGTGCGGATGGGATTAGCGTGTTTGTTATGGCTGGGATTGTTGGGCGGAGTGGACGACTGGAAGAAACTGACGTCGCGGACGGAGGGCAAGAGCCGGGATGGGCTGAAGAGCTATCAGAAGATACTGTTTCAGGTGGGGTTGGCGGTCATTCTGGGTTTTTTCATATTTCGTCACGGGCAGCGGAATTTCGCGGTGATCGGGGCGGTCGGGGCGGAAGAACAGATCGAGTCGTACCGGGTGTTGATGGTGCCGTTTTACAAGCATGGAGTGACGCTGGGGGCGTGGGCGTTCATGCTGGTGACGGTGCTGGTGGTGACGGGGACGAGCAACGCGGTCAATTTCACGGACGGCATGGACGGGCTGGCGTCGGGGTGCGTGGCGTTGTGCTGCATGGTGTTCATGCTGCTGGCGTTCGCGGCGGGCACGCTGGAGACGGCGACGAAGCTGTTGATTCCGCACATTCCGCAGAGCGAAGAACTGGCGGTTTTGTCGGGGTGCATGATGGGGTCGGCGTTGGGGTTTCTGTGGTACAACTGCCATCCGGCGAAGGTGTTCATGGGGGATACGGGGTCGCTGGCGCTGGGCGGGATGATCGGGTACATCGCGATCGTGACGCGTCAGGAGCTGATGCTGTTCCTGGTGGGCGGGGTGTTCGTGATGGAAGCGATGTCGGTCATACTGCAGATCGGATATTTCAAGCTGACGCGGGGGAAGCGGCTGTTTCTGGTGGCACCGATTCATCATCATTTTCATTTGAGCGGGTGGAGTGAGCCGCAGACGGTGATTCGATTTTGGCTGTTGGGGGCGGTGTTCGCGGTGTTCGCGCTGGCGACGGTGAAATTGAGGTGAATTGAAGAAGGGACGGAGGGACAGAGGGACAGAGGGACGGAGGGAGGAATTCACCGCAGAGGCGCGGAGAGCGCGGAGGCAAGAGGGTGAAGGTGTGAGGGTGTGAAGGGGTGAAGGGTGCGGGCGCGGAAAGGCGAACGAAGAAGGGGCGCAGGGACGAAGGGGCGGAGGGAAGAAGGCAATCGGGGACGAGGACGGATGGGGTCATGGATGACTTGATGCACGATGCGGCGGAGCGAATGGAGAAGCAGGGCGAACGGCTGATGATCGTTGTGGCGGCGCTGATCACGGTCGGGGTGGTCATGGCGGCGGCGACGGCGACGCGGCTGGATCGGCCGTTGATGGAGGCGGCGAACTGGCAGGGGGCGCTGGGGCGTCAGACGGTTTACGCGGCGTCGGCGTTTCTGGCAATGCTGGTCGCGTCGCGGTTGCACGTGCGCTGGTTTTCGTGGCGCCCGGGACGGGGGTGGCAGCCGTCGGTGGCGTTGCTGGGGCTGGCGGTGGCGTTGCTGGCCGTGGTCTGGCTTCCGTCGATGGGTCACGCGAGCCACGGACGGGCGCGGTGGATTGATGTGGGGCTGATCACGTTTCAGCCGTCGGAGCTGGCCAAGCCGGCGTTGGTGATTTATTTGGCGGCGGTGATGGGGCGACGGCGAGAGCGCGGCGCGGCGGAAACGTCGGAGCCGGCGCAGCAGCGTCCATCGACATGGGCGGTAGTGCCCGTGGTGCTGCTGGTTTGTGGGTTGGTGGGGGTGGAGGATTTTGGAACGGCGGTGCTGATCGGCGGCGTCGGAGGGTTGTTGGCCGTCGTCGGCGGGTGCGGGGGCGGCGCGCTACTGGCGTGGGCGTTGCCGGGGATCGCGGGATTCGCGGGGCTGTTGTTCATGGCGCCGTACCGGTGGGAGCGGTTGATGTCGTTCTGGACGATCTGGGAGGATCCGCAGGGTAGTGGGTACCATGCGATTCAGTCGCTGGTGGCGATGGCGTCGGGGGGATGGACGGGTCGGGGATTGGGCGCGGGCGTGGCGCAGTATGGCTACCTGCCGGAGGCGCGGACGGATTTCGTGTTTTCGGTTTTGTGCGAAGAAACCGGGGTGCTGGGGGGACTGACGGTCATTGTGCTGTTTATCACGTTGGTCTATTTGGGGCTGCGGATCATGACGGCCGTCGCGGAGGACGATCGGTTTGCGCGCCTGTGCGTGTTTGGAATCACGGCGACGGTCGGATTGCAGGCGGCGATGAATATCGCGGTGGTGACGGTGATGGCGCCGACCAAGGGCATACCGTTGCCGTTCGTGTCGTCGGGGGGGACGGGGGTGATCTGTTTCGCGGCGTCGACGGGGTTGCTGGCGGCATTGGCGCGCCGAACGGCCAGCGGGGTCAGGAGCGAGGGGGTTGCGATTTCGGCGGCAGCGCCGGCTGAACCGGTCGAGGGATGGAACGTGGCGAGCGCGTAGCGGAGCGCGGTGAGCGACGCGACGACCGGGAGATTCACAAGAGCGGGAAGACCTGAACGCACAGTCGAGAATGACGTGGACGAATGCGTCGGAAATGGACAGGATTTACAAGATTTACAAGATTGACAGGGCGGTAGAGGGCTGCTCGCCGGTTTGGCGAAGCCGGTTTTCGTCCCGATCCTTGCAATCACGCCCGGCTCGAGTGGTACATCTAGTGGTTGAGAGGTTTCAAAGAGTGGGGAGGGGGCGCGAAGAGTCTGAAGGGTCGAACGGTCGGAGCGGTTGATGGAAAGCAGTGATGGGCAGGCATGTAGTACCACAACGCCAAGAGTGCGTCCCCGGTGATGCGTTCTTTCGCCCCGCTGGGGCTGGTTTAGAGGGGATGGACGATTCCGGGGGTGTCGTCCGCTGTCGCGGACGACACCCCCGGCTACTGACTACCGCCCCTACGGGGCTGGGAGGGCTGGGGTGCCCCGACGGTGCCGGTTTCGTCGATGGTGACCCAAGTCGTTATCGCGTATTAGTAGTAGTAGGTGGATTCCAGGCAGGTTGAGCATGTAATCAGGGCGCGCCGGAATGGCACAGAAGTCGATGCACATCGTGTTTGCGGGCGGAGGGACGGGAGGGCATGTCTATCCGCTGGTGTGCATCGCAAACGCCGTGCGACGAATCCGACCGGATGCGCGATTGACGTTTTTGACAACGGATCGGCCGATCGACGGGCGGGTGATCGCCGGGGTATTCGGAAATGGAGACGGTGCGGTATCGGTGGTGCCGCAGGGAATTCGGCCATTGCCGCGCAGCATCCGGGAGGCGGTGGGGTTTTTGCCGGCGTGGCGGTCGTCGGTAAGCCGATGCCGGGCGATGTTCGAGGGGGATCGACCGACGAGCGTGATCGGCAGCGGCGGATATGGAAGCGGGCCGGCGGTCTGCGCGGCGAAGGCGCTGGGAATTCGGAATGCGCTGCTGAATCCGGATGCCATCCCGGGCAAGGCCAATCGGTACCTGGCGCGGCGAACGGAGACGGTTTTCGTGCAGTGGGCGATCGCGGCGGAGCATCTGCCGGCGACGGCGGACGTACGCCTGTCCGGATGTCCGGTGCGGGAAGCGTTTTTTCAGGCGAACCGCCCGAACGGGATGAAACGGTTCGGTCTGGATCCGGCGCGGCGGACGCTGGTGGTGACCGGGGCGTCGCAGGGGTCGCGGTCCATCAACCGGGCAGTGGTGGCCGGAATGAACCGATGGTCGGCGGTTCCGGGCTGGCAAATGGTTCACCTGGCCGGGGCGGGTGACGGGGACGAAGTGCGGGCCGCGTACGCCGAGGGGAAAGTACGGGCGGTGGTGCTGGACTACACGGAGGAC
>JABFSN010000048.1 GCA_013140575.1 Phycisphaerales bacterium | reverse complement strand
GGACGATGACGGCGGAGATTTCGACGCCGAACGTGGCGCGGGCAATTTGTGGGCCGCGGCGGTGGGCGGCGGGTACGAAGGTGTCGAAGGTGTGAAGGGTGGGCATGGGGCGGATGACGACATCGGGGCGCCGGGTGGGAATGGGTTGATAGCGCCGTCGGATCGTTTGGACGCGGGGTCGGGTGACGGCCGATCGTGCGACGGAATGCCGGGGGGCAGCGGCCAGGCGGTTGCGGATGGGCCGCGGTTGAACGCGAGCGAACTGCTGGCGGCGGGATTGGCGATGGGGGTGCCGGTGGTACGCGCTGCGCGGGATGCGGGGATCAGCGAACGGACGGCATTCCGTCGGCTTCGGGACGCCCGGTTCCGGGTGCTGGTCAACACCGTCCGGGCCGACATGGTCGAATTCACGTTGGGGCGACTGGTGGGGTCGATGACCGACGCGGCCGACACGCTCCGCGGGCTGCTATCGGCGAACAAGGAATCGGTGCGGCTTGGGGGCGGCGCGGTCGATTCTGGAACTGGGAACCAAGCTGCGCGAGGCCGCGGACCTGGAACGGCGCATCGGCGAACTGGAGCGAGCGGCGCTCGAGCGATCGGAAGCCGACGGCGGGTCGGCCGGGACCATTCCGCGGCGGGTTGAACGGCTCGAACGGTGCGGCAGGAATGGATACGCGACGCGGGACGACCTCATTCGCATGGTCAATGAGCGTGTGCCGCGGTGGCAGGATTGGGTGCGGGCGAGTCGGGAATGATGCGCTGGCGGAATGCACAACGAACGTGGAGTGGGAAATCGGGACGATGCACGAAGCGGATTTCACAAGCAAGCTTCCGACGGCGGGAACGGGTGCGGGCGCGAACGTGCGCGGGGGTGCAGCGGGGCGCGTTAACATCCGTTTACATTTCGCGGCGGGTATGGGAATGAAGGGCGATTTGACTTGATCGGCGGCGGGTGTGGGGGAGAATCTTGCGGTCGCGCTGACCGCCATTCCAATCGGACGGACGCGAATAAGGCGCGGGGGAGAATCGGGGCATGGGTGAAGTGGCCGTTGCCAATCCGCTGACGACGCACGCGGCGGACGGGGGTGCCGGGTCGAATGGCCGTCGCACCAACGGACAGGCGACGCCCGCGGCACGAATGGACTTGAACCGGTGCCCGCCGATCGGACCGCCACCCCGGTATCAGGTGTCGATCACGCGGCAGGAGAACAGGCTCGACCGACTGACCGAACGGGATATGAACATTGGGCAGGACATTTTCCGGGGGATGTCGTCGGGGCGGATCGCCCGCCGGTACGGAATGTCGCGGGAAATGGCGTGGATGATCCGCAAGGGGGAGCGCCGGCCGCAGATTCGGGCGTGCGTCGAAGTCATGGTGGCCGACTCCTACGAGACGTACAAGCTGCGGTTGTGGGCGATGATGGACCGCTTGCTGCCGCTGTTGAGCAAGGCGCTGGGGATGGCCGAACGGGGCGAGCGAACGCGGGACATCGTCCTGGTGGCCACGACCATCCGCAAGGTGTTCGGAAACTTCCTGGACGTGGAGTTTCAACGGAGCGCGGAGCGGAACGCGATGGAACACATTTTGGACAGCCTGAACCGTGGGAAGGAGCCGAAGTTCACGTAGGCGGTAGCGCCGGACCGTCGCCCGTGCCGCGGGCCATTTTGACCAACGACCATTCACGTCCGTTTTTTCCTGCCCTTCGGCGGCGTCCGCTTTTTGGGCGCGGGCTCGCCTTCAAGACGTTTGACCCGTTCCACGGCCTTGTCGAAATCGCTTGTCGGCCGAGTCGCCTCCAATTGGCGCCGTTGCTCCTCGAACCGGGCGAATTCCGCGTGGGCGTGCTGTTCGGCCAGTTGGTGCGAAACGCGGCCGGGGCCTCGAAGGATTTGGCGTTCGTTGAACTGAAGGAAACCGTCCAGCTTCACAACCCAATCGGCCATGTGCATGGGCTGCTTGCGACGGGCCTGGTCATCCGCGTAATCGAGGTACATGGAAACGACGCGATTCAATTCGGCGATTTCCGATTCGTCGAGATAGTTCTTGGCGACGGCGACATCGGCCTTGCGAATCGGACCGTGGGGGGCGTTCTTCCACGTCGTCAGCCCCATGTTGGGGCGGGTCGCGTCCGCCCGTTCGCGGATGACCTCGGCGGCCGTCTGACCGTGAACGGCCCCATGCAGCCTGTTCTGCACGGTGGCGAAGAATTCCTGCGAAAGCTGGGCGGTGGGGTCGTAGTCGATGCTCGTGGCGTAGATGTCGGTGATCTTCTGATAGAACAGCCGTTCCGACGCGCGGATGTCGCGGATGCGCGCGAGCAGTTCGTCGAAGTAGTCCTGCCCGATGGTTCGGCCGGCCTTGATGCGTTCGTCGTCGAGGACGAACCCCTTGACCAGCAACTCGCGAAGCTGGGCCGTCGCCCATTGGCGGAAAAGCGTGCCGCGGGGCGCGCGAACGCGGTAGCCGACGGCGAGAATGACGTCCAGATTGAAATGCTCGATGGAACGCCGGACCTGTCGGCTGCCTTCCGTCTGAACTATTAAGTATTCCTTAAGAGTTGCCCCGCGATCGAGTTCGCCGTCGTCGTAAATCTGGGCGACGTGCTGACTTATGTTCGGAACGGTGGTTTGCTAAAGCTCGGCGAGTTGGCGCTGCGTCAGCCACACCGTCCGGCCGTCGAGGCGGACCTGAAGGTTCAACGCCCCGTCGCGGTAGATGAGAAGCTGCCCGCCGGGTTCGAGCGGTCCCGAGGCGTCGGTCATGGAGCGTTTCCCTTCGCGGGCGGTGGATGATCCCGCTCAATGACGGCGCGAATCGCGTTCCAGTCCGGCCCGTGGGGCATTACGAACAAACACCGCCCGGCGCTGCGCTCGGCCCACAAGTCGCCGACAACGTTGGCGACTCCTGAATCGTTGGTTTCCGTCACTGCGGCGCGCCGATTCGATTCAGAATCGTCTCAATATCAGCGACGGTGTCCATGATGACCATGCCCCAGTGGGGCCGCAATCCGGGCGACACGACAATTTCGTTGACCCGCGGCGGATTCTTGCGCGCTCGCCACTTGTAGCGGCTCATGCTGTCCTGAAATGCCGTGCGTTGCGCCCCGCTGCCTTGGACCGAATAAACCCGGACCACGCGCAACGCGACCTTGATCTTGTCCTCGAAGGCGGCCTTGGCTCCGGGGAAGCAGTGCTCGATGCAGTCCACGGCATCGAGGATTGAATCGGCGCAATACTGCGCATCCACCGTGGCCACGGCATTGACGTGGTGCATCTTGTTGCGCACTTTGTGGGTGTCTTCACACTTTCTGCCCAGCCCGCTGCTTGCCGGATCAAGGGAGACCGGGCCGAGTTTCAACAGCGGCACAAAATTGATTTGGAAGGGCCGCCAACCCCCAGCCTCGGCCTTCACTTTGCAGGTCAGTTCTACCAAACCGTCGCACAAGATAAATGCCGCTCGAAGGTTATGGCGCACGCCGGAAAAGTAAACGCTCAGCACGCACTCCAAGGCATCCACGATATCACGCGGGGCGGCCATGTGAAGCTATTCTCCTCCACCGGGCTTGCCCCTTGTGATTAGGTCTTCGACGGTCTTCTTGGCCTGTTCCAGCAGCCGCGCGGCCTCGCTGCGGGCGGTCATAGCCTCTCGCACGTTCGCGACCACGGCCTTGCGCGTCTTGGTGTCGGGCACGATGATGGGGATGCGCATAAGGCGGTTTTCGGGGATCGCCGGGTACATGCTCGCGGTGCAGTGGAGGTCGAGGATTTCGCAGATGATCGGCAGGCGCAGGTACGTCAGGAGCACTTCCGGCTCAATGCCGTCGGCGCCTGACGCGGGACTCAGGACGGCGAAGCCGGAGGAGCAGACGCAGCCGTCTTGATCGTCGCGCACGAGGGCGGAGAGTCGGCGGATGGGGCGGACGGTGCTGGTCATCACGTCGCCGGGCTTGACGATCCACGCGGCGCGGCTGGGGGCGTCGGCCACGTCAAGGGTTTCGGCCTCGGCTTCGCCGTCGCCGGTGAGCGAGCCGATCTCGATGTAGCGGAAGGTGCTACCCTTGGGGCGCAGCGCGGGGTCGAAGGCGCGCTGGGCCAGCGGGGCAACATCGGCGAGCGCACGGCCCCCGGCGCGGAGTTTCTTGATGATTCGCTGGTACTTGGGGTTGAAGTACTCGGCATCGAAGCGGGCTTCGGCCTCAAGGTCGCGGAAGCGGCGGGTGTAGCACTTCTGGGGCGAGAGGTCGAGGCGGTCCAGTCCGAGCGCTTTCATCAGCCGCGCCTCGCTGGCGGCAATGATCGCAGCCGACTCTTTACGCTTCCCTACTGCGCTGCGGTACAACGCGGCCGCGCGTAGCTGATCTCTGCGATGGAGCATTACGACTGGAATGGCTTTGATGCGCCCAAGGTTCGTGTGTTGCTGAACCGATCCCGTCTGTGAAGCAAGGAGCAGCCCGCGCCCGAGCCCGGAGTTGATGTAGATGGCCAAATAGTGAGGATCGAACGCCTCGGGATCGCGGACAGTGATCTTCGCAATATCTTGGCTGGAATTCAGCGGGGACGTGCCGTCATACACGGCTGCGTGGCCCAGCCTCGCAGCCATTGCTACCAACACTTGGCTAGTTCCGACTTGACTTTTCCACAGTAGCCCCGAGTGCTGGCTCGCGGGAATCCATCGCGCATTTGCATGGTCAATAAAGCCGTCTTGAATGTCCTGCGCCGTGATGAACTCAACGGCGTCTGCATCCTTTTCCTCGAACTCCTGAAACGCGATGTCATTGCACAGGCTGTACGCGCCGAAGTTGATGACCGAGTCGCTAAGTTGTTCGACAGTCTCGACCGGCCACCGTCCGCCCTCGACGGATCGACGGAGCCGCAATACCTCGGGCCGGTAATACTCCGCGTCTATCCGAAGGTCCGGCGGCATCTGCGAAAGCTTGACGACGCTCCACACCGCCATTTACGCGCCCCCTTCGCAGAAGGCCAAGCCCTTTTCCTTGCCCCACTTCACGAACGCCGCAGCGATCTCGTCCAGATCGTGGTCCACGATCATGTGGTTGTGGGAGTCGAGCTTGGGCGCGTTCTTCTCGTCGTACACGTAGACGTAGTCGCCGCTGTTGTCCTTCCCTGGCTTCTCGCTTGTCGCCAAGAACACCGGGTAATCGTCCTGCTTGGGGTTCAGCGGCCCGGCCTTCTTGTCGTCGTTCCACGTCTGGATGAACAGCACGCTGGTTTTCGTGCCCGTGTGGGGCTTGAAGGTGTTGCCGTGAAGGCCCACCACCGCCAGAATCCGGGCACGCTCGGCGATCCACTTCCTGATTGCCTCATCCCCCGAGTTGTTGAAGCGCCCCTGCGGCAGGACGATCGCGGCACGACCGCCGGGACGCAGGAACTGAAAGTTTCGTTCGATGAACAGGATGTCGCGCCCGACGGCCTTCTCGACGCCGTTCTTTCCCTTCTTCGCCAAGTCGTACTGCGCCAATATCCGATTGTCCTTGATGTCACCAGCAAACGGTGGATTGGTCAGGAGTACATCGAAATCGAAGTAGCGGAACTGCTCCTGGTTTCGGCGGTGTTCGTCAGCATCTTTGAAGCGGCGAAGCCGGGGCCGAAGTCCGGCCCGCGTGTCTTCGGCCCACATCTTGGGATCGAGCGTGTTGGCGCGGTAAACATTGCTCTTTCCGTCCCCCGCGATGAGGTTTAGTGCGCGGGCAATTTTGACTGATCGCGGGTCGAAGTCGATGCCATAAACCTTTGTGCGCGCGTACTCCTTCTCTGGTTCAGTTGGTCGCTTGGCGGTGAAGAAGTGCTTCCAGACGTGGAATATGGCGTGAACCGTAAACCCGCACGACCCGGCGGCGGTGTCTACCACGTACTCCTCATCGGTGGGTCGGAGCATCGAGACGCACATGTCGATGATGTGGCGGGGTGTGAAGTATTGCCCCTTCTCGCCCTTGGCCGCCTTGATCGACAGGTACTCGAATGCTTCGTCGATGACCGAGAGGTTCGAATTGAAGAGCTTGACGCGCTCCAGCGCTGAGCCGCAGACTTTTAGGTGGTCCGGTTCAAGGTTCATGCGTTCGCCCTCAACGAAGACGCCGCCCCATTGGGCCATCGCGGCTTTGAACAGGGTGTCGATACGTTCCGTGAATTCCTTCGCCGTCGCTCCTCCGACGCGGAAGTCCAGCTTGCGCTTGCGGCGGGCTATGTTTTCGGCTGCCCATTCGTCATAAAGCTTGGCGTAAATGAGCTTGAAGACCTCCTCAAACGCATCGACGCCTGCATTGGCAAGGACCAAGTCCTCCATGTTCAGAATTACGTCCTTGAGGCTGGTGCGCTCCCTGACGAGGATGTTCTCGCGATCAAGGTCGTCGATCGTCCACGGCTTGGTGAGCAGGTCTGCCAACGTCTGTCGCGACGTCGGGATGTCGGGCAGTTCGCGGAAGAGGTTGGGCTCTTCGCGGTGGAGTCCGATGGTGGATGAGCCATTGGTCCAAAGGCCAATCGGAGCGCCCTCGGCGTTGCAATACGATTTAAGTTGTTCCAGACCGTCCTTGCGTTTGGGTTTCTTGCATTCAACGATGATGAACGGCGTGTCCGGTGTGTCTTTCTCGATTACGACGATGTCGGCCTTTTTCTCATGGACCGTCGAGCCGAAATAGACTTCCTTTTCGATTCGAAGGCGGTCCTTCGGATAACCGTAGTGATCGATCAGTTTCCTGATAAACAACTGCCGCACGATTTCTTCGGGCTTGGCGGGACGATCCTTATCGGTGGCGAAACACTTTAGGTAGGGCTTGCCGCCCTTGTCGAAGACCCTTAATGCTTGGATGTCGGAGGTCTCGAAAATCGTCAGCGCGTACGCCGTCCCGTGCAGAATTTCTTCGACTGTAGGTATGGTTTCTTGTTGCCGCTTCATTGTTCTCAATTCAGCCGTTCGTCGCCCATGACCAACCACGCGATCAACGCGCCAACAATCAACAACTGTTTCCGGTGATGCTCTTCGGCTCGTCCCCACGCTTGGACCGTTACGCATTCTGTCGAAGTTGACGGCGTGCGTCCAGCACGACGACGCACCGAAATGCACGGCGACGCGGAGCCGCGCACGCCCGAACCGAAGGGAACCGAACATCCGGCACCGGCGGCCGCGGGTGTGATGCGAACCGTCGGCCGGGATTTCACAGGCTGGAGCGTGATCCTTCCGCGCGGACGGCCAAGGCGCCGAAGGGTGTGTTGCAGCGCAAATCTGCGCAAATCGAAAGGACCGCGGCCGACGACCCGCTTGGCAATTCCGTACAAATCCCGAAAATACACCACGTTGCATCGCGGGGCGTTATGATGCGCGTCGCGTGGGCCGTGTTCCGGCCGGAACATGACGCCGCGGCCGGGCGGTCGCCGGTGCGGAGCCGGGCAGGGGGGAGGGCGAAATCCCCACAGGTGGCGCGTGTAGACCGTTCGCCCGCCGGCGTTTTGTTTACGCGAGTTTTCGTGTTTTTTGAGGTCCATTGGGGGCCATGCCCGACGTCGTACGCCTGGAACGAATCGCCGAAGAGTTCGCCCGACTGGCCGTGGCGCAACGGGCGTTTCCGACGGAATTCCGCCGGACGCGGACGGGGGCGAGCGGGCGGGCGTGGCACGTTCACCCCACCGGGAAGCAGCCCGAATTCGACGCGACGCTTAACGACGCGACGGCGGCGATGGAGCTCGCGAAGCGGGACGAGTTCATCGCGTGAGTGTTCCGTATTCAGTTGTCCGGACGGGTTGTTCGCGCGGCGTTGATGGTCGGACGTCGAGTGGCCGATGGCGGCCTCACCCTTGGGGATACGCTCCGTGCACGGGGATCAGCCCTCGGGGCGGAAACCGACGCTACGGCGCGGCGCGATGCTGCATGCGTTGCTCCTGTTGACTCCGGGCCACGGCGGCTCGACGAACGACACCGGACACCCTGGCCTTCACATAAATAACTCCGGCAGCGCGCTAAAGATTTTTCGGATTCGTCGATCAGCGGTGGGCGCGGGCGCAGGAGCGGAGATTATAGGACGGAGCGTGGAAAGGCGAAAGGGGGAAGGCACGGAGGCACGGAGGCACGAAGGGAGGAGTTCACCGCAGAGGCGCGGAGATCGCGGAGAGAAAACGGTGACGGGTGCGAACGGACCGTGGAACGGCGAAACGGCGAAAGGCGAAAACAGGAGAGGATCCGCCGATTGCGCAGATTGACGCAGATGGGGAGGGAGGATCACGCAAAGGCGCCAAGGCGCGGAGGGAGAGGAGTGGGGCCACAAAGGGCACGGAGAACACAGAGGGAAACGCTGAAACACAGAAACGACCAAACGCCAAAACCTGGAACGGGTGAGCGCGAAGGGATTGAGAAGGGCGAGGCGGAAAAGGACGGAAACCGCGAATTGGGATTCGGGTGAGCGCATGCGCGAACGGAGGTTACGCGCGATTCAAGCATCGCATTCCCACCCATCGCCGCGCGATGAGTGGGCCACCCGGCCGAACGCCACCGGATGAATGGGCGCCCCCTCGCTGATTAAAGGTGGTAATATTCTCTACCGCTCAAACGTAAGCAGTACGCCCAAACCGCAGGCAGGTCTCCAACCTGGCCTACGCCGCGTGAATACTCGGGATGATACACTGACGGTTGTGTATAGAATACCTGGGATTCCGTGAGTGTCGCAAAAATGCACATGGCAACTGAAATGGGCTTGGGGCCAAACGGCGCTAGGATCACCCGTTTCCGCCCGCCTGTTGTCGTTGTGAGGGATACGATGCGGTCAAAGGCATCGCCAACTTCTTTGGCGTCCGTCCAGTAGGTCGTGAATACGTCTGCGCGATTCCGTTGTAGGCGACGCGCAAGCTCCAAGCTTCGGCGATACGCCTCGGGCGGTGCCGGAAATGGCAGCAGCAGCTTTATTGGCAGGCCAGCCTCACCGTGGATGTGATCCTGCAGCCCCAGCGCTTCGAACCCAACGCTAATCACCATCATATCCGGCTTCTCCCGAGGGCGGCCGCTGAACAGTGGAAGGTGAGCCCACTGGTCGGGGTTCTCGGCGAGCTTCTCCGCCGTACGTCTCGCGGGCGATGTGTACGTGACGATCAAGTTTTCGACCTCGCTTGTGCGCTTTATGAGCAGTCTCAAGAGCGGGAAAAAGAATCGCTTTGGAAGCGCGGTCACATCCAGAACTAAGTTTGAACCGGCTGATGGCAAGAATGCATCGATCACCTCCACGATTCTAGAAACCGGCTCTAGCAGATTATGGCCCTCGATATCGCCTTCGCTGCCTCCAGCCTGCCTGAATTCCCTCAACCTGTCTTCCTCATTCCGCCGAACGGCGGCATCGTGGCGCGAGGGCTTGTTCGCAATCCGAAGCAGCTTCAATGACCCCAGGCAGTTCAGGTTTCTCAGAACTCGCCAGACCGCCAAGCTACGCTCGCCAGTAGACAGACAGCCCAGCAAAGTCCAGCGTCCGGCAACGGGACATCGCGGCAGCACCCAATCCAGCAATCCCCAGGGGCGATAGTGTGCCATGCGTCCAGCTCTTGGGAACTCCACTAAACACCATCGAACAGCGTGGGTGAGTCATCCCGGGGCCTCGTCAGCTTGTGCGATTCCGATGTCAGGGATTGATCCACTCGACCCTCGAGCACGATGCCGGCCCTGTCGATCCATTCGGCGACCTTCGCCCCCGTCGCGTAAAATGGCTCCTTCACGTGTGATTCGGGGACTTGATAGTATACAGACAGAATCGGACTAAGATACCACTTCTTGCGCTGCTTCCTGTTCTTGTCCTTCGTGGTATGGGGTACCTCGTACAAGTCGCCGTAGTCAGACGAATCTCCAAGAAATGACGCAATGGCCGGTTGTCGGTCGAGTTCGTCAATCGCCACGGAAAACCCGTTGTGCCCGGGATAGGACATCGAATCGTCATCCACGAGCCAGGACCTGAACTCCCGTGCAATTTCGTCCAAAAATCGCTGACGGTCGTCGCCCTTCGGTTGCTCGGTGATTTTGTCGTACCAGTAGGCGCTTGCAGTTTGGATTCCAACGGCTTGCACGTCAGGGTCCATTCCTTTAGCGATAGGGTCGCGTCGCCTCTCTGACGGCTTTCGCCGTTCCGCACGAAGGAAGGCATCCCAGACTTCGTGGCAAATGGAGAGAAAAATGCTGATATTTCCTGCGCTCAGCGCGAGTATATGCTCTTGCCCTGACCATTTCAGGCGCTGCGCCGAGCGGGCTGCGATCTGCAGCAACGCCTGCCGAATACGTTCTTTGCGCCAGTATGGACGCTTCCAGGGTTCAGATGCAATAGGGGGAGGCTTTTTGAGGCGATCTCCCTGTTTGCCCGCTGTTCCGCGCTGTCTCGCCCAGGCAGCAGCAAGAACTGCAGATAGAGGGTCAACGGAGCACAATTCGGTGAGAAAGGTGTGCCACGCCGGAGAGAACCCAGTGAGTTTCAGTACTCGTTGCGCTGTACTGTTGCGAGCATAGTCCGTTGCTGCCGAGGAGGGATCCTCAGTTGCGCCAAAGACAAGCCGAACAAGGCCATGGGCCTCCGCGCCCCTGTACTCCGCCTGTTTCAACCGGCGACAAAAAGCGTCCTCGACAAACTTCGGAAATATCCAAGTCTTGATAGCCTCCTTTCGGCGCAACATGTCATCGAGATCGATGAACCGAAAGTCGCGCAAGTGTTCAAGTTTGTCATTCGTTCCAAACATTCGCAAATCGCCATCCCAGGCATATTGGCGAGTACCCACGCGATACCACACCCGGGAATCGCGCAATCCAATAGCCTTGTTTACGATGCGGCGATAATGTCCGCCTACTTCCGGCCTGACCGCATCGCTTCGATATAAGCGCTCCACCTGATCGATGCGAACGAACACAGGTGTGCCGTCCGGCACGACTTCCAGCTCTCGCAACAGTTCGGCCGCCCGGGCAATTGGCTCACCGATGGTGGTTTTAGTACGATCGATCGCTGCTGGCAATTCGCGGAGGTTGTACAGGTGAAAAGACCGATAGGCATTGACCCTTTCGTCGATGCGATCGCAAATCGTCGAAATCGAATCACAGCCCTGCAGCGCGCCAAACCAGCAATCGTCATCCGCCAGGGCGCGCGCAAAGTGATCCAACCTCTCGCCGGCCACGATGTCATCGAACGCCGCGCTATTATCTCGCATTGTGTTTACCGAGTCGAGGATGTCGCGGACTACGTAGTAGTTTACGAAGTCTGCGAAGTACAATGGAAACAATGCGTCATCGTGTCCTGCATCGGCACTCAGAGGACGGTTGCCGATGTCAAGCACGCCGCTTCTCGTCAAGTTGATTCCAGCTCCGATGAATCCGCGCAGATCTTGCGGGACGGGGAAAGTCGCCCCGACGCGGTGGTATGCGAGTCGAATTTGAGTGCGGAATAGATTGAGCAGCATGCTCTTGCCCGATCCCTGCGTGCCTTTGAGCACCACGTGTCCTGGTCGAAAAAGCGCAAGTGCGTGCTGAACAGGAAACTCACTGAACAACGCGACAAACGTGTTCGGGTCGGGGTGGTCCGTAACGTAAAGCTCTTGAAATGGATTGGTCTCGTAGCTAGCCATGATCCAGGTTCATTTCTCGTGAGGACCGCTGAAAAAGGGGACGCCATGTGTCTGAACGATGGTGAATGAGAGGAAGTGTATTGTCGGGCGTGTTGGAGTAGAGTACGACGGTTGCACCGGTGCCATTCGGAGACGGAAAGCCGAATGGTCCATAACAGGGCGCGCCGGCATTATCTCCGACGACCTGCGAATGGCACCGTCGGGCCAATTCTTTGACTCTATCAGCCAAAGAATCCGGGGACGTAGTTGACAGCGCATTGATGAAGATGTCGTCCTGAAGTGGGAGCACTGGGTCGAACCGGAAATGCTGGCTAGAGCCAAACAGATTGCGCGCGGCGGTGACTCCATCCGGGCATATTATAAGCGGGACTAGGAGAATAGGCACGTTGTTTGCAAGAAGATGATCAGCGACGGGCTTGGCATCCTCAAGTTGACTACCAGAGCCAATGAAGTCCTCCAGCAAGACCAACCGTTTTAGAGGCACGCTGCGTTGTTTCATGAAGTTGAGGATCTTCGTCGGATCACCCAACTCAGAAAGTGCTCGGAAGTCGGGACGATACTGTATTCCCCCAAGATTGTTGACGTGACAGAAATCGCTCATCGGCATGCTGTCCGAAATGGCGCAGTACCAAGTGTGAGTGGATACCTCCGTCGTTAACCGTGTGTTGAAATCCTCTGCCATGAAGTCCAGTTGATTGAGCTCGATGATCCATCGAGTAACGGGGCCACGAATCGCGGCCTGATACAGGCTGGAGAACTCGTCGCGGCCGAAGAAAATGGTCTGCGGAACGAGTTCCAGTAGGATTTGCCTGTCTGCTTCCCTCGACAGATTGTCGAGCCAACTTTCGAGGCGCTGCTCAAAGTCAGTTTGATGGCGCGGACTCTGGGTTGGCAGATATTGGTCGTAATGAACGTGCTGAAGAAAAACGATGCGCTCGTGAATTTGATTGAAGAGATCGCCGCCTACACTGACGGCCCCCGACAAATCCCACCGACCCACTCTCTCGGCAAGAGTCTCGGGCATTGTTACGGCGTCTCCAAGATCGCGTCCCGAATGCAAGAGGCAATCTGCCGGGCCATCGGCGGCGGAACCGCGTTGCCAACAAGGCGGTATTGAGTGCGCGCTGGGCCGTCGAAAACGAAGGAATCGGGAAATCCTTGGATTCGTGCGGCTTCGCGGACGGTCAATCCGCGATGTTGCGTCGGGTGCAGGAAGTATCTCGGATCACCGAAGCGGGTGTCCACGGTCGGCGAAGGGGCATCCGAAGCCAGCCGGCGGTACTTGCCGTTGAAAGTGTGCGTCAGGTCGAACGCGCCGTTCCTGTAACGTACATAGCGTTTCCGAACCAGGGATTTAAGGGTGTCGCGCACGTTGTGTCCGAGGCTCAGCGACATTGCTCTAGCCGTCACGGGGTCGGCATCTCCGACGGAGCGAAGGCGGTTTTGACGGCGCAATCGGATCAGTGTTTCCAAAACGTGCCGTTCCCGACGCGAGGTGCGGCCGTAGACTTCGGGAATGTTCCAAGTATGAATCGAACGCGGTCCACTGCGCACGTTGCTAAGTTTTTGACCTTGGCCAATGTGATTGGCGATCATTGCTGATCGGGAATTCGGCAATAGCGTCGACGGTTCGTGGTTGGATACGCCATCGAGGAATTCAAGTGCACTTTTCAGTCCGCCGCCCGTCACGGGCGGTATATCAAATCGGAAGTCTCTATTGCGTCGCCACGCGACCATTACCATTCTGCGGCGCCGCTGGGGCACGCCCATTCGCTGGGCATCGCACAGGAAGTCGGTCGTTCGGAATCCGGCCGTTCGCAAGGTGTTTGCAAGGGCATCCCAGAATCGCCTCTGCTCGCCTGCGACGACGCCGGAAACATTTTCGGCTATGAATACACGCGGGCGGGTCGCCACTGCGATTCGGCCGCCAAGCACCAGCAGCGAATTTCGAGGATCATGGGGATCACGCTTGCCGACCGTCGAGAAGCCTTGACAAGGTGAACCCGCCAGCAGGACGTCGGCGCGAAGCCCGCCAAGGCTAGGGTTAGTCGACGTCAGATCGCATAGAGTCGTCGGAGACTTCAGGTTGTCACGGTGAACCTTGATGGCCAATGGGTCGATATCAAACGCGCCCGTACAACGGTAACCCGCTTCGGTGAATCCAAGATCAAATCCGCCACAACCGCAGTACAAGCTGGCGAAGGTCAATGCCATTTGCTTGCTAACCGCCTTTGCACCATTGCGACCGAGACGCCGTCCGGAGGTGCTCTTTCCGAATGAGTCAGTGAACAGCCGCGTTGCCGGACGATTCGAATCGCCTTTTCCCGTGCTCCGCCGAATCACGAACCGTCCCGCCTAAAAGTCCAATGCGCCGGTCGGGAATTATGTGTGATGGACGCTGTAAAGGCAAGGCTCGCGAGCTATTGGGCGGAATCAACCGTGAACTGCGGTTCCGCTTCGATGGGTTCGCGGGGGACAAGTGCGTCGGCCTGGCGATGGAGGAAGTGAACGGCGGCCGGGGCGATCTATATGAGCATCACGCCGGGGAACAAGCGCGACGTGACGTTTCTGCGGGAATTGTGCGGGCTGGTGGGGTTGGAGCGGGTGCACGCGTTGGACGCGTTGTGGCGGGCGGCGGTGCATCGGCTGAATGGGACGGGTCGGACGCTGATCGTCGATGAGGCCGACCTGGCCAATCTGGATTTGTTGACCTGCATCCGGCGGCTGCGCGACGAGACGGGCATCGCGGTGGTGTTGAGCGGGCAACGCAAACTGGCCGGGGCGATGGAGTTGACCGTCGAATTTAATCGCGGGCGGAACGCCCGATCGAAAGCGTAGGTGGAACGTGGCAAGGGTGTTTCGGGCGAAATATACGACCGGAGGCCGGGACGGCGAACGGGTGACGCGAACGGCGCGGAAATGGTACGTCGAGTACCGCGACGCCGACGGGATCGTCCGCCGCAAGGCCGGGTACACCGACAAGGCCGCGACCCAACAGCTTGCGGCCGAGTTGGAGCGGAACGCGGAACGCCGCAAGTCGGGGCTGACGGACCGGTTCGCGGATCAACGCAAGCGGCCGCTGGCGGACCATTTGAACGATTACGAGGCGGACCTGCGTAACGCCGGTGCTTCCGAGCAGCATATCGCCACGCTGATTCCGCGTGTGCGAAAAGTGTGGGCGGGATGCGAATGCACCCATTGGCCGGAGGTGACCGCGTCCGCCGTTCAGGAGTTCATCGCCGGGCTTCGCCGCGACGGTCGTAGCGAACAAACCTGCCATTTCTACATTCAGGCCGCGAAGCAATTCTGCCGGTGGATGGTGCGGGCCGGGCGCGCCCCGGATAGTCCGCTGACGCACTTGCCGGGGCGAAACACCCGAATCGACCGTCGCCACGACCGGCGGGCGTTGTCGGCCGATGAACTGCGGCGACTGCTGGCCGTCGCCGATATGGGGCCGATGCGTTGCGGTATGACCGGGCCGGACCGGGTGACGCTGTATCGGCTGGCCGTCGAAACCGGATTGCGAGCGAATGAACTGCGGACGCTGACGTGGGGTTCGTTCGACCTGCACTCCAACCCGCCGACCGTGACCGTCCGGGCCGCATACTCGAAACATCGGCGGGATGACGTGTTGCCGTTGAAACGCGAAACGGCGCAATCCATGACTCGCTGGGCGACGATCGGAACCGGCACCGACTCGAATGACCCGGTGTTCCCGTCGTTCCCTGAAAAGGCCGCGGTCATGCTGCGGGCCGACCTGGCGGACGCGGGCATCGCCTACCGTGACGAATCGGGTCGCGTGGCCGATTTCCATGCCCTACGGCACACGTTCATCACCAACCTGGCGCGGGGTGGCGTCCATCCCAAGCTGGCGCAGGCGTTGGCGCGCCATTCGACGATCACGCTGACGATGGATCGCTACTCGCACACGGTCATCGGCGAACAGGCCGACGCATTGTTGGCCTTGCCGGACCTGTCGTCGGGAGCGCCGGACGCGGAACGCGAACGAGCGACGGGCACTTGTGACATCGTTCCGAAAAGCTTGGCGTCCAGCTTGGCGTTTTCCTTGCCGGAACGGGGTTCATCGAAAGCACCGTCGGATTCAACGTTGTGCAGTGAACCCACCGATTCGGGCGACCCCGGCGACACGCGCAACCCCTTGAAGAAATGCAATGTTACGCGCCGCCGTGCGGCGGGTGACAGCGATGGGCACTTACTGCGCCGCCCGGGATTCGAACCTGGAACCTTCGGTTCCGTAGACCGATGCTCTATCCAATTGAGCTAGCGGCGCGCTGCGACGGCGGCGGCACGGAAACGAACCCGGTCGGCCCCGTCGAGCGGATAATACAGGCGGCCCCTCGCGTTCGTCCAGTCGCGGAGGGACGATGCCCCAGGCGGACGGCGATCGGCGCAAACCCCGGCGGGCGGGATTGCTGGAAACGGTTGGGAGCGGACATCCTGACGCATCGTCGGCGGCTGAACGATCCGCGCCCCCTACGCGGCGGTCGCGGCAGGACCGGCCGGGCTCAATCGGTCATCCGTTCGAGAACCTTGTACGATCGGTCGAACGCGTCGCGGAAATCGAACACGCTCCGGAAATCGTCGATCGAATCGTGCGCTTCCTTGTACATGAACCCGTGCGTCACCAGCGCAAACACGATGGCGCCGAAATCGTCCGTGCGGAAAATCCCCCATTGTTTCAAAACCAGTCCGGCCAGCAGCCCCCAGCGCTGATGTGCGAAATCGCGCAACGCCCAGCACAAATTGACTCCCGATATGTTGCGATTCAATTCGGTCGGGCCGTCGGCCTGATCGACCGCGGCCGCCACCGTCGGGTCCAACACCCCGCGGGCGTGACGAGCGAACACCTCCTGCAGGTCGATCTTCTCGGCGGCCATGTACTGGGCGACGACGAATTGGGCGGGCGTCATCGGGCCGTGCAGGGATCGGGCCGCAAAATCGAGACCCTCGCGCATGAAATAATAGGCTTCCGCCGCGTATCGTCCGTCGGTACGGGCGACGTCCCCGATGGTCATCGCTTCCTCAATCGGCTTGGTGTTCACGACTGTTGCCCGGTGCGCTTCAACGCGACGGCTCGTCCCGCCGTCCACTGACCGGATCATACCCTATCCCGGTGCCGTTTGACCACCCGGGGCCGGTCCTTCACCCGGCCGACGTCGTCTCCGCCGCCGCCGCTTCGCCTGACCCGCGGGGTCACGCTGCGGGGGTTCGGGTCGGCCCGGCGGGCGACCGGCGTCGGGTCGTTGGGGCGGGGGCGATGTCGGTCCGGACGGGGGCCGACGACGATGGCGGCTCTGTCGGCGATCCCCGGTCTGGTCGGCGGAACGCTGGGGACGCTCGTCGCGAACGGGCGGCGGCGGCTCGACAGGCTCCCGCTTGGGCTTGGGCGCCTCCAGCGCCTCGGGCGGAAACTCCTTGATCCCCCGCTCCAGCACGTCTTCGGTCACACAGGTGATCGGCTCCCCGCCGTACGCCGGCGCGAACTGCACCAACTGCGTCAAAATCTGCCGGTTGACCACCGTTCCGTAGCCATGGCTGGTACGGATCCGCTCGCCCATCCGCGCCAAACGCGTGTCCAAATCTTCGTATGCCTCATGCTCGTACCGCAGGCAGCACTTCAGCCGCCCGCATCGGCCCGACACCTTCGACGGGTCCAGCGTCGATCGTTGCAGCTTGGCCATCCGCATGGTGATCGGACGCAGCGTTTTCAGGAACACCTTGCAGCACACTTCCCGACCGCAGGTTTCGAAATCGGCCACCAGCCGGGCTTCGTCGCGGGCCCCCACCTGGTGCATCTTGACCCGCGTCTGAAACTCGCCGGCGCAGTCTTTCACCAGACCCCGGAAATCGACCCGTCCCTCGGACGAAAAGTAGATAATCACGCGGTCGCCGCCAAGAAGGTACTCGCAGTCGACGATCTTGATGGACAGTTGCTGATCGTCGGCCCGCTGCTGCGCGAATCGGCGCATGGCGAACGTGCGTTCCTTCAAATGGACATCCTCGGCCAAGTCGTCGGCGGTCGCCTCGCGCAACACGCGGCCGTTCTCAAGCTGGTAGCTTTCCGGCCCGCTGTTGGCGATGTAGGTCTTGATTTGTTCCCGCGATAGATGCTTGTCGCAGCCGGTGCAACTGACCGAGGCCAGCTCCCCGATCTCGACCCCCCGGCCGGTCTGGACGACCACCTTGGCGCCGCAGGTGAACTTCATGCCCTCGGCGTAATCAAACTCGCCGACGTGGCGCATGTAGCCGTAGCGGACCGCGGTCGTACGATACACTTTCTCGAGGCCGTTGCCGCAGCGTGGTGCGTCGCCGCCCTGCGCCTCGCACGATCCGCACCCTCCGCCGTGCTCTTCCGGGGCGTCATGGAATTGGGTCAACGCAATCATCGGCGAAACTTCCCGCGACCCTCGCGTCGGTCAGCGTCGCCGGTCAAACGCCCCCGAAATCCAATCGCGTGGTCAAGACGTCACGTTACGCCGGTGCGGCGACGCCGTCCAGCGAGCGCGACAGGTCCTTCTTGCTGCGCAGCCCGACGAATTTTTCCTTGATCTGACCGCCCTGGAACAGGATGACCGTCGGAATGGCCGTGATCGAATACTGCGTGGATACCTGACGGTTCGCGTCGGTGTCCAGCTTGCCCACCTTGACGCGACCCTGGTACGTCGTCGCCAGATCGTCGATGATGGGGCCTAACGCCTTGCACGGACCGCACCATTCGGCCCAGAAATCCACCAGCACGGGAACGTCCGATCCGAGGACTTCTTCCTCAAACGTCGCATCGGTAAACACGAGTGTATTCGCGCCGGCCATGATCGCTCCTTCTTTCGCCGATCGACACCCTTTGCCGCCCGGACCCGCGGTCCGGACGGCACCGCACTACCATCCGATCGGCCTGCGGATGCCGCCGAGGCAAGTTTTTTCCATCGGGAATCAGTTTAAGCCGGGCGAACCGCGTCGTCAACTTGCGGACCGAACGCCGCCGAGCGGGGGTGCGTGACAGAATGTGCGGGCAGCTAATGGCAGAGCACCGGGCGCCAGCCCGGTGACCGACGCCCGCGGGTTATCCGCGGGCTTGCGCCCGGCGCTGACAGGCGCGGGGTCATCCTGCCGGAACTGTCGCGCCTCCCGCGGCGGGGCGTTCGTTTCGGGGGCGCGTCTTCCATCGCCGATGCAGCCACAAATACTGTTCAGGCGCGGCGCGGACGAACGATTCAATGGCCCGCGTGTATTCCTGGGTGATCCACGTCAGCGGATCGTCGCGGCCGCGCCATTCCTCGGGTTGGATGATCCGCTCGACGCCCAAATCGTAATGAAACCCATCCCCGATGCGCCGTGCGTAGCCCACCACAATGGGCACGTCGCAGGTCATCGCCAGCAGCGCGATCGATTTGTAGGTCGATGCCGGCCGCCCGAAAAAATCCACGAACACACCCTTGCGTCCCGCGTCCTGATCGGCCACGAACCCCAGCGCCCCCCCGCGGCGGAGCACGTCTTCCGCCTCCGTCGTGGCGCCGAATTTGTCCAGCAGCTTCAGACCCCGGGCCCCGCGCGTCGCGACCAGAAACCGGTTCAGGTACACGTTGTCCAGCGGGCGCATCACCGCGACGGCGTCGAAACCGAGTGCCGCCAACATGTACGCGGTCAGTTCGAAGTTGCCGTAGTGCCCGGTCAAAAGGATCGCGCCGCGGCGGCGGAGCAGCAACTTCACCGTCTCCTGCAGGTTCACCAGACGCACGTGCCGCGGCCAGGTCCACTCGTCAATGGCCCGGAATCCGCACAACAACTCGACGCCGAACAGCATCGCGAAGTGCTGGAAGCACCGCAGCGTCACGGCGTCGAGTCGTTCGTTTGACAGCTCAGGCAGGCTGCGATGCAGGTTTTCGCGAGCGATCGTCCGCCGTCGGCGGTCCAGCCGGCAGCACCAGCCGCCGAAAAACCGCATCGTCCGCAGATTCGCCTCCAGCGGAAACATCTGCAGAATAAACGCACCGATCCGCACGGCCAGATAGGCCAGATAGGCGACCAGCCCCGATCGTCGTTTCACGGCCACGGCAGGTCAATTCCGTGACCCGGTCGATTCGCGAGACGGGCGACGTGGCGGCGAGTTCGCAATCGGGGGCGACCCTCCCATGAAGCGTTCCCAGTCACGCCGTCGGAACGAAACCGCCACCCAAATCACTGCCGGCACCACGAACAAGCCGGTGAACGAATCGACGAACACCCAGCGCCCGAATTCCAGAACCTTGATCAACGTCGGACCGGGATCGAACAGCTTGGACGGCCCCTGTCGGGCGTAGAACATCAGGAAGAAAAACTGTCGGAACACAACGTAGCCCGTCACCCCGACGAATCCCACGCCCAGCGTGATCAGCCGCCGCCGCCAGGCGAACGGCGTCGCGAGCGCCAGCGCCACGACGAACACGGTGGGCATGTAGCCCTGCACGCGGCTGTTCCGCGTAAACGCCGCGCCGCTGCCGGTTCGCAGGTTGGCAATCGTCACCTTGGTGTCGTCACCGGGCAGTTTTGGATCACTAAACGGTCCAAACGTCACTCGACCCGGCCCGAACGATCCGTACACGAAATTGCACGCCTCGTGATAAACGGCCGGATACACCCGCGCGAAACCCGGCCACGGCAACACCAATACCACGAGCACGGCGAGAAACTTCGCCAGGAATGCCAGGAGCGGCTTAACCCGAATCATGGACCGGCTCCGGTTCGGGTTTCTTCCGCGTCGCCCATTGCACCCACACGGCCCAGAAAACTATGGCGATGGCGATGAACGCCGCCTGCCAGACCTCGTGATGGGCGACGTCGAACACGCCCTTCGACATGTAGATCCCAATCAGGAACAACGTCACCAATCGAACATAATTGACCGCGAACAACACGGGCAGACCGATCACCAGCCCGATTGACTTCGCCCGCAACGCCACCGGCGACGCCAGCACTGCAGCCGCGAACGCCGCCATCGGTTCCATCGCGTCGCAGCCGTGGACGATCTCCACGTTGAACGTCTTCGACCCGATCCGCGCCCCCACGCGTGCCCCGTAGGCCACGCCCTCCTGACCAATCAGCCCCAGCAGGTCGGCCGTCGAGGATGCGATGAACGACAGATAGGACGCCAGCAGTTTGGTTTCCCCGGTGCTGGTGATCAGGAACGCGTACTCCAGAATGTAATACGCCCCCATGATGGCGACGAACGCCAGCACCGCCCGCAACACCGGACGTCGCCCGCCGGCGGTCGGACCGGAATCGCCCCCGGACGCGCGTGATCCGGCGTCGTCGTCCTTGGATTTCCGTCGAGCCATAATCGATGACCACCTTGTCCGATGAAGCCCTCTTCCGATGAACCCCTCGTCCGGCGAACCCCTCGTCCGATGAACCCGTCGTCCGGTGAACCCGTCGTCCGATGCACCCGTCGTCCGATGCACCCCTCGTCTTCGGCGTGCGCCGTCCCTCCGTTTTCGGATAGCCCCGAAGGGGCGACAGTCAATAGCCGGGGGCGTTAGCCCCCGGACCCGTCATCCCCCACGAAAAAGCCCCGGAGGGGCGGCAGACCCGCATGCTGCGTTGCGTCCCATCACCCGAAAACCAAAGCGTGACGCACTACTAGCGCTCCATCGCACCCAGTTTTTCGGGTTGGCACGGGCAAGCGTACTCGCTTGCCCGTGATCTCCGAGTTTCGGCCTCGACTGCAATTTCAACGCGCCAGCCGGTCGCACACGCACAACGGAGTACCGTTGTCCGTGCCACCCGACCCGAATCCTAGGCTGCGTCAGAACACTAGCACAAATCCACCGACTGGAAAACAACGAAGCCCCGGCGGGATTTTCGCCCGCCGGGGCTTGAAAACAACTGACAAAAACCGCGAACCGCGACGGAATTACGCCGTCACGGCACGGCGGCGGCCGAACTTGATCGTCAGGCCCGACAGCAGGATGACCGTCAACGCGATCATGCCCCACTGCGAAACCGTCGGAACGTCATCGCCGCCCACGCAGGTCACGTCGGCGCACAACGCACCGGCCGTGAACTCCTCGAAGATGCCCGAGCACAGCGACGCGAAGGACGCGCTGCAGTCACCGGTGAGGGTGTCGCAGCAAGCGCCGGCGTCCGAGCACAGATCGGACAGATCGTTGCACAGCACGCCTTCGGTGTAGACCTGGTCGGCGCCCTGGCAATCGCCGGGGAACTCGTTCGAGCACAGGTCGGTCGCCGAGTCGCAGCAGGCGTCCGGACCGGCTTCGTGGCCCAGAATCTGGGCGTTGAAGCTGGCGCAGCCGAACGTGCTCGCGCATCCGCCGAAGAAGAAGAAGCTCCACGTCGCGCCGCCGGTCAGGCTGCGTCCGAAGAAGTCGGCCGAGTCGCCGACGGCGGGCGCCGCCGCACCCGCGCCCATCCAACCGCCGCAGTGCGACGAGAACTGGGTGGTCACCCAGAATTGGCCGTTGGCCGGAACGCCGACATTGCAATTCAGCGTGAAGACGGCGCCCTTGGGCACGCCGATGAAGTTGCAGGTCGCCCCCGCAATCGGCGCCAACGGCTGACCGGCGCCCTGCGGGTCGGGCGGCGACTCGCTGTCCGCCCAGATGCCCGTGGTGACGTCGAACGGAATCGCCGCTTCGGCCGGGCAATTGGCCGGCGCGGCCGTGCTGGTCAACGAACCGATTACCGCGAGATTGTAGGAGTCGATGATCCCGCCCTGCACGTTGTCGAAGGTGGTGATGATGTCGTCCGCGAAAATCGAACCGATCAGCGGACGCGAAAAGAAGCCGTTGAAACCATTGTTGGAATCGTAAATGATTTCCACGCCGCCGCCCGCGCCCGGGCCGTTTTCACCAAACACGCCGAGATTGGGCGTGCCCGCGGGCAACAGCTCCCCGGTCATTTGCAGCGCGTTCCGCGCCGCGAGGGTCACCGAAGTGACCGAAACCACTGCCAGGACGCTCAGCGTCCGAATCGTAGTCTTGTTCATTACGTTCAATCCTCCGTACAAAAAAATCGTTTCAGTCCAAACAGCTTCACGTTGGGTATGGACGCAGACGAAGCTGTTCTCCGTGAAATCGTTCACGGCGTGTCACGGTGGCGCTGCCAACCCAACGGCACCGGCGCCCGCGCCAACCCACGAGGCGGCGCGAACGATGGACCAAACAACCGGAGGGGCCCGCGGTCGCGACGAACGCGACGCGGACACCGCCGGACATGGAATGATGCGATCGCCCGACGGCCCGACGAGGCCGTCCGGACGGACGATGCTGGTGAAGCGCGGCGGTTGCCAGCGCAGTTCGGTCACCGCGGTCAGCAGCAACCCGTTAACGTAGGCGATGACGAAGGAGACGAATCCGTACCCCAGCAGGCCGGACACGGCGTGAAGGAATCGGCCTTGCGTCTGATCGCCGATCAGAAGTCCGTAGCGCAGCGACAGCGGACGCAGCGCGTATTCGACGCCGATCCACGCGGTGGCCAGCAGCAGGGGGCTGAACCCGGCCCGCGTCCGCGTGAGCCACGAACCCAGACCGGTGTACGCCGACGGTACAACGGCCAACAGCGCCAGCGCTCCGAAGGACGGGTCGATCGGCGTCGAGCGGAACAGCATGGAGAACAGGAACAGCGACGCGCCCCACACCAGCCCGGCGCCGGCGGCGCGCAGCGGCGGTAGATAACGCACCGCGAGAAAAATCGGCGGCAGCGTCAACCATCCCAGCCAGGGTAGTCCCGGCCGAGCGACGGCCACCGCCATCAGCAGGGCGCTGACAACCAGTGCCGCAACCAGGAGCGGAGCGGGCGATCGGGGTCGGAGACGCCCCGGCCCGCGCATCCGACCCGTCGAATTACGGGTGGGGCGCTCATGCCACGAGCTACGCGGCGTGCCGTCGAGTTGTTTCGAAGCGCGCATTCATCCCCGCGTTCTCCAACCAAGAAAAAGCGTGGTCTTTCCTGTTCGGATGCGGGCGAAAGGACGTGAAAACCGTCTATTCCCCAGCGTCCTGCACAATCGCCGATGACGGCGTTGTCGGGCGCCAACCTCCCCCAACAGCGTGGATACTAACGGCGGACATCGGGGATTGCAACAAGATTCCGCGGTAATTCGCCGGCGGATATTCGTGGGGATGCACGACGCAGGCGCCGCCGACGCCGTAAACGGTTGATTTTCCTAGTAGTTACGGCAAGTCTCGGAGCCAGCGGGGATTCGAAAAGAGACTTAACTCCCGGCGAGTCTCCTGCGCATTTTCCGATTCAACGGCTTGCCTCCCGCAGACAGGCAGGCATGAATGTAGCCCGGTGTTTCGTATGTGTTTGGCGTCCCGGTGGGTTGCCTGCCGCAGGCCTGAATGTAGCCCCGCGTTTCAACGCGGGGTACGCCGGAAACGCCATGCGGCCGAGTCCCGACGGGACTATGGGTTCCTAGCGGCGCCGTCATCCCAGCACTGAAGTGCTGGGCTACATTCAGCGCGTCCCTGCGGGACGCCGAACGCGTATTGAGGACGCCATACACATACTTGGGACGCTATACGCGTGCAGCGCGAAAACAAAAAAACCCCGGCGGGCATTTAACCCGCCGGGGCTTGAGAACAGCTAACAAAAAACCGCGAACCGCGACGGTATTAGGCCGTCACGGCGCGACGGCGGCCGAACTTGATCGTCAGGCCCGACAGCAGGATGACCGTCAATGCGATCATGCCCCACTGCGAAACCGTCGGAACGTTATCGCCGCCCACGCAGGTCACGTCGGCGCACAACGCACCGGCCGTGAACTCTTCGAAGATGCCCGAGCAGAGCGACGCGAAGGACGCGCTGCAATCACCGGTGAGGGTGTCGCAGCAAGCGCCGGCGTCCGAGCACAGGTCGGGCAGATCGTTGCACAGCACGCCTTCGGTGTAGACCTGATCGGCGCCCTGGCAATCGCCGGGGTTCTCGTTCGAGCACAGGTCGGTCACCGTATCGCAGCAGGCGTCCGGACCGGCTTCGTGACCCAGAACCTGGGCCAGGAACGAAGCGCAGTTCCCACCCACCGGCGGGCAGCCGCCGAAGAAGAAGAAGTTGTACGGGCCGCTTCCCGTGGCATCGAAGCTGCGGGCGAAGAAGTCGTCCGAGAAGCCGATGCTCGGCGGGGCCAGACCGGCGATCGCCCAGCCGGCGCAGTCCGACGAGTAGCTCGTGCCCACCCAGAACTGACCGTTGGCGGGAACGCCCACCGGGCAGCTCAACTGGGCGATGACGGCCTTGGGGATGCCGATGAAATTGCAGGTCGTCCCCGCGATCGGCGACAGCGGCTCGCCGGTGATGTGCACGTCCGGCGGCGAATTGAAGTCGCGCCAGATCGTCGTGATCGCGTCGAAGGCAGTCGCCGCTTCAGCCGGGCAATTCACGACCGGCGGACCTGCGGACGTAAAGGTGATCGAACTGCGGGCGATGACGTCGTACGAGTCGATGATCCCGCCGTTGACGTTGTCCAACGTCGTCTCGACATCGTCGAAGAAATACCGGCCCGACACGGGACGGCTGAAGAACCCGCTGTACTCATTAAACGAATCGTAAATGACCTGCGTGCCGCCGCTGGAACCGGGTCCATTCGGGTGAATGATCCCGATGTTCACGGTGCCCGCCGGAATCACTTCCGGGGTCAGCAGCAACGCGTTCCGGGCCGCCAGCGTCGACGTCGTCAACGACGCGACGGCGAGGACGGCCAGACTCTTCATCCAAAACTTACTCATTACTCAAATACCTCCGTTAAAGGAAACCATCCTTCGTTCAAACAGCCACATCGCACTTGGTATGAGACGCAGACGAAGCTGTGAACCCGTGAAACCGAATCACGGCGAACGCGTGTGGGTCGGGTCGCCCCTCAACCACACCCCGAACCCCGACACCCACGAGGCGACGGAGCCCGCTTGCGTTCTATTGGAGCGGAGGTGCCCGGGCTTGACGCGTGTCAGACGCGACCCGCACCGGGAGAGGAACGTAGTGATCGACGACGCGCCCACGGGGCGCGACCTTCGATTGCGAGCGAGTGAACTGCGGAATCTGGAATCGCAGGCCGGTGACGGCCGCGAGAAACAGACCGTTCAGATAAGCGATCACGAACGCGACGAACGCATAGCCCAACAGGCCGGAGGCGGCGTGCAAAAAGCTGCCGCGGGCCTGAACGCCGGCCAGAAGTCCGAAGCGCATGGACAGCGGGGCTAGGGCGTACTCCACGCCGATCCACGCCGCCGCGAGAATCAACGGGCTGAAACCGATCCGCGTACGGGTGAGCCACGAACCAAGGCCCGCGTAGGCCGCCGGCACCAAGAGAAGCAGTGCAAGCGATCCGACCGATGCGTTGATCGGCGTGTCGATGATGGTCGACGAAAAGACGAAAAGGGATGCGCCCCACACGCCGCCGCAAACGGCGGCACCGGCCGGGGCGACGTAACGAATGGCCAGAAACAGCGGTGGAAGCGTCAACCAGCCGAGCCAGCCGTGACTGGGCGAGCCGATGCTGACGGACAGCAGGAAGGCGCTGACCATCAGCGACGCGACGAGCAGAATCGCCCCGCGAGCGCCAATGCGTGACTGAGCAGCTTGCTTGTGTTTAATCGCCTTCCGCATGAACCAACCCTGCGGAGTCCAACCGGCGCGAATTTCAATATCCGGCGATTCATCCAACCGCCGACCGAAATGAGCCGTTTCCCCAACCAGTCCAACCCAACCGTCGAACACCACCGTACCGGCACGCCGGTACGAAGTCAACGGTCTCGAAACAGCGCCCGGGATCAAACCGCGACGGTCAGCCCCCGGTACCAGCCGTTAAGTTAGCAAATCCGGGCGATGGACACAAGGAAAATATGTGGAATTCCCGGACATTCTTCGAAACCCGCCCGTCGGAACTTATCGAGTGCAGCGCAACTGCTGTATTTACAAATGGTTATCGTCGATTCGCCGGGACGTGATCAGCATCTGCATTCCTAAATCAGAGCACCGGGCGCAGTGCGTGATTAGCGTGGGACTTCGGCGATCAAAGCACCGGGCGCCGCACATGATCAGCGTCGCGCCGGTCGGTTCCTCCGCCCCTCCCGGGGCGGGGGAATGACGCGGATGTCCTCCACGGGTTCCGCGAGGCTGCGCCTCGCTCCACGCGTGGCTACATGCCTGCCCCCCTATCGGGGCGGAATGCACGTTGACGCCGGCAGGGCGCTAATCACGTACCGGGCGCCAGCCGGTCGACGACTTGGCGGGGGGTCTTGCCTCACGATGTCCCCCGTGGGCTTGCACCCACGGCTCTGATGCCGGGTCTCGCACGCTAATCACGTACATTCGCCGCCGAGCCGTCGGTGTCGCGGGGCGCCGGTTGCGCCTCGCGAACGGCACGCACGAAGGCGTCGACGGCCGACGGGTCTTTTCGGCCGGGGGACGACTCGACGCCGCTGGACACGTCGACCACGTCCGGCTGGACCATGCGGATGGCGTCCGTGACGTTGTCGGGCCGCAGGCCGCCAGCGAGCCAGATGGGCGGCCAGCCGTTGGTTCGTCCAATCTCGCGGGCGTGGCGAATGGCGTCCCAATCGGCGCGGCGACCGGTGCCGCCGGCGCGGTCGGGTGCAACGGCGTCTAGCAAGATCGCAGCGGGCGGGCGATCGCCGCAGGCGTCGAGGAACCGTTGCACGTCGGAGACGAACGCGGCGGTCACGGCGGCGGCAACGTAGATGGGACGCAAACCGTCGGCGCTCAGCGCGCGAATCAGATCGGGTGCGACGGGGCCGTACAGCTGGAGATGGGTGATGCGGTGTCGTTCGATCAGTTCACGGGGGATGCGGCCGGCGGCGGCATCGAGAAGGACGACGGGGGTGATGGACGCGGGCAGTTGATTCAGGATTTCGGACGCGCGGGGGACGTCGATTTTTCGGGGACCGTCGTAGAGATTCAATCCGATGAGGTCTGCGCCGAGATCGGCGACGGCGCGGGCGTCGTCCACCGTGGTCACGCCGCAGATTTTGATTCGGATCGTTGGCATTAATAATACAACGCTATGAACACGACACGCGCCAGCCCTTCTTTCGCCCCGCTGGGGCTGGTTTTGTGGATGGTCACCGGTTCCGGGGGTTACGTCCGCTGTCGCGGACTAGACCCCCGGCTACTGACTGTAGCCCCTTCGGGGCAAAGAGCGGCGTTCCCAGCGCGAATGCGGCCAGTTGGGCGGTCACGCCGGAAACGTCCTCGCGTTGTAGTGGTTTACCATTGGGTGACAACGAACGCAGCGGTCGTACGCAACTCCACGCCGACGGCCGCGGGTCCACGGCGCGTCACTCCGTTCGGGCCGGGTCCGGCGATCCTGCGTCGATCCGCGAGCGCAAGCCGTCGGCACGGGCGCGGCAGGCGTCGTCGGGGCAGCGGGTCAGGAATTCGTCGATGGCCAGTCGCGCGAAATCGGGCTGATGCTGGGCGATCAGGACCAGCGCGGTGATGTAATAAGGCCAGGGGTCGGACGGGTGCGATTCGGCGAAGCGTTGCATGTCGGCGACCAGGCGGTCGCGGGCGTCGGGCGGGAATGGGCTCTTGAGCGTCAGCACGAACTCCGCCCGGCGTGCGGCATCGTCGGGGTGGCCACGGTAGAGCGAGATCAGGATCTGGGTCAGTTCGGTCAGCGCGCAACCTCCGAATTGGCACGGTTCGGGGCGGGCGGCCGGAGCCGGAAAACCGGTGAACGAACGATAGTACGAGAGCAGTTGGTCCGCGTGATCCGTGTCGCCGGACTGCGCGCAGGCGTATGCCGCGTAGAGGCGAGGCCAATCGTCGTCCAAGAACATCCCGGACATTCGCCGGAGCAGGTCGGCCGCCAGCTTCGGCTCGTTGATACGCACGGCGAAATCGTGGAAGGCGGAGAGCAACCGTTGGTCGGTTGGGTTTGACGGCACAAAATGAAGAAACAGGCTCCGGGCGTGATCGGCGCGGTTCGCGCGCAGGTATAGGTTGCCGAGGTTTACAAGGGCCACAACCGCGTGCTCGTCGCGATCGAGCGCTTCGCGATAGGCGACGATGGCATCGTCGAAGCGATTCAGGCCTTCATGGGCGACGCCGAGGTTGGTGCGGGCGACGGCGTTTTCGGGCATCCAGTCGAGCAGTTGGGTCAGACGCGCGGCGGCGGCGGCGAATTGTTGTTGATCGAGATCGATTTCCGCGAGCGCCAATTGGGCGGTCACGTCGAAGGCGTTAATGTTTAACACGCGTTGGTACAGGCGGACGGCATCGTCGGTTCTGCCGACCGAGCGGTAGGCGGCGGCCAATTCCAGCAGGCCGGGGTTGTACTGGGGCATGATTTCGGCGGCGCGTTCGTAATTGACGATGGCTTCTTCAATCCGACCGGTCTCTTCCTGCGCTTTGGCCAGCCGTGAATAGGCTTTCCCATATTCGGGATTGGCGGCGACGGCCTTTTTCAGCGTCTCGACGGCCTCCTCGAATCGGTTCAAGCGCAATTGGGCCATGCCGATGACCTGGTAGACCTCGCAGGCCATGGTTGCGGGATGGCGGTTGAGGTCTTCGTGCGCGATGTCGATGGCTTCTTCGAAACGCGCTTCGCGGAAATAGGCCCAGGCGGCGGATTCGTAGACACCGGGGTAATCGGGGTTCAGTTGGATGATGCGATGGGCCTGGGCGATGTTGGTCGCGAAGTGCGACTGGGCGGACCAGTTGGTGAAGATCAATGCGAAGACGGCGATGGTGCCGGCGAGCAATGCGCTAGCCCGCGCCATGCGTCGGTCCCCCACCCCAGGACGGGGTGGGGCACCCGCGCGAGGAGATACGGCGCGACGGTTGAACCACACATAAAGGGCGACGATGGCGGTGGCGGCGATCCAAGCGAGACCAACGTTGGGCAGGTAGACGTAGCGGTCGGCGCCGATCGAGCGCCGGGCGGGTACGAACGGCAGCGTCGGGGCGACGGCGAACAGGAACCAGGTCATTCCCAAAATGCCGACGCGGGTGTAGCGCCCGGACACGATCACGGTGATGATGACGGCCGCGATAACCGCGGCGGCGGTCAGCACGCGGGGGTCGGTCCAGCCTATTTGTTGAGGGGGCGGATACCACGGCGACAGCCCGATGGGGGCGAGGAACTGGCGGAAGTACTGGCCGAGGGCGAGCAGGCAATAGATGGCCGGCGGGGCGGACATTTCCGCGCGGGCGTCGTCGATCATGCCCTGGCTGGAGACGGCGGCGAAGCCCGCGAACACGGCCGTCACCACGGTGACGGCGCCCCACATCGCCCACCAGCGACGGGTCGGTTTGCGGCGGCGGTACAATGCGAAGACCGCGATCAGAATGGGCAGGGCGGCGCTGACCTTGCTGGCATGGGCCAGCAGGGTGAACAGGAGTGTCGCAATTGCACGGGATGCCGACGGGCGGTCGTTCCAGCGATCGAACGCGAGCAGGGCGGCGAGCGTGAAGCAGGCGCTGAGCAGCATCATGCGGCCGTTGAGCCAGGCGATGGGTTCGGCGGTCAGGGGATGGAGGGCGAAGATGACGGCGGCGATGGCCGGCAAGATGGCCGAGTCGATGAGTGGGGTGGTGGCGTTGTGTGGGCGGGGAGTTGATTCCCCCGCCGCCGCAGTGAACGTGTTTGGCGTCTCCGCGGTTTGCCCGCCGCGAGTAGGCGTGAATGTCGCCCCGTGTTTCAATACGGGGTACGCCGGCGCGGAAGGCGCCGAGTCCCGCAGGGACGGCTGAAACGCCGCGCGTTCGACTTCAGCCGTCCCTTCGGGACTAGGAATCGAAAGCGGGGCATTATCCCAGCACTGAAGTGCTGGGCTACATTCACCGCGTCCCTGCGGGACGCTGGACCCGTACGAAGCAGTGGCCCGCGCGGTGAATTTCACGAGCCGGCGGAGGACGAAGAAGACGAGCGTGGCGTTGAGGGCGTGAATCAGAATGTTGGTCAGATGGAATACCCATGCACCGGCGCTTGTGCCGGTGGCGGTGGGGTTCAGCCCGAGCGCGTTCACGATGGCGAAGTCGATCGAAAAACTGAGCATGGGGATGGGTTGGTACAAATCGCGATGGACGATGGTGAACAGTTCGAGGGCGTGGGAAATGGACGGGTGGTTCACCAGGACGTGGTTCAGTAGCAGGTGGTAGTCATCGCCGCTGAGGAATCCGCCGCGCAACGACGGCAGGCCGACAACGCAGCCAGTCGTGAAAACGATGACCGCCCACGCGGTCGTTGGCATTCGACGCGGCTGGGCGACGGTTATCATGGTTTTCCCGTTTCCGCGGCCGTTCACCGGACCCCGCGTGAGAGTGTATGCCGTCGGCCGCTGGCTGTCAGTGCCGGCGGGGAAGAATCAACATGGGGCTTGACGAACTTGTTTTGCGATGCTAGAGCAATGGGTGAGTGACGGGGATTGCGACGCCGAGGCGCGGGTGATACATGGCGTTGCGATCGCCGATCAAAAAGAGCCGATTTCCATTTACGGTTTCATAGAAAACAAGCGAGGTAGCCATGCGAAAGCTCCGCAATGCGCTTTTGGGGGCGGCGTTGTGTGCGACGCCGATTCTGCCGATGGGTTGCCCGAACGGGGGCGACGGGACTGACGACCCGATTGAAAACGGGCGAGTTCTGTACCAGGGCAGGCGGTGCATCAACTGCCACGGCGGCGACGGGACGGGGAATCCGCTGTTCCCGGGGGCGCCGGTGATCGTCGGTCGGACGGCCGGGGACCTGCGTACGCAATTGATCGTCGATTGCGAGAACCCCGACGTGGCCACCGATTGCCACCCGGTCAAGATGCAGGACCTGACCGGTAAGCAGTTGAGCGACTTGGCCGCGTACCTGTTGTCGCTGGCGGAGAGCCTTCCGCAGGATCCCGGTCCGGTGTGCACCGATGAATCCGGCACCATTTGCACCATCGCGGGCAACGGCGTGTCCGGCAGCCGCGCGGGCACGAACATTCTGGCCCGGGCTCAGTTCCTGTTCTGGCCGCAGAACGTGACGCTGGACCCGCAGGGGCGCGTGGTCATCACCGACTGGAACAACTACACGATCCGGCGGATCGAGAATGAAGGGTGCGAGGAGATAACCGACGAGGCCGGCAACATGGGGATGGATTGTCCGATCGTCAAGATCATCGGGACGGGGGCGCTGGGCGACAGTTGTTCGTCGTCGGCCAGCCCGGTCATGGCGGCGAATGCGACCATGAACCACCCGGTCGGGGTGTTGTTCGACGATTTCGTGCCGGGACAAAGCAATATCATTTTGTGGGGCTGGCACCAGTGGAAGATCAAGTACATTCCGGTCAACGAAGACGGGTCCACGGGTGAAATGTACTGCCTGTTCGGCAACGCCCGCGGGGCGACGGCGGACGACCTTCCCGCCGGTTGGAATTTCGACGGCATGGGTGGTCCGACGCGGTTCAATCTTCCGAGTTCGTGCGTCTATGACAACGACGGGAATTTCTACGTTTCCGACCAGGGCAACCTTCGCATCCGTCAGATTCCGGCGGACGGCGACGACGACAACAGCTCGGCCGCGGCGTTCGTTCAATCGCGGGGCAACAACATCGTCACCGGTTTCGGGGGCGGGCTGCGTGATTCGGCCGGCGCCTTCCGGCGAACGTTGTCGGACTATTCCGACAGTGGCGACGGCGGTCCGGTGGCCGACTGCACGTTCAACGTGCAGGCCGGTTTCGACGCCATCCCGCAGTTCCGGCTGGCGATCGACCGGGAGCGGGAGTTGCTGTACGTGGCCGATTCCGAGAACCACCGCATTCGCGTCATTTATCTGGAGGACATTCCGCCGACAATCGACACGGTGGTCGGCGGCGGATCGGACGTGAGCGGCACGGGCATCGCGGCGACTGATGTTTCGCTCCGTCAGCCGGCCGACGTGGATGTGGCCACCGACGGCTCCGGCGATCTGTTAATCACCGACACGTTCAACCATTGCGTCCGTTTCGTGGACCTGGAATTCGCGGACGACGAAGACGGAATCACCCGTGTGACCGGAGGAACGGTGCGTACGGTCGCGGGGACTTGCGGAGACGAGTCCTACGGCTACGCGGGCGACGGGGGTGCGGCCACCGCGGCGCAGTTGAATGAACCGGGCGGCGCGTACATCGCGGCCGACGGGACGGTGTATGTGGCCGACACGCTGAACCATCGCGTCCGCAAGGTGAATCCGTAACCAACCATGGGAGTTGATTCGATGAATAGCTGGAAGTTGCTGGGGATCGTGGTGGCGGCGGCGAGCCTGATGGGCAGCGCGGGTTGCCCGAACGAGGGCGGAACCGGCGGGGGCGGCGATGCGACCACCATGAAGGTCATCGCGGGACTGGAGTACTACGCCGAGCACGGTTGCGCGGCCTGCCATTGCAACAACGGGCAGGGGGCGTGCAATCTGAACGCGGCCAACATTCAGGACGCGACCGAGGTCGAGTTGGACGAAAACCTGCGGGCGATGCAGACCGCGGGAGCGGAGGCGCACCCGCTGAAGGTGGACGCGTCCGACGAGGAGATCGAGAATCTCGCGTTGTTCCTCGGCACGCTTTCAGGCTCGGTGGACCTGGAAGGCGAAAGCCAGATCACCAAGGGGTACAACCTGTACGTCCGGGCCGAGTGCATTCAATGCCACCTGTCGAGCGCGCAGGGAGCGGCCGAGGGCGGGCTGGGACAGGCGATCGCCGGCACCGATCCGGACAACATTTATTACGCATTGACGGGCGTCGAGTGTCATCCCCGGCAGCGAACCGTTCCCGACCAGGCGTCGGAGGCGTGTACGCTTCCGATAGCGACCAACGCGACGGTGCAGGATTTGACCGATACCGCGCCGCCGGACAGCGACACGGAGCGCATCTTCCTGGCGTATTTCCTGGCGTTCATCTCGCCGCCGCCGTCGGGCGGATTCGTCGAGGAATGCGAGAACGTGCCCGGCGAGGTGTGCACGGTCGCCGGCAACGGGGTGAGCGGATACACGCTGGACGATATCACGGCCACCGCTTCATTGTTGTATTCGCCGCTGGAACTGGAATTGACCGACTGGAACGTCGATGGCGTGCCCGATCTGGGCATCGTTGATTGGAACAACCACCGCATACGTCTGGTTTATCTCGACGTCGAGACGGAGGGGGTCGTAAATCGCATCATCAGTATCGCGGGGACGGGCAAGGTCACCGGCGATGACGCCCTCAACCACGCGACCGACCTGGCGTTCGACGGCACCGGCGCGCTGGTGATGGCCAACTGGCACAACCAGAACATGTACCGATACGCCCGCGGTCTGGTGAACGGCGGCGATCGCGACCAGTTGGCCGGTTTGTGCGACTTGAGTTGCGGCGATGACAGCGGCGGAGCGACGCGAGTCGACGAGACGTTCCTGTCGCTGCCCACGTCGGTGGCCATTCACCCGGACGGGCGAATTTTCTTCGCGGAGGGCGGTTGCAGTCGCATCCGCATCCTGACGCTCGGTACCGGGCCAGACCGCCAGCAACCGGCACAGTGCATCACGCCGGTGAACCTGTGGGCCGACAGCATGATCGAGACATTTGCGGGCGCCGCGGGCATGAACAGTTATGCCCCGGTCTCCGGAACGGGTCCGGTGTCCGAGGCGCTCTTCAACATCGACAATTCACCGCTGAATCCCAATTTCGGCATCTCGTTCACGCCTGAAAATCAGCCGAATTACCTCGTCGTCGCGGACACCAAAAACAACTGCATCCGCCGGATCGACATGACGGTCGAGCCGCCGACCATCGAACTGGTGGCCGGCGTTCCGGGCATGGCCGGTTTGCAGGACGGACCGGGCGCGACGGCGCTGTTCAATTTCCCGACCAACGTCAAGGTCCACACCGACGGCGACATGTACGTGGCCGACGCGCGCAACCACGTGGTGCGGCGGATCGATGCCGACACGCTGGAGGTGACCACCATCGCCGGAACCGGTCAGGCGGGATTCAACGGCGACAACCGTCCGGCGTTGGAAACCCAGTTGAACCTGCCCAACGGCGTGGCCATCCATCCCGACGGGCGTGTGTTCATCGCGGACACCAACAACAACCGCATTCGGGTGGTGAATCCGTAATGAAACGCCGGGACCACGGGGCATGAACCGGAATGGACATGATTTACAAGATTGACAAGATGGCCGGTTTTGCCGGTGTCGTGTTTCAACGATGGCCTCGTACCAAGCGCATCCTTGAGCGGCAACCGAACATTTGAGGATGGATCATCGTTGGCGGTGTCCATTGTAAAGCGGTGTTAGGAACAGGACGCGAGCGGCGCGACCGCGCCGGCGTTGTCCTGTCAATCTCGTGAATCCTGTCCATTCTTGGGTTTCTCGTCCAATTTGTTTTTGACCGCGCCCGCAACCGTGTCCGTCAACAAATCGATTCGCGCGCGACTGCGCTCGCCCCATGGATGTGCGCCACGGGGCTGATGGCCGCCTCGTCTTGCCGGCGTCTGCCGACCATGGGCCGCGGGATCCAGGTGGAGCCGTCCGCCCTTGCGACTGGCACGCCGCATCTGAAATTGGTACGATAAGCCCCCGCCGGCCATCGCAGGCATCGTCGGCATGGGGGAGCGGCGTACCATGAAGAGAAGTCGGATCGTTTTTATCGGGACAGGGGCATTCTTGCTCGTCGGAAGCCTGGCGACCGCGGCACAATCCGGCGCCGAGACGGCCGAACGTCGAACGCCCGCCGCGCACGCCTATCAAAACCGATACGCCGGCCAACGCCTGGCGCGCGTCGTGGTGAAGACGGACGAGCAACGCCGGGCGTTGGAATCGTCCGGGGCGACGGTTCTGAACTGCCACGCCGGAATTGGCCGGATGCGCGTGGCCGCGACCGATGCCCAGATCGAGTTCTTGCGGGGCCGCGGGCTGGACGTCGTCGTGAATCAGCCCGACTTGCAGGCGTTGATCGACGCGCAGCGCACGCCGCGGGCGGCCGGCGGCGATCCGTTCGACGATTTTTTTCTCGATTACCACCCCTACGACGGCGGCACGGGTTCGATCACGTGGTATTTGAACGAACTGGCCGTGCGCTATCCGACGCTGGCCTCGACGTTCACCATTGGGAACACGCCGGCGGGCCGGCCTATTCGCGGCGTGCGTGTGACGAGCAGCGTGGTCACCGACAAACCGGCGGTCGTTTATTTCGGCGCCGAACACGCGCGGGAGTGGATCGGGACCACGATTCCGGCGTATTTCGCGCACCACCTTCTGTCGCAGTATGCGATCGATCCGGAAATCCAGGACCTTGTCGATAACGTGGAGTTTTTCCTGATCCCGGTCTTCAACGTCGAGGGGTACGAATACACCTGGACGGACGAACGCCTGTGGCGCAAAAACCGCCGCGATAACGGCGACGGCACGTTCGGCGTGGACATCAACCGCAATTGGGGCGAGGGCTGGGGCGGCGAGGGATCGAGCGGGGTCACCTCCAGTCTGACCTATCGGGGAACGGGGCCGTTTTCCGAAATCGAAACGCAACGCCTGCGCGACTTCTTCATCGCCCATCCCAACCTCCGCGCCCAGCTCGACATACACAGCTTCACGCAGTTGATCCTGTGGCCCTACGCCTCCACGCCCCTTCTGCCGCCCGACCAGACGTATTACGATCAGGTCGGCAAGGCCATGAAATCGCTGATTGCGGGCGTACACGGCCTGACGTACACGGCCGGACCGATTTACACCACCATCTACCCGGCCGCAGGCGGATCGGTGGACTGGACCTACGTGCAGCGCGGCGTCCTGTCCTATTCCTACGAATGCCGCGATACCGGCGAATTCGGTTTTGAACTGCCCGCCGATCAGATTATTCCCAACAACGAGGAATTGTTGCCGGCCGTGCTGCACTTGAGTGATTCGGATTGGGTGCGCGCGCCCATCCGCATGGAATACCCGGACGGCGTTCCGAATCGCATGATGGTGGGTGACCCCACAGAGATTGACGTGCGTATCGTCAATCAGACCGGCACGTTGGAGCCCGGAACCGCGGCGGTTCATTACCGGTTCGACGGCGGTCTGTATTCGATCGCTCCGCTGACGCCCGTCGCGGGCGATCTGTACCTCGCGACCATTCCGGCGACGTCCTGCGGCAGCTCGCCGGAATTCTACTTCACGGCCGAGACGACGGACCTCGAGTTGTATTCCAACCCACGCGGGGGCGCGGCCGAACCCTATACGGCGATGGTTCTGCTGGGAATGAACGTGGTTGTTGCCGAGCCGATGTCGTCGGACCCGGGATGGACGACCGAAGGGCAATGGGCGTGGGGGATCCCCACCGGCGCGGGCACGCAGAACCACGACCCCACCGTCGGCGCCACCGGCAGCCAGGTGTACGGCTATAACCTGGCCGGCAATTATCCCAATAACCTGCCGGCCCGATATTTGACCAGCACGCCGTTCGATTGCACCGCCCGATTCGGGGTCACCCTGCGCTATCAACGGTGGCTGGGCGTCGAGTCCAATTCCAATTTCGACCAGGCCACCATCGAGGTCAGCAGCAACGGCGTCAACTGGACGCCGGTCTGGAGCGCGTCCGACACCGGTGACGCAGTCAGCGACAGTGCCTGGACGTTGCACGAACTGGACATTTCGTCGGTCGCGGACAATCAACCGACCGTCTATCTTCGCTGGGGCATGGGCCCGACCGACGGCGGTTTGACCTATCCGGGCTGGAACATCGACGACGTTGAAATCCTGTCGGCTTACTGCGGCAACCTCGAGGGCGACGTCAACCACGACGGCACGGTGGATATATTTGATATCCTATGCGTTCTGGACGGTTTCGCCGGCGTTTTCGTGACATGCGCGCCGGAAGACGTTGATCTGGTGCCCTGCCCCGACGGCGACGCCGCGGTCGACATCTTCGACATACTGGCCGTGCTGGATGCCTTCTCGGGAGACGATGTCTGCCCCTGAACCGACCGCCGTCGCCGACACGCCGCGAAGTTCGAGAATCGCCGCCCGTCCGTCATTCATCGGAACTTGGCGCGGGACGATCGCGCCGGACGAATTCGATGAACGGGCGTAGGGCGTTGGCCGTCCGGCGTTCGTTCATGCGTACGAACCGCAGAATGCGCCGCTCCAACGGTTCGTCGGCGTCGGGGTGACCGATGCGCGGCAGCATCTCCGCCATCTGGATTTGTGGATCGATGAGCGATTCGTAGACCGCTTCGGGATCGTCGGTGTCGAGCGACCGCTCGAACGGATAGGTCACGTCCAGTCCGCCGATGTCAAACCGGCGACGCCCCATCGGCCCCAATCGAAACGTCAGTCCACCCCGATCCCCGAAGATTCCCAACGGCCCCGGCCACAACGCCAACAACGCCCAGCGAGTGCCGGTCAATGTCAGCGTCAATCCGACGCCGGTCATCGGCGCCAGAATCGCGAAAAACGCATACTCGGTGATTCGATTGGTCGTCGGCGACGATGCGAAGTTAAGCTCGCTGATTCCGTTCAGCCCCATGAAAACGAGCGCCGCTCCGGGCGCCATGCGCAACGCCGCCCGCTCCAGCGCCCGCCCCCGCGACACCGGAAGCGTGGCCAGGTGTTCGGTTGCTCGTAACACGCGATTCGGCATGGCGGGCTGCGCTTTCTGCGGATGGCCGGCGATGACTGCCGACCGCTTCACCCGGAATTGTCGGAAATTCCGCCGCCCCGAGCCAAGGGCCGCTTGAAACGAGCCGATATCGTGGTGCGACAAGGGTTTGAGTGCAAGGGCGACCGGCCGGCGTCGGCGTTCCCAGGTTTGACTTCCACGCTGACGGCGGCATAAGATTGCAAGGGAAGGATCCAACAGGCTGCAACGATCGCCAAACTCGAAGGGTGTTCTTGTTATGCCCGGTCATCGTGCCGAAGCCGACCGATTGCTCCCCTTCCCGGCCAACCAGTCCTGCCATTCATTCGTGGCCGCGGTGAAATCGTTCGTCGCCGACGCTGACGAAATCGGCCTTCGCAGATACCTGCAACTCAATTGGAATCTGTCCTCGCTCACCCGGCTCATTCACGGCGACGAGGTCGAATCCGCGCGTACCGCGGCGTACTGCCTCGGCGTGGTGGGCGGCGAGGCCGGCGTGCTGACCTTGACGGGGGCGTTATCGCACGACGATCCCGGCGTCGCCGCGGCCGCGGAAGACGCGTTATGGCGGAGCTGGTTCAACGCCGCCGGGGCCGGGGCCCGCCGGCACGTGACCGACGCGGTGGAACTAATGGCCGAGGAACGCTATGACGCGGCCGTCGCCACGCTCGACGGGGTCATTGAACAGCATCCCCGCTTTCCCGAGGCCTACCATCAGCGGGGATTGGCCCGCCATCTGATGGGGGACGGCCGGGGCGCGATTGACGATTTCCAGAAGGCGTCCGAATTGAACCCCTGCCATTTTGCCGCCCACGCCGGGATGGGGCGGTCCTACGCCGATTCCGGTCGCTATGGCGAGGCATTGGCCAGCCTCCGGCGGGCGCTCCGCATCCATCCGCGTTTCGACGGCGTCCGGCAATCGATCCGCCTTATTCACGAAGCCCGTGGATTCGCCGCGCCGGTTCACTCCGACGATTGACGAATAAACTGCCCGGTACGTGTTGAGCTTGGGGCACTCCGAATCAGAGCCGCGGGCGCAAGCCCGCGGAGGCTCAAGACGCAGGGCGCCTTCGGTCTTCCATCACCGGGCTTGCGCCTGGTTCCCTGAAACGAGCGGCATACGTCAAACACAAATACTATTCGTCGTCGTGCTCGTCATCATGATGTTTCGGATCATGCGGCTTCCAAGGCTCCGCCTGGGAAACATCCACCAGGCCGATCCGCCCCGTCGACTTATCGACGATGTACACCTGTCCGTCCACCGCCACCACATCGGAGTTGGCGCCAAACCGGTTCTCGGTGGCCCAAACCCCGATGCACCCCGATGCGGCCGCGCACCACGCGCCTGCCACAACCCCTAAAACCGCCCGCCGTGTCCCGTTCATTCCCGGTTCCTTTCAATTCACGATCCGCAACCCACGGATGGTACCGATCAGACACCCGACCCGACGCCGGGTTAGTCAGCCGGAATTTCTCCTCGCCCGACCAACGCCGACGCGGCGGGTCAACGGACCGGCGACGATTGACCATAACCGCCCGAGAGCCTACGCTCGTAATCGCCGCTTGCCGGCAATAGTCGGGCGCGCCGAACACCAGATGGACTGCGGCGGACGCCGTCCGGCGCGATCGGCGAGGCGTTTGGCCCACACCGTCGCACCATGCCCATCCACCCCACGGCCATCATCGACCCCAACGCCGAAATCGACCCGTCGGCCGAGATCGGCCCCTACGCCGTCATCGCCGGCCGCGTGCGAATCGGACCGCGAACCGTCATCTACCCCCATGCCTATCTGACCGGCTGGACGACGATCGGCGCCGATTGCCAGGTGCATCCTGGCGCGGTCATCGGTCACCTGCCGCAGGACGTGTCCTACGACGGGTCCGAAACCTTTTGCCGAATTGGCGACGGGTGCATCATCCGCGAAGGCGCCAGCATTCACCGCGGAACGAAGCCGGGCACGGAAACAACCGTCGGCCGCAACTGCATGATGATGGCCAACGCCCACATCGGTCACAACTGCCGGGTCGGCGACGGCGTCAAGATGGTCAACGGGGCGTTGCTGGCCGGCTACGTCGAGATGGGCGCGAACGCCTTCATTGGCGGCATCGCGGGCGTGCATCAGTTCGCGCGAATCGGAGAGCTGGTTATGATCGCCGGCGGGTCGCGGGTGCGCATGGACGTGCCTCCGTTCTTCATGACCGACGACTCCGGAAATTGCGTCGGCGTGAACGTCGTCGGAATGCGCCGCGCCGGCATGACCGCCGACGAACGACGCGACGTTAAGAACGCCTTCCGCATCTTGTACCGCTCCGGGATGATGTTTCGCGCGGCGGCCGACGCCTTGGCCGACGCCGTCACCACGCCCGCCGGGCGGCGCATCGTCGAGTTCCTCCGTCAACCGTCCAAACGCGGAATCGCCGGCGGACGCCGGCGCACGCTCGACGCCGATGCCTCCGGCGTCGCCGCCGGCGAGTGAACGGGCGACCACCTGATGCTCCGCGCTCGTGCCGCGTCGGCCGCCAATCGGTTATCCCGGTGGTCGGTTGAATTGGAAGACCGCGCATTCTCCGTTGAAGAATATGCTCCTGGCGCCGAGCCGCTCCGCGTACGGCTGCACGTCGCGAATGAATTCCTCGCGCTGCCGGGGCGAGTCGAATCGGAGCATCAGATAGTCGACATGCTTGCGCGCGCCGAGGTCGAACAGCTCGGTCAGGGGCCGGTCCGCGCCGGGCATTTCGAGATAGCTTCGATACCACTGTTCGGCACCCCATTCGCTGAATGGGAAGCATTTGAAATCGAAATAGGGCCGGCGGCGGGCGAACGCACGGAATTCGTCGATGTTCGGCCCGATCATGTACGTGGCGTCCGGTGGGCAATGGTCTCGAATAAACAGGTAGGCCTCCATGACGGCAGCCGGAATCTGATTCCAATGGGCCGTCCATAGTCGTTGCCCGAGCCGGCCGCCGATCGCCGCACGGTCGGTCAAAAGAACGCCCACGGCGAGCGTCGTCACGAGCCCGCTTACGAACAGCGGACGCCCCCGGACGAATGACGTCAGCCCCCAAACCGCGAGCAGAATCGGAGCGGCCGTCAACTGAAACGTGATCGTGCCGACCGCGGGCCTTATCACCCAGGCGAACGCCAACGCCAGCGCTGCGGCCGCGACCGATGCCAGTCCCAACCAGCCCGCCGGCCCGCGTTCCCGCGCCGCCTGGATATTGCCGGCGCCGTCCCCGAGCACCGACGCGGCGCAAAGGGCGCCGAAGATCTCGAAATACACGAGGCATCGGTACGGATAGAGCTTGGCCCCGATGACCGTCGGCAGCCATTCAATGAGTACGAACCCGGCGACGGCGGTGACGATCAGCCCGAGGTACAAGCCTGCGAGATGGGCGACGGCGCCGCGCGATGCGACATCGTCGCGCCGCCGCAGCCACAGCAGCCACACGATCGCGGTCGAGAGGGTCATCGCCAGGCGGATCAGGCGCATCGTGCCGAACGAAGTAATGATGGTGTGTTGGGGGTGCCGAATATGGCATAGCACGTGGACAAACTGCTCGCCGGTCATGCCACTCGACGAAAGGCGCAGATCCCGCAGAATCAACGGCAGGGCGCCGCCGACGAACGCCACGGAGAGCACGATCAATGCCGACACGGTTCGTCCCGCGGGCCGCGAACCCCGCGTCAAAAGCTGGGCGGCGGCGATGCCCACCAGCGTCTGTCCGCCGATCAGCGGATGAAACAACGTCCCGACGGCCAACAGTCCCGCGGACCAGACGACGCGGCCTCGCATCGCAGCCAGGAACGCGCCGATCGCCGCCGCCCACGCCAACGGGACCGGTCCCGCGAAGGGCGTGAAGAAGTAATAGCCCTCGACTGATTGAAACAGGCGGTGATTGAAAAGAATCGTGGCGATGATGAACGTGCGCAACGGCCGGCGGAACAAGATGTGGCAACCGGCCATCAGGACGGTGAACACCCCCAGCACCTGCACGATGCGGAGAACGTACATCGCCCGCTCAATGGACATGAATCGCGCGAGAAACGCCGCCACATGGGTGAAGGCAATGTGCTGCGGGCCTTCGTTTAGGAACTCGTCGTGCGGAAGGTAGCCCGGGTCCATCGCCCGGTAGACATGCGGCAGAAAAATGGCCTGATCCTGCTGCCCGAACTCCGTGGGGTGCCACGCCACCCACCACGCGGCCGCGACCAGCGTCACGGCGATCGGCGCCAGAATCGCCCGGTACCGTGCGCCGCCGCGCTCGGTTTCATCTGCGCCCGCCTCGTCGTCGCACCTGCTGATCATGGGGGCGCCATGCCGTCGCACGCCTGCTGAATCGTCGCCGACGCCTCGACGACGCGGCTGGCCGCTTTAGTCCATTCGCCAACCGATTCGAATGCCACTCGTCCGATCAGCCAGCCCGGAACCATTCAAACCTCCGGATTGGTTTTCAGCAACGGTGCCGCCGCCGATTTAACGCGTGTGGCGTCGGGCGGTCATTCCCGTGCATAATGCCTATCGTGCTAGTCGTGCCGATCACTGCCGATTCCCACGTGCCGCCTTCCGCCGAATCCGTCTCGCGGGGGCGACCGTTCTGTTTCGCCTGCGGATACGACCTGTCCGGGCTGACGCTTCCACGACCCTGTCCCGAATGCGGCCGATTGCGTCAACCCGGCATTGACGAGACCGATGTACGGAGCTGGTTCGCCACCCGGGTGGCCGCGTGGCAATTCTTCGTTCGACCACGCAAGGCGCCCGCCGGGTTGCTCTACTGTCTTTCGGATGATGCCTCGACCCGCATCGCCCGCCGCCGCGAATGGCGCTGGCTCTATTTGCCGGCGCTGTTGTCGTTCCTTTCAGTGGCTCTCGGTTGTTTCGTTACCGTCGACTATGTTACGACTACCCGGTTTTACGAGCGAACCGATCCGTCACGAAAAGTGCTCCGCGTTCAAACGAACAAGGAGACGGATCACGTGTTTGACCATAATCTCCACCTGTTTCGACACGGGTTTTTCGTCGGACCACCCGCGACGTGGAAATGGGACGTCGAACGCGAACGTCTGACGATGGGACTTGGCGTGCCCGAATTCTTCAGCCCTTTTACGTTCTTCTGTGGATGCATGCCGATATTGGTCACCCTATTGGGATACCTTCCGACAAAACGGACGGCGCAGGTTGCTGCCCGACGCCCGGCTTGGCAGCCGGAGCTTCCCGATTTCCGCCGTTCAGTGCGAACGGCGTGGACGCTTACCGCCGTACCGTTGGGTCTGGCGTCGTGGGCTTGGTTTGGGGCCGTATGGATTCTCGCGGCTGCTCAAACCGCGATCGTTCCGATTCCGGAAGAAATCGTGCTCCCGTGGTTTGTCATGTCTGCCATCGTTGTCACGGTTGGCTGGTGGGCAATGGCGTCCGCGATTGGACCGATTCGCGTCGTCTGTAGCGATCGGGGGCGCGCGTTGTTTTACCATCGAACGGCGGCCATCGTCTCGCTGGCCATCATGGGAATTGGAACGCCGTTGACCTTCGTCTGGCTGATCGGTTATCTGATTTGGTAGCCCAGCGTCTTCGTTTATCCGGTCGGCGGACGGGATGACGCCGTGGTTTTTAGAGGGTCTGGACGCCGCGGATTCGATTGCCGTCACGACCTGATTTTGTTACTATGAACGATGGATCGGGCGATGAATTGCGTGATGAACGATGGTCATCCGATTTGAGGGCCGGCTGAATGAACCACCAGGACTTGCTGGATCGCGTCGTGGTCGATCCCGAAATCTGCGCCGGGAAGCCGTGCATACGGGGGACGCGGATTTATATCGCCATCATTCTGGACGCATTGGCCGAGGGACTGTCCACCGCCGACATCATCGACCATTACCCGTCTTTGACGCTTGACGACGTTCATGCCGCGGCCGCCTATGCCGCGGAAATGGCCCGCGAAAACATCTGGAAGTTGTCGCCCTCGCGATGAACTTCAAGCTGGACGAGAACCTCTCGCGGCATCTGAAGACGCTCCTCGCAGCGCTCGGACACGACGCGATCACAGTGGAAGACGAGGGCTTGTTGTCCCAACCCGATCACGTAGTAGCCGCAGCCGCCGCCTCCGAGCGCCGTGTGCTGTTGACCCTGGACCTTGAATTTGCCGATCTGCGGAAATACGCGCCCGGCCGCCATCCCGGAATCGTGCTCTTTCGTCCGCGCAGTTTCGGACCGATGTCGGTCAATTCGATGGTCGAACGATTCGTGCGCGAGACCGACCTGGCATCCCTGACCGGATGTGTCGCCGTTGCCGAACCGGGCCGCCTGCGCGTTCGACGACCGCCGCTTGTCGATGACGAGCCTTGATTCGGCCGACATCCCGGACTATCGGCTATCCCCACAGCCGAACCACGTCGTTGAACGTCACAAACAAAAACGCCGCGCCCAGCAGGCACAGGCCGATCATCTGCGTGGCCACCTGGATCTTCAGGCTGACCGGCGAGCCCTTGATCTTCTCGATGATCAAAAACACCATCAGCCCGCCGTCGACGATCGGCAACGGCAGGAAATTGATCACCGCCAGGTTGGCCGAGATGATTGCCAGGAAGAACAACAGACGCACAAACCCCACCCTCGCCACGTCGCCGCCCGTCTTGACGATCCCCAGCGGACCGGACATGTGCTCCAGACCCAGGCTTCGCGAAAAGATCATCCGCTGCATCATGGTGTAGACCTGCACCACGAAATAGACCGTCTTCTTCGCCCCGATGGCCAGCGCGTCGATCGGACCGTCGGCCTTGAACAAATGCACCTGCGGCCGCATGAATACGATCGGCTTGTACTGAATGCGCCCCAGCCACGGATCGACCATGTCGGCCGATACCGTGACGTCGCGCTCCAACTCGTCCGCGCCCGGCCTCTCCTGATAGCGCACGGTCACCGTCGTCGGCTTGCCGCCGTTCTCGTCCAAACGGTCTTTCAGCAGATGATACAGACCATAGGCATAGTTGGCCGACAGCTTCACCCGCCGCTCGCGACCCTGCACCGTAACCAGCTTTTCATTGTCGATCGCGATGATGTTCGCCACCGTCGTCAGACCGAGCATGGTCCGCAGACAATGCGGCACCTCAACATCCACCGTCGCGCGTTCACCGGCCGCGGATTCATACGCCAGCGAGACGGTTTTGCCCGCCGACTGCCGGAACTGCTCCGCCACTTCGTACCATCGCCCCACCGCCGTCCCGTTCACCTCGCGGATGACCGCCCCCTTGGGAATGCCCGCCCGTTTGGCCGGCGTCTCCACGCCGTGGATCGTCTCCACCACGCCCGCGATCCGCAGATTCTCATCCGCGATGAAATTGGGCATGAACCCCGGCAACGGGTCGCGATTCGGCCCCTGCGATTTCGGCGTCAGTTCCACCCAGATCGGCTCGCGGCGCCCCTTCCGTTCCACGCGAACGGCGATGCTTCGTTCCTCGTATCCCGCGACCGCCTGATACAATCGGTCCCGCCACGACGCCATTGCATCCGGCTCCGGCGGGGCCGCGCTCGCCCGGATCGCCTCGATGATCTCCGCCTGCGTCGGATAATGGTATGGCCCGAACCGCGTGATCACGTCCCCCTCTTCCAGACCGGCCAACGCCGCCCGCCCGCGCTCGTCGAGCTGCGACACGCGGACCAGCGGTATCAACCCCAGCACGTTTCGCGTGTACTGGTCGCTCAGCGGCTCGCTCGGCTCGATCACCATCTCGTTGGGTATCTTGACGGCCACGCGTTCCGCAGGAGCATCGGGCTTCGCCGCGTTTCGGCGTTCCACGAACCCCGTCAACGGCGCGCCCGTCGGCGACCGTAGAATCGGTTCAATTCCCCGGCGGGCGGTCTCGTCGGTAACTGGTTTCCCGTCGATTTCGACCAGCACATCCCCGGGCCGGACGTTCGACGGGTCATTCTGCGCCGCGTCGCCGTCGAAAACGGCCATCACCTCCCGCGTCGATGCGGGTGCGATGCCCACGTGCAGCAGATTGCTCTGCTGATTGGGCTCCGGCTGCACGGCGATGTTCATGGTTTTCCCGCCGCGGTCCACCTCCATGTCGATGGGGTCGTGCGGCTCGGATAGAATGATCGCGAACCGGATCTCGTCGTATTCCCGAATCTCCCGCCCGTTGATTTTCTTGACCGTGTCTCCCGGCTGCAGACCGGCCCGCGCCGCCGGCGACTCCGGTACCACGTAGCCGATGGTCGTCACCTCGTCGTCCACGCCGTGCATGAACACGATGACGAACATCAGCCCCGCGAACAGTATGTTCATGACCACACCGGCCGACACGATGATCATCCGCTTGCCCACCGGCTTGTTGGTGAACGCGCGCGGATCGTCCCGGACCACCAGCTCCTCGCCCTTGTCGTCGAAATCCTCCTGCCCCAGCATTTTCACGTAGCCGCCCAGCGGCAGAATGTTGAACGAATAACGCGTTTCCCCCCACGTGAACCCGAACACCTCCCGGAAGAAACCGATCGCGAACCGCTCCACGCGCACCCCCGCCCATTTCGCCGCCATAAAATGGCCCAGCTCGTGAACGAAGATCACCGCGCTGAATCCCACAAAAATCAGCAGGTACGGCCAGATCGCGTCCCACACCGCCGCCACGCTGATCGCCGCCGGAAACGCCATGGTCCCCCCTAACAAGCCGTGCATCGCAACACCTCCTCCCGGGCCCACGCGTCCGCGCGCATCAAATCCTCCAAACCGGGCTCACCCACGAATTCATGCCGCTCCAGCACGCCCTCCACCGACGGCACGATCTCCGAAAACCGAATCAATCCATCGCGGAACAACTGAACCGCCGATTCGTTGGCCGCGTTCACCACCGCCCCGGCCGTCCCGCCGCGCTCCGCGACCAGATGCCCCAGCCGCAGCGCCGGAAATCGTTCCGCATCGGGCGCCTCGAAATGCAACGTCCGCGCGGCCGTCAAATCCAGCCGCGCCGACGGGCATTTCAATCGCGCCGGATAGGTCAACGCATATTGAATCGGCGTTCGCATGTCCGGCGTCCCCAACTGCGCCATCACCGAACCATCGTAAAACTCGACCATCGAATGGACGATCGACTCCGGATGCACCACCACGTCAATCTGATCGTGCGCCAGACCGAACAACCACCGCGCCTCGACGATTTCCAAGGCCTTGTTCATCATCGTGGCCGAGTCGATCGTGATTTTCGGACCCATCTGCCACGTCGGATGCCGCAGTGCGTCCTCCAGCGTCGCCGCCGACATCTGTTCCCTGCTCCACGTCCGAAACGGCCCGCCCGATGCCGTCAGAATCACCCGCCGCACGTCGCACGTCCGCCCCGCGTGCATGGCTTGGAAAACGGCCGAATGCTCGCTGTCCACCGGAATGATCTCGGCGCCGGTTTCCGTGGCCAGCGGCGCCAGAATCGAACCGGCCACCACCATGCATTCCTTGTTGGCAATCGCCAGGCGCTTTCCGCGTTCCACCGCCCGCACCGTGGCCGGCAGCACGATGCTCCCCACCACTCCGACGATCACGCAATCGAAATCGCACAAATCGACAAGTTGGTACATCGCGTCGTGACCGGTCAGCACTCGGAACCGCCGGCCCATTTCCGTGGCCAGGCGTTTCCCGGCCGTCGCATCGGTCATGGCCAGCACTTCCGGATGGTATTCCATCGCCTGCGCCGCGAGACGTTCCCAGCGCGATCCGCCGGCCAGCCCGACAACGTTGTACTCCTCGCGCATGGGCGCGAGCACTTCCAGGGCGCTTCGCCCGATGGACCCGGTCGAACCCAGAATCACCACGCGCTGACGTTTCATGGGGAGACGCGCCTAAAACGGACCGCCCGGCAAGTACCGCACCGTCGGGCTATCGTAGGCGTATTAACTCCCGGCGACAACCTCGAACCGGGATGCGGTGCGTTTGCGACGGCGCCGCACGCCATCTACAATCGTGCGGGCGGGAATGGTGCAATGACACATTTACACGAACACCGGCCTCCACGCGCCGGAACCGGCGAAACGCTTCTCTCCACGAAGATTTTTGACGTTGAACGCCGCACCTACGCGCTCCGCGACGGTCGAACCATCCAACGCGACGTCGTCGTCCATCCCGGCGCCGTGGTTATTATCCCCGTCATCGACGACGGCATCGTCATGGTCCACAATTTCCGCATCGCCGCCGGCGGCGAACTGCTCGAACTGCCCGCCGGCACCTTGGCGCCCCCCGAACCGCCCATTCAGGCCGCCGCCCGCGAACTCGAGGAGGAAACCGGCTACGTTGCCGCGACGATCGAACCGTTCATCCAGTTTTACGCCTCGCCCGGTTTCTGCACGGAACTGATGCACATTTTCGTCGCCCGCGACATGGAACTCCGCCGTCAACGTCTCGAAGCCGACGAACAAATCCGCGTCGAAATCCTGCCCGTCGAGCGCGCCCGCCGCGCCGTCGTCGATGGCACGATTCGCGACGCCAAGTCCATCGCCGCGCTCGCCGCTTGGTTCCTCACTTCGGACGCGCGACCATGACCTGGTACGACCGCGACTACGCCCGCGGCCCGTCGCCCGCGCCGCGCCCCTGGCGCAGAGCCCTGTTCGGCAGTGGCGGCACGCGACCGGTGGCCGTCACGCTCATTTGGATCAACGTCGCCGTGTTCCTTGCGGATGCGTTTCTCGCCGGCCCCGGTCACGCCTATCTCCGGGGCCCCTTGTCGCTATGGGGTTCGATGTGGGTCGAGTACGTCCTGCACGGACAGGTCTGGCGGCTGCTCACCAGCCAGTATCTGCACGGGGGCACGACGCATTTGTTCATGAACATGTTGGCCTTGTATTTTCTCGGCCCGCCGTTGGAGCGCGTTTGGGGACCCCGCAAGTTCTTCATCGTCTACACGCTCGCCGGCTTCCTCGGCAGCCTGTTTTTCATGGCCCTCGTGATGAAGGGCTGGCTCGCCTCGGCCCCCGCAGTGGGCGCGTCCGGATGCATTCTCGGCGTTCTGGGCGCCGCGGCCGTCCTGTTCCCCCACGCGGAAGTCTACGTCTGGATGCTGTTTCCCATGCGCTTGCGCACGCTGGCCGCCATTCTCGCCGGGATGTACGTACTGAATCTATGGCAACGCGGAGAAAACGCCGGCGGCGACGCCTGTCACCTGGCCGGACTGGTCTTCGGCGTCTGGTTCGCGCTCAAGGGCGACCGCTGGTGGACCAACAGCGCCTCGCGCCTGTTTTCCCGGTTCGCCCCCGGCCGCCGCGACGATCCGCGCCGCTCACCCGCCCACCGCGAGCGTATGGCTCAGCGCCGCTCCGACACGGAGACCATCGATCGAATACTCGCCAAGGTTCACGCCCGCGGCATTCATTCGCTGTCCGACGCCGAACGCCGCGCCCTCGCCGACGCCACCGCCCGCCAGCGCGCCGACGATCCCGATTTTTTGTGAATAATCCCGCGCGCGCATTTGTGGTCCCACGCGCCTTGGTTTCGGGTGGCACGGGCAAGCGTACCCGCTTGCCCGTGGCCCCGTCCCTGTCGTTTCCCGTGCCTACGACACCCGGCTGCCAGGTTCAATGGACTCGGCCGTTGTCAGTACGATCACCCGCGAATGATCGGAATTGCTCGCCGCCAGAAGCATCCCCTGGCTTTCAACCCCCCGCATCATTCGCGGGGCAAGGTTGGCCACGACGATGATGTTCCGCCCGACGAGTTGATCGGGCGTGTAGTGCCCCTTAATCCCCGCGCAAATGGTGCGTTGCTCGTCGCCGAGGTCCACCTTCAGCACCAGCAGCTTGTCGGCGTTGGGATGGTCGCCCGCCTCGACGACCCGTCCCACGCGAAGCTGGACCCTTGTGAAATCGTCAAACGTGATGGTCGCGGGCTGATTCGGCGGTGTGGTCATTTGGATCGATCCCCGTCTATTGAGCTCAATCAGCGGCAGTTCTGATCAGAACCCGCCACGCCAGTGGCGGGCCGCCGCGGCGTCCATATCGCGAACGCGACACCCGTGTTCCGGGCGGGCGATCATCATTCCCGTGTACCCCCGGACTCGCGTCCGGGGTTCTGATGCGCGGCGGCGCTGCACTTCATCGAACACGCGCGGGTAATGTATTTCCCGATGACGGATCACACAAGCACGGCGATCCCGTCGCCATTGCCGCGATGCCGCATCTCGTCTACGATCGTGCCGCGCTGAACGGAGTCAACGCCGTGAATGTCTGCCCGCTCGTTTTCGATCCCATCTACAAACCCAAAATCTGGGGCGGCCGGCGCCTTGAATCGCTCGCCGGCAAACGCCTGCCGCCCGACGAGCCCATCGGCGAATCCTGGGAACTCGCCGACCTCGAAAACGACCAATCCGCCGTCCGCGACGGCCCCGCGCGGGGCTGGCCGCTCAGCCGCCTGGTTCATGAATGGGGTCGCGACCTGCTCGGTTCGGCCCAACTCTTCGGCGGCCGATTCCCGCTGTTGATCAAGTTCCTCGACGCCCAGGAAACATTAAGCGTCCAGGTCCACCCCGATCAAGCCATGGCCGACAGGCTCGGCGGCGACGTTCGCGTCAAGAACGAGGCTTGGTACGTGTTGCACACGGAGCCGGACGGCGTCATCTATCACGGGCTGGCGGACGGCGTCACCCGCGCGCGATTCGTCGACGCCATCGCATCCGGCACAGTCGCGTCGACCTTGCGCCGCGTACCGGTCAAACCGGGCGCATGCTACTACCTGCCCAGCGGAACGGTGCACGCGTTGGGCGCCGGCGTCGTGGTGGCTGAAATCCAGACGCCGTCCGACATCACCTACCGCGTGTACGATTGGGACCGCATCGATCCATCCACCGGCAAGGGTCGCACGCTGCACATCGACGACGCGCTCCAGTGCATCCAATTCGGACCGGCCCAACCGCCCGAGCAGCCCCGGTCGCACGTGGGCAGCGTCTGGACCGCCGTCACCAGCCTGGTCCGATGCGATTCGTTCGTCATCGAACGCGTCCGCATGGTCGAGGGCGTCGAGCAGACCATTCCCACCGGCGAAATGCTGGTCTGGATGGCCCTGTCCGGCCGTGCCGAAATCCTGTACGGTCGCGGTGAATCGCTTGTGTTCCAACGGGGCGATACGGTCCTGATTCCGGCCGGTCTGGGTGACGCCCGATTGAAAACGGACGCCGTCTGCGAATGGCTGGAAGTGACCATCCCGATTGAAAGCGACTTGAAGCATTTTGAGCGGCCCGATCGGGCGGCACTCAACCAGCCGGAAGATCGTGGATTTGTTTCGCTCAATCTCCCGGACAGTGCCGGGCGAACGCGCAGTGACTGAAACGCAGGGAATGGAGCGGAGTTGATGTTTAGCGAAGGCTTGCGCCGTGCTGTTCTTCCGCCCCTGTAGGGGCGGCGGACGGTAGCCACGGGTGGAGCGATGCGCCGCATCGCGCAACCCGTGGATTCCGTCCCGCACGAATTCCCGCCCCGGCAGGGGCGGAGGAGCCGCCGGCAGAAGTGCTGAACACGCACGACACGGAGGGGATCATCCCATGTTCGAACGCGGCATCTCACGCCGGTGGCTGCACCACGCCGCCATCGCCACCTATGTCTTTTTCGGCGCGTACGCATTTCTGGGCCTGGCCTACGTCTGGTATTCGGCCGTTCGCGGCGACATCGTTCAGGCCCTTCTCGGCTTCGGGATCGCGCTGGGGTCCATCGGCATGGGCGTGGGCATGCACGTCATCGTGCAGTTGGCCGGCGTCGTGGGCGCCCAAATGGAACAACTTGATTCACTGCGCCAGCGGGCCGATGCGTCTGAATCGCTATTGCAGGAACTGACCGATACGGTCTTCATCCCCACCAGCGCCGAGCACGACGCCTCGCCCATCATCGCCGCCAACGCCGCCGCCGCGGGGTTCCCCCGCCTGCACCACGACGAACCGGCCATGGACGCCACGGCAATCCCGGCCGACGACGGAGCGCCCACCGTCCGCCGCGACCCCGATTCACTACGCCGCTTATTCCGCGAGTCCGTCTTCGCCCACGATTACGCGTCCGCCATTCAAGCGGGAGACGCCATCCTCGTGAATTACCCCGACGGTGAGATGGCCGCCCAATTTCGGCTGCTTAAGCCCACGCTCGAGGCCCGCCTCCGCACGGCCTGACGCTGGCCATGGTATGCTCGTGAATTGACGCCCGTGAAAACACCAAGGTCAAAACCCGACTCGACATCACGTTCCTCCGTGCCCACGCCGCCCATCGTCACCCGTCCGCTGACGTCCGACGATTGGCCGGTGATCGAACGGTTGTTCGGTCCCAACGGGGCCTGCGGCGGCTGCTGGTGCATGTACTGGCGTCTTCCGCGCGGCGGCAAGCTGTGGGAAGAGAGCAAGGGGGCGCCCAACAAGCGATCGTTCAAGAAATTGGTGACCAACGGCAACGTCCACGGCTGCCTGGCATTCGCCGCCGACGAACCCGTCGGCTGGTGCTGCGTCGGACCGCGCGCCGATTTCCCCCGCGTGGAACGCACCAAGGCGCTTCGCGTCGAATGGGACGAAACCACGTGGGCGGTCGTCTGTTTTTACATTCGATCGGGCTGGCGTCGCCACGGCGTCGCCGGCGCGCTGCTGAAGGAAGCCGTCAACGTGGCTCGCCGCGGCGGCGCTCGCTCGCTCCACGGCTACCCCGTACGACCATCGGCGGGCGGCGACGGCGACATACCCGCCGCGTTCGCCTGGACCGGCGTCGCGCCGCTGTTCCAACAAGCGGGTTTTCGCGACGTCACGCCGCCGGGCAACCCCCGAGACATCTTCATCAAACGACCCGCCCGCTGACATTCACGTGCGTAATGAAACCCGCTTGACAACACCGCACCGATCACGGAACGTCGTCATGCCACAACGCCATCACGATTCCAGGCGCGGCGGGCGTTGGTTGGACGGTGGTGCTACGGTCCCCTTCGCAGCCCCGAAGGGGCGACAGTCAATAGCCGGGCGTGCAGCCCGCGACAGCGGACGACACCCCCGGAATCGTCCGCGTCGTGAGAATTAGCCCCATCGGGGCGAAAGACGCCCTGACCGCGGACGCACTCGCAGCGTTGTCGTACTGGGCAGAGGTCGTTCGGATCATGCGCATTCTGTCCGGCATCCAACCCAGCGGCAAGCTGCACCTCGGCAACTACCTGGGCGCCATCCGCCAGCACATCGAGTTGCAGAACCACCACGAGTGCCTCTTTTTCATCGCCAATCTCCATTCGCTGACCACGGTCAACGATCCCCAGCGACTGGCCGACCTGACCCGCGACGTCGCCCTCGACTACCTCGCCCTCGGTCTGGACCCCGGCAAGGCGCTCCTCTTCCGCCAGTCCGACGTCCCCGAAGTGACCGAACTGACCTGGATCCTCGCCACCGTCACCGGCAAGGGCCTGCTCGACCGCGCCCATTCCTACAAAGACAAAGTCGCCCACGGCATCACCCCCACCATGGGTCTCTATTGTTACCCCCTCCTGATGGCCGCCGACATCCTCATCTACCGTTCCAATCTCGTCCCCGTCGGCCGCGACCAGGTGCAGCACATCGAAATGACCCAGGACATCGCCGGCTATTTCAATAACACCTACCACTGCGACGCGCTCGTACGTCCCGAACCCAAGCTCAACGACGCCGCCGTCGTCCCCGGTCTCGACGGGCAGAAGATGTCCAAAAGCTACGGCAACACCATTGATCTCTTCGACGATCCCAAGTCCGCCCGCAAACGCATCATGGCCATCAAGACCGACAGCACGCCCGTCGAAGATCCGAAAGACCCCGACAAGTGCAACGTCTTTGCAATCTTGCGCCTCCTCGCCGCTAATGACGAAACGCGAGAATGGGCCCGGCGTTACCGCGCCGGCGGCATGGGCTACGGCCAGGTCAAGACGCGTCTGTCCGAATTGTTCGACCAGACAATGGCATCCGCCCGCGAACGCCGGCAGACATTGGCGGCCGACCCCGACTACATCGAAGACGTCTTATCCACCGCCGGCCGCCGCGCCCGCGCCCTCGCCCAGTCCGTCATGCACGACGTCCGCCGCGCCTGCGGCCTCACCGTCTCCGCTCAATCCCCCCAGTAGTCGGTAACCCGTGCGCTTCAGCGGTGGCCGCTGCTCTGAGAATACAGTCGTTGGTGACGCACTTTCCGCCCGGAGGGCGCACGATTTTAGCCAGGGACTTCAGTCCCTGGAGGACGACCCCTCTATTACCGCCGCCCGGAGGGCGGACGGAACGCGCTGGTCACGGGGCCCGATCCTGCGCCTATTTTCATCCCCAATGGCGATCAGCACGATCGTGTCTCCTGGTGCGAGAATCCGTTCTCGCGCCCAGGCCGAATGGACCACCGCTTGGGCGGCGGGGAAGTCGATTCCGATCCGTCACCCCGATTTCACTGCGCTACGCAAATGCTCATAAACAATCCGGACATTATCACGCTGGATCGCCAGGATTCCCATGAATCACACGATTGCCCGGATACAGGCTCCGCAGGCCGAACAGGCCCTTCTTCTGCTAATCGTGTCAATCTTGTAAATCCTGTCGATTCTCAATTGTTTAATATTCTGTCGCGCGCTGCCCAATTCTCTTGATCGCGACCTTCCATTGCGATAGACTTTGGCGGAAAGGACGAGTTCCATTCCATCCGATTTCCGAAAGGACCATCGGTGCAGGACGTCCATCCCACCAACGACTCGGTCACCGGTTGCGTTTCGCTGGGTGAGCGGCGCCCGGTTCAGAACCACCGCCCCGCCGGCCGAACGTGCTCGTTCGCCTTCGTTCTCACCTGCCTGATTCTGATCGTCCCCCGCCACTCGCCCGCGTCCCCACCCATCGTTGACGTCGAGCCCAACAACGTCGTCAATTCCGCCCAGGCGACCGGCCTGCTGAATGACGGCACGGTCATGATTTCGGGCTTGATCAACGATTGGCGGGAATCGGGAAGCACCTCGATTCGCGATCGCGGACGCGACCCGGACTTGTTTTCGATTGTCCTGACCGATGCCGCTCGGTTCCCCATTCTCCTGACCGCGCGCTTCACTTCGTTGCACCCCGACCTCGATGGACGGGTTCGCGCGTTCACCCGCTGCCCCAATCTCCCCGCGTACGCCATGCACATCGCGGCCGCCCGCGACTCCGACGCCACCCATCCCGACGCTGTGCTTTACACCTACTTTTTTCGACCCGGGACATATTACGTAGGGGTTTCGGGCTCGATTGTCATCGATCCCAATATTGAGCCTTTCGGTTCCAGCGGCCTCGTCGCGGCGGCCACCGGACAGCCCTACGAACTGGAAATCGACCTTGCCCCCGCGCCGCGCATCGAAGGCACCACCGACCCCGACCCCAACCTGCCCGTCAACCCCCACGCCTACCCGTTTCACGCCCGCAACCAATTGCTGGGCGATGGTCCCGATCCCCTGTTGGACATCGACGGTTACTTCATCCGCCTCACCCGGCCCAGCATCATTACCGTCGAAGCGGCGCCGACCGTCCTGCCCGCGCTCGATCCTGACGTCTTCGTCGATGTCGGCCCGGGCGGCGGCCGGTTCCACCTCACGAACGAATTGCGAACTGATGAACGAACCTTGTCCATCCGCCTGGCCGTCTTCCAGCCCGGTTTCGCAGGGGTGGGGGTCAGGGGCATCGACTGGGCGTTGGGCTCGCCCTGCAGCCCCGCCGGCTTGCCTTCTTCGCCGCCTCACAACTACTACCTTACCACCGGCTACAGCGGGTATTACGACCTGTCCATAGACGTCGAACCCATGCCCCGCGCCGCCGGCCCGTACGAACCCAACGACTCCGTCTTCCAGGCCGCGCCGAGCGGAGTCGTCGGCCCCGGCCACGCCCGATTCCACGCCTTCGTCGGCGACGGTCTGCTCGCCGCCGCCCGCGGCGACATCGATTTCTTTGTCTTCGACCTCGGACTCGACCAACTACTCGATTTCCATGTCGTCCCCGACGCCGCGACCGACGCACTTCTGCCCGTCGTTCATCTTTACGACAGCCTCGGCCGCCGATTGCAATCATTCGAACCCGATGAGCGCGGCGATGTCGCCGGCACGTTCCAACGAACCTGCACGGACGCGCTGACGCCCCCCGCCGCCGCACCCGAAACCTACTATCTCGCCGTTACCGGTGCCGGAACTGCCCCCCCGGCCGACCCCTTCGTTCCCGCTTCACCCGCGGGCCAGTACCCCGCGCCCATGGTTCTTTCGCAAGCCGACGGCGGGTCCGGGTCTACCGGCGATTACCGCCTCGAAATGGCCGTCACCGAACATCCACTGCCGCGTTGCGGACTCGAACCCGACGATTCCACTGCTGACGCCCCGGTTGTGCTGGTCGATGAAGGCGAATACGCGTGCGTCGAAGGTCGCATCGGCGACGGTTCGTGCCCGTCGGCCGGCAGCGACGTCGACTTGATCGCCATACGGGTCGACTCCGCCCCGGCATCGCTCGACGTACGGCTCAATTCCACGCTCTGCGGCAGCTTCGAAGGGAAACTGGTCCGCCTGTTCGACGCCGCCGGAGTCCAACTGGCCGTCGCCAACGTCACCTCGGTCACCGCGATCGTGAAACCGCTCAGTGATTCCGTCCTGCGGGTGATCCTCGACCAACCCGGCATCTACCACCTTGGAATCTCCGACCCGCAGAACACGGCCTACGACCCCATGACCGCCTGTTCCGGCGCCGGCACCGTGTTCGAGCCATTTGACCGGATAAAATACGAACTGCACGTCTGCTTGCTACAGACGCGCAGGGTGCCGCCCGAATTGGCCGATGACGCCGGGGACACAACAGCAGCCCAGGATCGCGTCTTCGCGGCGGCGTTTGACCCGGCCGGCAATGAAATCCACGAGCTTGACGCCGACTCCGGCGAGGTGATCGCCACGCTGCCCGTTCCCGAGGCCCGCGTTTTCGGCAGCCGCGGCCTGGCGTTCGACGGCGACGATCTGTTCGTTCTGGATGGCGATGGGCGGTATCCATTGCTGCTTCGCGTGAGCGCCGAGACCGGCAAGGTGCTGGAACGCGTTCGCACATGGTTCGGCTCCGGCGCGTACGGCGCCGCCGTGGCCGTCGGGAAGCGCTTGTACATCTCCGACTTGTTGCGCCGCGCCGTCTACGTGCTGCCGACGTCGCTGACCGGACCGGTCGCGAGGCTCGATTTCGGCGCTCGCGGCCTGGTCGCGTTGCATGGACCGGTCGCCGCTACCGTCATGCCCAACCGGCTGATCGCACCCGACGCGACCGACGCCGGCACGCTGCACGTCTTCGACGCCGCGACCGGTAGCGTCGTCGGCGACATGGCGTTGAATACCGCCTGCCTCTGCGACGCCGATCTCGACCGCGACGGCGACATCGACGACGCCGACGCGGCAATTTTGGCTGACTGTAATCAGACCGTCGCCGGCGTGGGTGTGCCGTTCGGGTGCCGCCCCGCGGACCTGAACTGCGATGAACTGATCAACGCCGCCGACACCACGATCTTCAACTGCCTCCGGGACGCGCAATTCCGTCTGCGGAACGGCCGTAGGGGTGAATGCTGCCCCGCCGACCTGCCTCGCGTCGGCGTTCGCGCCACCGCGCTGACCGGCACCGGCAACAACGAACTGGTCGCTGCGGACTGGAACGAAAACGACTTACACCGCTACGACGTCGCCGGCGCGGAAATAGGCATTGCTCCCGTTGATTTGTCCATCGCCCACCTCGCCGGCCATCCGTCCCTCGATGTCCCGACCGATGATCCCGCCGCCCCGTTCGACCTCCTCGACTGGGCCCGCCTCCAGACCTGCTACGGCACTTCGGTCGGACCCACTTCCAATTCCGATTGCGCGACCCTCGATTTCGACACCGACGCCGACATCGACGCGGCCGACCTGCTCACCTGGACCGCACTCACGGAGGCCCGCCGACCATGACCTCTCAATCGTCTCCCGTCGTCATCGCACTCGCCGGAACGTCTACGGACGCGTCCTACCGAGCCGCGACCGTAAGGAAGCGGTCTTCTACTCTCAAAGCCGCGACCGTAAGGGAGCGGTCTTCCGCTTGTGCGAGAACCGCTGGTGCGAGAATCCCTTCTCGCACCCATCTTCGCGGGAATCCTTTCCCGCGAATCCGGCGCGCACCGTCCGCTTCCCATCACCCGCGCCGCGCATTCACGCTCATCGAACTGGTCATGACCTGCGCCTGCGTCGGTGTCCTTCTGCTATTGCTCGCACCGGCCGCCGGCGAAGCCCGCCGCGAAAGCAAGTCCCTCCGCTGCCTCAACAACCTCTCCCGAATCGGCCAGGCTTCGTTCATTCACGCCGCGACCGATCCCAACGAATTCGCCGTCCCCGTTCACCGCCGATTCGGATTGGACTTCGGAGCTTTGGGGATGTTTGAGTGGGGCGGCAAATCAGGTCAGGGCGAACCGCAATCCGGCAATGACCCCGAGTACTCCAAGTGGGGCACAGGGGCGGGGCGAGGCCCGTCGACCCGGGCGTTGAATTCGATCATATACGGGCGTGCCTTCCCCGATTTCCAGGACCATGACGGCTCAAACCAGATTAACTGGAAACGTGATTACAGTCTAAACTTGGACGTTTTCCGCTGCCCTTCCGACACCGGATACTCCGGACACCATCTCGCTGCATGGAAAAACTCGCGGCTTTCGTCCTTCGATCACTACGGCAACAGCTATGCGGCCAACGCCATGTGGGTCGGACGTCCCGGCGGCGCCTGTCGCCTGCACAGCAATTCGCCGTTTCTCAAGCCGCTGTCGCGCATTCCCAATCCCGCCAATGCGATCCAATTCATGGAAAACGCCGGCTTATTCGCTTGGCGCCTCAACTACGGGGTAACGGGTTGCACGAGCCTCTCAGGTGTCTTGGGCGCCGGCGTCGAAAGCCCCGTCCACGGCTGGCACGGTCGCAGCGCGCATTTCCAGTCCGCGTTCTCCGACGGCCACTCCGCAACCATTCGCATGAGGGGACACACGGCGCCGACCCCCGACATCGGCCGCTACCCGCCGATTGACGGCATTGCCACCAATTACACATTCTGGCGCTGTGCCATCATCCGCGGCCCCGGCTGGCAACTCGACACGCTCCCCGCGCCGGCCACTCCCACCACGCTTTCTTGCAGCTCGGGCGGCGTCGTCACTTCCGTGCGCCCGTAAACGGCAGCAATGGAGCGTTCCGGGACGAGAACATGCAATGAGAATCCACTCGGGGCCGAACGACGGCCCCTGTTCGACCCGCCAACCGCGCATCCCGGCATGTTCAGCTTCTTCCCGCGTCCGCCCGCGGCCGACCACCGCTTTCGATGAGCCGTCGTCTCCCGATTGACCGATAATCCACGGTTCCACTCGTGACGATTCGTCGAAAGGAACGACCGTTTGTCACTCGCACCCGCCGCAACCCGGCCGTCCGGCGTTTCCATCCGGTCCGACGAACCGTCGGCCGTCCGCAATTGGATCACCACCATTCCGCCCCATCCGTGTGGCCACCGGACCGATCCGGCGGCGATCCCGGCCGAAAGCGATTGGGCTGCATCGGCCGTCGTCGATCGTTACCGCCGCGAACGCCAATCCCCCGAGGGCGACTCCCTTTTTCAGGATCGCATCACCCGCGACGGATTGACGCTGCTGCGGCGCATCCCGCTGCCCCGCGCCAACCTGTTGGACGTGGGCTGCGGCGCGGCACGATGGGCGGGCGTGTTGGCCGACGCCGCTCCCCCGCTGTGTCACTGGCAATACGAAGGTCTCGAATTGACCGGAGATTTGGCGACCCTCTGCCGCCAGGCCCACCCCGGCCTGGTGTTTCACGTCGGCGCCGCCGAATCACTGCCCTTCAACGACGCCGCGTTCGACGTCGTGTTGTGTTCCGGCGTGCTCTCCTACGTCGCCGACTGGCCCCGCGCGTTGCGCGAAGTCGTCCGCGTCGCCCGGCGCTACGTCGCCCTGTTGCGCACCCCGGTCGTCAAATACGCGCCCCATACCCCGGCCTGGCAGTTCGTCGACGGACCGACCGGCAGCGAGTGCCACAAATTGACACTCTTCAGCCGCGACCAGCTCCGCGCCGCCCTCAACGCCGCCGCCCGGCGAATCGCGGTCGAGGACTATTCCGACGTCGCCCACCCCGTCGAAGGCCTCGACGAACGCCTGTTCTTCCTCGATTATCTGCTCGAATGCGGTTGAGAAACTCGCCCGTTCACGGGCATGCGACGTGGTTCCGATTCCGACCGGCCGGGTTTCCTGCGCTCCGCACAGCCATCCTCCCAACCGTCGAACGTCCGTGTCGTCCTCATGCGCATAATGTCATCACGGTCGTCAGGCAATAAATTCCCCAGCTCCGCCGGGCCATCGGCCGGCTTGCTTCACCCAACCGGCGAGTGGAGCTTCGTCGAGCGTGTCGCCTTGCGGAAGTGAAGTGCCGGGCTCCGTGGGACGACCGCGCAACCCTAAACCACAGCGGGTCGGCCGGGCGAGGTCGGTGGGGCGGCGATGCTGATCGTCACTTCCGCGGGCTGGGGACGTGCTGATCGATCAGGATCGGATTCCCATCGGGATCGAAGAGCGTCAGCGACGCGGGCCCGGAGGTTGATTCGTCGGCCTCGGTTGCGAGGGGCAGGCCGTGGGCCTTGAGTCGGCGCTGGATCTCTCGCACGTCGTCGAAGTCGGGCAAGGTGGTCTTGGTCCGGTCCCACCCCGGGTTGAAGGTCAACGAGTTCTTGTCGAACATCCCCTGGAAGAGGCCGATGGTGGCGGTCTCGTTCTGGAGGACCAACCAGTTCTTGGCCTCGTCCCCGCCGCACTTCCGGAATCCGAGCTTCTCGTAGAACGCGCGGGATGCGGCGATGTCCTTGACGGTCAGGCTGACCGAAAAATTACCGAGCCTCAATTGTGCATCTCCTTTTTCTTGATTGTCGCCGGCCTTCGCGGCATACATTGACGCAGCTCCGCCGAGAAAACATAGTGTTACGCATGGGACGCTTCGTGTCATGGGTTTCTCCAGGTTCTACTGCATTGTGCTTACTGCCTATCCCAAAATCGTCGTCCCCTCTTTCCCCTCTCCCCCGTACTCGGGGGAGAGGGCAGGGTGAGGGGGTCTCTGGGATAGGCTGTTAACCGTTGACAGCACGGACACGCGTAGTATACAGGCGGCCGCGTGGAGGTCTTGCCAAATCTTGCGAACGGACGCGAAAACCCGCGCTTCGACTCCGATGGCGTACGTCGAGAGGGTCAACCTCGCGATCGTCCGGCGAACGTGCTCCGACCACTAGGATGCCCGATGCACCCCACCGACCCCCCCACCCGCCGCGAAGACCGTGCCGACGCGATCCGCCTCCGCCCCGTGGGGCCGGACGAATTGCCTGCCCTGTTCGAAATCCAGACCGACCCTGAATCCAACCACATGGCCGGGACCAAGCCGCGCACCCGTGAGGCGTTCTTCGCGGCGTGGGAACGCAACCTCGCCGATCCGGGCGTCAACGCGCGAGTGATCGAAATTGACGACGAGCGTGGGGGCGGGTTCAAGGTCGTGGGCAGCATCTCGCGCTTTCCGGCCGACGGACACGACGCCGTCGGGTACTGGATCGCGCGGGCCCACTGGGGCAGGGGCATCGCATCGCGCGCTCTGCTGATGTTCCTCAGCGAGGAACGCCGCCGCCCGCTGCACGCGACCGCGGCCCGCACCAACGCCCCGTCGCATCGCATCCTGGAGAAGTGCGGCTTTTGGTGCGTGGGCTATCGCATGGGAGAGGAAACCGAGCGGTTCGTGGCCAGGGAGATCGCGGAGTTTGTGCTGGAGTGACGCGTGGCGCCACTCCGATTTGCCCGTGGCGGCACACCGCGACCGATCGCATGCTCACGCGGAGTACCGCGAGAGCATGCCACCCGCCTGGCTGGACATTCCCCCGAGCCCGCGAGATATTACGCCGCATCCGTCGGAGCGACGCGCTCCACAGTTCTATGATGGCGCTTGCAGGAGAGGACGCATGGCCAAGGGCGCGAAGAAGTCCGCGAAAGTCGGGGCGACGAGCATTGCGAAAAAAACCGCACCGCCATCGCGCCGCGGCACCTCGATGCAACGATCGCGCACGCCGACCCACGCGGACATCCTCGCGTACAACGCGGCTCAATCGGCCGACGACAGTCGCATCTGCGATGCACTCGCCAGTGCCATCAATCGACACCTGACCGGAAGAGGCGAGGCGGGCGTTGAGAGCAAGGTCTGGCACCGGCACCCGGTATGGTTCCTGGACGGCAACCCCATCGTCGGCTACAGCAAACTCAAGGACTGCATCCGCCTGCTGTTCTGGAGCGGCCAATCGTTCGACGAGCCCGGCCTCGCGCCCGAGGGCAGCTTCAAGGCGGCCGAAGCCCGGTTCACGGCCGAAGATCAAATCTCCGCGAAGAACCTCAAGCGGTGGCTGGCCAAGTCGATCGAAATCCAATGGGACTACAAGAACATCGTGAAACGCAAGGGCAAACTGGAGCGGTTGAAGTAGATCGAGCGGGCCTGGTCGTACGGCCGGAGCATTGGCGCCGGTCGAGCGTCGCCGGATGGAAAGCATGCTCACGCTGAGTACCGCGAGAGCATGCCACCCGCCGCCGGGCGAGGGTGGAGAACGGATGGCCGCCGAAATAAGGACACTGTTGGCTAAGAAACCCGCGCGACCCAAGCAGCAATCGCTCCTCGACATGACCAGTACGCAAGCACGGGCATTCCTGCTCAAACCGGAGAGTTACAGCCGCATCGAATTGCCGACGTATTTTCAATTCGCCACCCTGCTGCGACGCGTGGCAAAGACCCTTGAAGGGCAACGCCTGTTGGACCTACAACAGGGCAGCCCGCGTAAGCACGAAGGTGTGAACTATGCGATGCTGGACAACAAGGATGGCCGGTACGCATGGCGACCGCTACAGCTGGTTCATCCCGCCCTGTACATCTCGCTTGTCTCGCAGATTACCAACGCAGCGAACTGGAAGACGATTCGCAAACGGCTCGCGGAATTTGCGGCAATTGACAATATCAAGTGCCTGAGCATCCCGGCTAGGTCACTTTCAAAGCAAAGAGACAAGGCGGCACAGATAACGCAATGGTGGCAAGGCATCGAACAAGGCTCCATTGAATTGGCTCTGGATTATCAGTTCCTCTTGCTCGCCGACATCACCGACTGCTATGCAGCCATTTATACGCACTCCATCGCCTGGGCCATCCATGATCGCGACGTGGCGAAGACTAAACGCAACGACAAGTCGCTCATCGGCAACGTGATTGATGACTGTATGCAGGATATGCGACACGGTCAGACGAACGGGATCCCTCAGGGGTCCGTACTATTGATCTTCGCCTTCATAATAGAACGGTCTACAGTTTGAGTTTGGTTGTATGAATGAACGATCGGAGTAGAGGTTCGCTGGACCGCATTTCGACCAGGGACGCGATGAGTTCGTCGGCCAAG